>NZ_JARMMC010000018.1:454162-583096 GCF_036216745.1 Fictibacillus sp. B-59209 | reverse complement strand
GGTGAGACTCCCGCCGGTGCCTGCACCAAGAGGCTCACCGCACGCCCCGCGGAAAGCGAGCAGCCTGGAACGGAAATCAACAGCTTACAGACTACTTGGACAGCCCCTTCTGATTTTCAGAAGGCGGTTCAATCACACCCCACCAAAACAACAAAATGGACTAACAGAGTTTTTTTTGAAAAAAATTCTAATGAAAAACTTGGAATCTCTTTCAAACTTTAGTAATCTAGTAGGGAAGGTTTTGTAATATAATTGTAATAATCTACTGGAGGGAAAGGGTTATGGAAACTCAAAAGAAAACCAAAAAGAAAAAGAACCACCTTCCTTTTCGCTTAAATATACTATTTGTTGCCGTCTTTCTGCTTTTCTCCGTCCTCATACTGCGTCTCGGTGTTCTTCAAATCGTCAATGGGGAAGAAAAAAGACAGGAATCTGAAGCCATAAAAAAAGAAGAAGCTAAGAAAGAAGCTCCGCGCGGAAAGATCCTTGACCGTAATCAGCGGGTTGTGGTGGACAATCAACCTTATTTTACGCTGACGTATACGAAAACAAGCAGTACAAAAGCAGAAGATACATATAAGGTTGCCAAATGGCTGTCTCAGCATATTCAAGTGGAGAAGAAGAAAATTCCTGAGCGTGATAAAAAAGACTTTTTTATCGTAAAAACAGGAGTGGCTAATCTTATGAAAGAACGACTTACCCCGGCTGAAACAAAAAAACTTAACAATGAAAAAGAATACAAGCTGCTGGTCAGCCGGATCACAAAAAAGGACCTCGATACACTGACAACAAAAGATCTGCAGATTCTCGCCATCAAACGAGAAATGGATGCCGGCTATGCTTATTCCGCTTCACCAGTAAAGAAAAATTTAACAGATCGTGAAATTTCCATCATTTCTGAAAACCTGGATCAGCTTCAAGGCATTGATATCATGCCGGATGCAGACCGGACGTATCCGTTCGGCGATTCGCTCAAGACCATTTTTGGACGGGTAAAGCAGATGCCGAAAGAGCAGCAGGATTATCTTTCGGCACTGAACTATGACCGCACCGACCAGGTCGGGGTCAGCGGAATTGAAGCTCAGTATCAGGAAACACTTCGCGGAACGAAAGAGAAAAGCATCTACCTTACGAACCCGAAAACTGGAAAAACGCTCGGAGAACCGAAAGTCATTCCGGGTAAACGTGGAAAAGATCTGGTTCTGACGATCGATATGGAGCTTCAGCATAAGATGGAAAAGATCCTGGAAGAGGAGATCAGTAAGGGCCGGGCCGACCGCGGGAATGAAATGATGAGATCTGCCTACATCGTAATGATGAACCCGAAGACAGGGGAAATCTACACGATTGCCGGGAAGAAGATGGATAGCAATGGGAAGTTTGTCAATGACTCCTATGGCGCACTGTTTGATGCATATGAGATGGGATCTGCCGTCAAGGGAGCAACCGTTCTCACAGGTCTTCATAAAGGCGTGATTCATATGGGTGAGTATATTTATGATGCACCTTTGAAATTTGGAGGTTTGACAAAAAAATCACATGCCAACATGGGAAGCATAAATGACACAACCGCCTTGAAGAAATCATCCAACGTTTACATGTTCAATATCGCCATGAGGCTTGGCAAATTCAGCTACAGCACAAAAAGTTTTTACGGGAATAACCGTTACTTAGGCTATGATGTTATGCGTTATTATTTTAGCCAGTTTGGTTTGGGAGTGAAGACAGGAATCGATTTTCCGAATGAATCAACAGGTTATAATGGAGGCTATGGAGAGCTTGGAAATATGCTTGATATGGCGATCGGACAGTTTGACACGTATACTCCCATCCAGATGGTCCAATATGTATCAACAATTGCTAACGGGGGATACCGTGTGCAGCCCCGGCTCGTCAAAGAAATTCGGGAGCCGGAAACAGGAGATCATCGTGAAGGAAAACTCGTTGAGAGGTTTGAACCGAATATTTTGAACGAGATAGATATGGATAAAAGCTATATTCATCGCGTGCAGCAAGGGTTCTGGGAAGTTTACCATTCCCCGGGTGGAACAGCCGCACAGTATTTTAACAGTTCGAAATACCATAACCCGGCAGGGAAAACAGGTACAGCCCAGGTTAAAAAATATGATCACAATGGAAACTTCATTGCGAACAAAGATAACCTGACATTGGTCGGCTATGCCCCTTATGATAATCCGGAAATAGCTTTTGCGATTATTGTACCAGATGCGTCACCGTACAGCGGAACGCAAGCGGTCAACAAGCACATCGGACAGCGGGCTCTGGAGACGTATTGGGCGTTGAAGAAGAAGACCGAGACGGAAGCACAAGCGAAGCAATAAAAAGAAGCACTGAGCGGCGCTCAGTGCTTTAATTATGGGTTTTGGTTACTGGAAAACAATTTGCGTTAATCGTAGTTCATAATGACAAGGAAAAGATCTGCATCTTTTCCTTGTTCAGTGCATTAGCAGAAAGCACAAGCACATCCGATGATAATCAAAAGCACGAACAGTACCACGATCAAAGCGAAACCACTTCCGCCTGCTGCGAATCCCATATGTGTTACCTCCTTTGTCATAAACTCCAACATCTCCCTAACACTATATGGCGCTTTGCTTTTTTTGTATGGGACAAATGCGGATAAGCTTGGAAAATAGGCGTATTTTCTCAGGCTCTTTACATCATCAGCAAACATGAAAGTTTTTTAAAAAATAGACTCTTGTACCGTTTCACACAGCCCGGCCGCTTCATATGTTATGGGTGTAGAGCGTTAAATATCTCGAAAGAGGAGGTAACAAAATGTCATTTGGATGCGGTGGAAGTGGATTCGCCCTTATTGTGGTACTGTTCATTTTGTTAATTATCATAGGCTGTGCTTGTGCATTTTGCTAAGCCCTGATCCGGCATGAATAACAGTAAACAGAAAAGACCCCCTGATGGTTGTGTCTGGGTGGTCTTTTTTTACGTTTTCCAGTAAAGTATATATAGCAATGAGGAAAGTAAAGGAGATGTAACATGAAGAAGTACATATTGTTTCTTACCGCTGTTTTTTTTCTTTGTTCTGCGTCAATTGCATCCGCCCATACCGGCCTTGAATCTTCACAGCCGGCAGAAGGTGCTGTGATCAAAGAAAACTTAAGCAAGATCACGTTAACTTTTGAATCAAAAATTGAAAATTTAAGCACGATGAAAGTCACTAAGGATGGAAAACCCTTAGATGTAAAAG
This sequence comes from Fictibacillus sp. B-59209, assembly GCF_036216745.1. NCBI lineage: Bacteria > Bacillati > Bacillota > Bacilli > Caryophanales > Fictibacillaceae > Fictibacillus > Fictibacillus sp. B-59209. The sequence continues at coordinate 579,870 of NZ_JARMMC010000018.1, read as the reverse complement.
TGGACGTAAAGAATAATATAATGACAGGCACGGCTCCCTCACCGCTTGAAAACGGGAAGTATAAAGTAAATTACAAAATTATCGGTGCTGATGGCCATATTATCCAAAAAGATTACTCCTTTGCTGTTCAGAAGCCGAAAGAAGAGAAGGCGGTAAAGGAAGCACCTAAAAAAGAAAAAGCAAAAGGTGAAAAGACCCAAAAAGAAGAACAACAGAAAAAAGCTGAAAAGGCGGAATCGAAGTCGAACAATGCAGCAGCCCCGCTGTTTATCGTAGTGCTGCTGATCGTGATTATCGGAGCCGTGCTGTTCATTAAACGAAGAAAATCATAATTAACACATAAAAGCAGGACCATGATTCATCCATTCATGGTCCTGCTTTCTTATCTTAAGGCCTGTTTCAAGACTTGAACGTTTTTTTGCATAAGTGATAAATAATCTTCGTTCGCCTCAGCATCCTTAGGAATAAGGGTCTCTAAGTTTCTTAATTTCAGTGTTTTTGTTCCTGTTTCATGTTCTACAACTCTGGCCAGTTTATCGCTGGCACTGTTTTCAAGAAGAACATAGTGAATATGTTTTGCTTTAACGTGTTTGACCAGGTCTTGCAGCTGTCTTTGTGACGGTTCCTGAGAAGTTGACAGTCCGGAAACTGGAATCTGTTTCAGGCCGTACCGATGTTCCCAGTATCCATAGGCAGCATGAGAAACAATAATCTCCTTATGCGGGCTTTTCTTGATCGTTTGATTGAACGAGGTATCAAGCTTTTCAAGATCCTTCTTAAGTGATAGGTAATTCTTTGTGAAGTCAGCTTTGGCTTTTGGGTTCAGCTTAATTAACGCCTGTTCGATGTTCTTGGCCATTTGGATTGAATAAACCGGATCAAGCCAAATGTGGGGATCTTTATCCCCATGTTCGTCAGGGTCCTCATCACGATGCTCCACTTTTTCCAGTGTGAGGCCATTGGCTGCTTTTATGGATTCAACCCCTTCGTTTTTTACCGTTTCATTTACTTTATCAGCAAATCCTTCGATTCCTGTACCGTTATAGATGAATGCATCACTGTCTGAAATTTTGATCATGTCTTTCGTAGACGGTTCAAAAGAATGAGCATCGGTGCCTGGAGGGATTACATTTGATACAGAAACATGCTTTCCGCCGATCCTTTTCGTAAAGTATTCCAGGGGATAAAGTGTTGTAGTTATGGTAAGCTTATGAGGGCTATTTAATTTATGTTTAGTGCCATTCGCGCAGCCAGATAGTATCATTGATCCTATGATCATAAACGTCAAGGCCGCATAGTGTCTTTTCATATGAGTGCTCCTTCCAAACGCATTAAAAATAATTCATCTTATTATAACGGAAACATTACGTTTTGCAAAGCGTATTTGTTCCGATTTATTTTTGAGCATGCAAAAGGATAGACTTCTGGCCATGAATAAAGGATAATACATCCATTACAACCTCCGGGAAAGGGGAAGCAAATGAGTGTAGAAGATCATAAAAGACAGGCTCCTTCTTCTGTCTGCTGCAAAATTATTACTGTGAGTGATACGAGAACAGAAGAAACCGATCGCAGCGGCACTCTTATAAAAGAGCAGTTAACGCTGAACGGCCATACAGTGGGAGACTATGTAATTGTAAAAGATGAGCGAGGGGAAATCGAATCTGCTGTCTTGGCTGGGTGTGAAGCAAGTGATATCCAGGCTATTTTAATTAATGGCGGGACTGGCATTGCTGCCAGGGATGTTACCATTGAGACGCTAAAACCATTGTTTACAAAGGAAATTACAGGTTTTGGCGAGCTTTTCAGGATGTTAAGTTATACCGAGGATATTGGATCTGCAGCCATTCTGAGCAGAGCAGCGGCAGGAGTTGTTGGCTCCACAGCGGTTTTTGCAATGCCCGGATCTACAGGAGCGGCAGCTTTAGCCATGAAAAAGCTGATTCTCCCCGAGGTCTCTCATGTCATTCGGGAAATCAATAAAGATTTATAAAGAAGAAAAACAAGTCAGATCTTCCGTTTAGTGGTCATAAATGTATACTCTATCCAATAAGTTTCAGTAAAGAGCCATGAATGCTGAAACTATTTAATTGGATCCACGTATACTATACTATGAAAACGCTTTAACGGGAGGAAATGATGGGCGGATTATTGCGGAAAGCCGTTGAAGAGAGGAAGAATTTCCTTATTCAGATGCTAAAGAAAAACGGGATAAGCAAAGAAGTGGAAGCAGAGCTTTCCACATGGCCATTGACTGAATTGGAAGAAGAATATAAAAGCTGGCTTTTTCAGCAAAATTATGGGGTGGACCCTGGCAAAAAAAGTTTAAATAAAACACAGTGAGGGAATAGACAATAGAACATATGTGTCCTTCTTAGGGCTTTTTTTGTGTGATGGCTTATTACTGCTCATCTATTTTATTTTTTGTTATAGTAGAAAAGAACGGCTGCATTTTATGGTTAAAGGAGATCACAGCATGAACATAGCTTTTTATCTATTGCCTAAAGAAGAGGTTAAATATTTGAATCCTGAATCGACCATCAGGCAGGCATTGGAGAAGCTTTCTTATCACAAATATACATCTGTTCCCCTTGTTTCAGAGGAAGGGCAGTATGTCGGTACGCTCACAGAAGGGGATCTGCTTTGGAAATTGAAAGAAGCGTTCGACCTTGGCTTCTACGATGTGGTGAAAACAAAACTGAAGGATGTTCCACAGCGTGTGAACAATATCTCAGTATCAATCAATTCAAATATGGAAGATTTAATTACGTTGGCAACTGACCAGAACTTTATTCCGGTGACTGACGACGACGGGCATTTTATTGGGATTATCCGCCGCCGGGACATCATTAAGTACTGCGCAAATACAATATGGAATAACAAAATAAATGAAAACTAGGTGTTGACAAATACTATATTTAGTGTGAAAGTAAATGTATTAAACTAAATATAGTATTTGAAACAAGAGGTGTCTTGTAAGACTTAATAGGGAATCCGGTAAAACAATCCGGAGCTGTCCCCGCAACTGTCATGTGGACGAAATGAGAATCCACTGTGTAAGAAACGCGCACGATTGTGTGGCTTTTACATGGGAAGGCTCAGAGTAGGAGGAAGCATTAGCCAGTAGACCTGCCTTTTTGTTTCACGATTTTGATTCTTCGGGGATTGAGAAGCAAAAACGGCACACTTTACTGCTATTTTTGATTCATATAACTCGTGTCGTTTTTTTAGGCTCATCCACTGGATGGGCCTTTTTATTTTGCGGATTTTTAGAGGAGGAGATTTGACTTTGGTTATAGCAGGCGGAACAGATCATCTTGTTATGAATTGGCTGGATGAAATTCTATTGGGCTTTCCCCAGCTTGATAAAAAGGAAGAGTATACAGAACAGGTAGGCTATTATGCTGATAAAAGCAGTTCTCAAACAGAAGCGATGAATATGGCTATTTTGCATGCACTTGAAAGAATTTCAATGCATGAGCCGGATTGGACCTTCGTCGCAGGAAGAATGCATCTTAAAAAAATCTACTCGGATGCAGTAAAAAACAGGGGGAGCCAAGGAGTTCATGGATATGGCCACTTCTATGGATTAATTCGTACACTGACAGACAAAGGAATCTATGATAAGAACCTGTTAAGCAGCTATTCACCAGAAGAAATAGATGAGCTTGAAGCGATGATTGTCCCTCAAAGGGATGAACTTTTTACATATATAGGACTTCGTACATTGGCTGACCGTTATCTTGCCAAATCGCATGAAGGCAAAGTGTTTGAATTGCCTCAGGAACGTTTTATGATCATCGCGATGTCCTTGATGTCCAACGAACCTTCAGACCGCCGCATGGAGCTGATTAAAGAAGCCTACTGGGCAATGTCGAACCTGTATATGACCGTGGCAACTCCTACACTTGCCAATGCGGGTAAAAGCTATGGCCAGCTGTCAAGCTGCTTCATCGATACGATGGATGACAGCCTTCGAGGAATCTATGATTCTACAACAGATGCAGCAACGCTCTCGAAAGGCGGAGGCGGGATCTCCGTTTACCTTGGCAAGATCAGAAGCCTTGGTTCAGAAATAAGAGGATTCAAGGGCAATTCATCGGGCATTATTCCATGGGCGAAGCTGTTGAACCAGACAGCGGTCAGTGTCGATCAGCTTGGACAGAGAAAGGGAGCTATCGCCATCTACTACAATGTGTTCGGCAAAGATCTTTTTTCTTTTCTTGACGCCAAGCTAAATAATGGTGACGAACGGCAGCGGGTTCATGATCTGTTTTTGGGCCTCTGCATTCCGGATTTATTTATGGAAAAGGCAGAGTCTAGAGAAGACTGGTATCTGTTTGATCCTTATACGGTAAAAAAAGTGATGGGCTATGAACTGGATGATTTTTTTGATGAAGAACCCGGCAAAGGCAGTTTCCGCGATAAATATGATGAGTGCGTTGCCGCAGCCGAACAAGGGCTTTTGGGTGAAAAAGGTTCAGGAGGCTATGACGTTGTACCAGCCATTGAAATTTTTAAAAGAATCATGAAAAGCCAGCTGGAAACGGGAGTGCCGTATATGTTTTACCGGGACACGGTTAATCGGGCTAACCCGAATAAGCATGCCGGAATGGTCTACTGCAGCAATCTTTGCACGGAAATTGCCCAGAACGGATCAGCGACTACAGTCGAAGAGGAAGTAACACAGGACGGTAAAATCTTGATCACAAAGAAACCTGGAGATTATGTGACTTGCAACTTAAGCTCTATTTCGCTTGCAAAAGCAGTAAAGGATGATGTGCTTGAGAGATTGATCCCAATCCAAATCCGCATGCTAGATAATGTCATTGATATGAACCAGGAGCGAATAGAAGTGAAACAAGCGGTGCTTACCAATAAGAAGTACAGGGCGATCGGATTGGGTACATTTGGGCTGCATCACTTGCTGGCAGTGGAAGGAATACGCTGGGAATCAGAAGAAGCCGTAGCTTATAATGACTGTCTTTATGAAAAAATCAGCTATTTAAGCATCAGAGCCAGCCATGAACTGGCGAAGGAAAAAGGCGCGTATCCAGCCTTTAAAGGATCTGACTGGGAAACCGGTGTTTATTTTGAAGACAGGAACTATGTGTCTGAAGAGTGGACTATATTAAAAGAACAGGTTCATCAGACTGGCCTGCGGAATGCATGGCTTATGGCGGTTGCTCCGAATGCGACGACCAGTTTAATTGCGAACTCCACAGCCTCCGTCGATCCTATTTTTAAAAAAGAGTACTCTGAGGAGAAGAAGGATTTTAGGATCCCGGTGACGGCTCCAGATCTTACCCCTCAGACAAGCTGGTATTATAAATCGGCATACGAGCTGGATCAGCATTGGAGCATCAGACAAAACGCTGTCAGACAGAAGCATGTAGACCAGTCCATCTCGTTTAACTTTTATGTCAAAAATACGATTAAAGCGAAGGAACTTCTCGATCTTCACTTGACGGCATGGAAATCAGGTCTCAAAACAACGTATTATACGAGGTCTACATCTATTGCAGAATTGGAAGACTGTGAAAGCTGTTCCAGCTAAGAAGGGAGTTATTTTATTAATGAAAACACTGACAGAACGGAAACTATATGATGTAGAAGCGCCGAATGCTTCTACTGGTCTAATTAACGGACAGAGCTCCAATGTCTTAAATTGGGATGACGTTCGGTACAGCTGGGCATATCCGCTCTATAAAAACATGCTCGCGAATTTTTGGACTCCCTTTGAGATCAATATGTCCGGCGACGTGAAACAATATCCGAATCTATCAAACGAGGAAAAAGATACCTTTAATAAGATCATTGGACTGTTGGCTTTTCTGGACAGCATTCAGACGGATTACTCTTCAAGAGTGGCGGCGTACTTGACCGATTCCAGCCTGTCGGCATTAATGACGGTTTTATCCTTTCAGGAGGTAGTGCATAACCAGTCCTATTCGTATGTGTTATCGAGCCTGGTGAACAAGCAAAAACAAGATGAGATTTTTGAATACTGGAAACATGATCCTGTCTTGAGGGAACGGAACGATTTTATTGCAAACGGCTATCTGAAGTTTACAGAAGAGCCATCACCAAAAACGTTTATGGAATCGATCGTCTATGACATTGTACTTGAAGGATTAAACTTCTATTCTGGTTTTGCTTTCTTTTATAATCTTGCCCGAAACCAGAAAATGGTCGCCTCCAGTACGATGATCAATTATATCAACCGGGATGAGCAGCTGCACGTCAGGCTCTTCTGCCAAATTTTCAAAGAACTGCTGAATGAAGTTCCGGAATTAAATTCTGAAGAGACGGTCCAGTTTGTTCAGGGGACATTCAAAAAGGCGGCTGAACTGGAAATACAATGGGGACGGTACATCATCGGTGACCGTTTTCCTGGGTTGAGAATGGATGAACTTGAAGCCTATATTAAATTCATGGCCAATAAGCGGGTCAATGAGCTGGGAATACAGCGTCCTTTTGATGGGTTTAGAGAGAATCCAATGAAATGGATCAAAGCGTATGAAGATATCAATCAGGGTAAGAGTGATTTTTTTGAACAGAAGTCAAGACAATATACAAAAGTCTCAGATGCCAATGGTTTTGACGATTTGTAAATTTTAACGCAAATTGTTCTAATGGAATTAAACATGATAATATGATGTTGGAGATGAAAACAGCAGCTCCTGCCGCGATTGCGGCAGGAGTCTGTTTTGTTGCATAGAAGTAATGTCTAGCTCCAGCGCTTGTCGGACCTAAACAGGTCGCTTGCGCTTTTCTTATAGAAAGGATGACGGATATGCTGCTTTACGTACTTGTGGGACTGGCAGGAATAGCCGGAGCCCTTCTACGGTACGGCCTTGGGCTCGGTATCGCACTTGTTTGGGAAGGGAGCTATCCGCTGGCTACCTTCTTAACCAACATGGCAGGCTCATTTGCTCTCGGATATCTTACGTTTCGAATCGGCAGAAATCCCAGGGTTCACCCCTATTTTATGACGGTGCTCGGAACAGGATTGATAGGGTCGTTTACGACATTTTCTACATTTACTGTGGAAAATATTCAGTTGCTTCAGACGGGACGCACGGCAACAGCTGTCCTATATATCATCCTAAGTTTAATAGGCGGGCTAGTCATGTCATGGCTAGGTTTCCTTCTTGGATCACTGACACGAGGCAAGGAGGAACAGCGAGTATGATGCAAGTGATGCTTGTAGCAGCGGGCGGGTTCTTTGGAGCCATTTTCAGATTTGGTCTTGGACAATTCATAAAAAGGATAACAGACTCCCCTTTTCCAATTGCTACCTTGCTTGTTAATATTACCGGTTCATTTCTACTCGGTATGCTTACAGGAATGCACGCGGGAGATTCTATCAGACTGTTTTTTGGCATAGGATTTATGGGGGCGTTCACTACGTTTTCTACTTTAAAACTGGAGAACGTTCATTTCTATAGAAAAAGGCAGTGGAAGTATTTAATTACTTATCTGGCAATCAGTTATGCGGGAGGACTTCTGGCGGCATTTATCGGTTTTATGATAAACTTCAAATGACTTAGCGGTTAGCCGGAGTCACCTGGCTGGCTCTAAAAGATGTACAAGGTTCAGGGATATAACTTTAATAGAGAGTAGGTATATAAATTGAAAGAAATGATATTATCACTTTTGGAATGGATTGTAGGGCTTGGACATTTAGGCATTGCTCTTGGTCTTATGATAGAAGTCATTCCCAGTGAACTTGTTTTATCTTACGCAGGCTATATGATCTCACAAGGACATTTGACCTTTGCAGGCTCTGTAATTGCCGGAACGATTGGCGGAACCATTGCCCAGCTATTTCTATATTGGATGGGGTATTATGGAGGACGGCCGTTTTTGGAGAAGTACGGTAAATATATCCTGATCAGCCACAAACAAATTGATCTATCAGAAAGTTGGTTTCAAAAATACGGGACTGGCATGATCTTTTTTGCCCGTTTTATCCCTGTTGTTCGCCATGCCATCTCCATTCCAGCGGGTATCGCGAAGATGCGTTTCTCCACATTTACACTGTATACGTTGATTGCCATCATTCCCTGGTCGATCTTGTTTATCTACCTTGGAACCACGCTGGGCAGTAACTGGGAAGATATTAAAACCATTGCGGCGCCTTATACAAGAGGAATAATGATAGCTGCCATATTGCTGTTGTTTATCGTTGTTTTGCTCAAAGTGAAAAAAGGAAAAAAATAGCTTTTGTTTTGAAAGGAGAAAGCCTCTGAATAGGGGTCTTTTTCTTTTGTCCTGTTCATACACTAACGAAAAAGAGCAGGCAGGTGAAATCATGGATGAACGTCAGCGAAATAAAAAAATCAATGAACTGCTGCTGAAAATAAATGGGGATCCGGAAAAAGAAGAAGTCGCTGGATATGTTGCCCGTGCGATGAGAGAATGCGGTTATAGCAATGAAAACATACATCAGGTCATCAAACACGTTTATCGTCAGTTTGAACAAATCAAAACGTAAACACGCGGACAGCCGGCGTGTTTTTTTGTTACACTCTAATTGGAAGTTCGTTACTCGAAACCAAAACGAAGGAGAGAGGTGCTGAAATGAAGCAATCCATTCTATCACTTTTCGACATTCAATATCCCATCGTACAAGCAGGAATGGCCGGCGGGCCAGCGACTCCGGAGCTGGCTGCGGCTGTTTCCAATGCCGGAGGATTAGGAACCCTGGGTGCAGGATACATGAAACCTGCAGATCTACAAGCAGCAATCAAAACAATCAGGGAAACAACGGATAAGCCTTATGCTGTAAATCTATTCCTCCCTGAAGAATTCATGGAGGACAGAGTGCAGACAGAAAAGATGCAGGCGCTGCTCGCACCTTTCCGCTCTTCACTTGGTATGGACAAGGCGACGGGTAAAAAAGAACATCAGTCCACCTTTCAAGAACAGCTTCAATGTGTCCTTGATGCTCAAGTTCCGATCGTGAGTTTTACATTTAACGCCCCCTCAGATGAACTTGTGGATCTTTTGAAAGGACACGGGGTAAGGATTATGGCTACTGCAACATCAGTGAAGGAAGCTCAAAAGCTGGAGGCACTTGGGATTGACGCCATTTCGGCACAAGGCAGTGAAGCTGGCGGCCACCGGGGAACGTTTATAGGTGAAGCAGAAGATGCATTGATCGGGACGATGGCACTCATTCCGCTGCTTACAGATGCGGTTTCTGTGCCAGTCATAGCAGCCGGAGGAATTATGGATGGACGGGGGATCGCTGCCGCTATGGCACTCGGAGCGAGTGGAGTACAGCTCGGTACGGCATTTTTAGCTTCAGCTGAAAGCGGTGCCCATCCTTTGCATAAAGACGCCGTTCTTCATGCAAAGGAAACGGATCTGCGGCTGACGAAGGCCTTCTCTGGAAAGATGGCCAGAGGCATCAACAATGATTTTATGAAGCAGATGGCAGCAGTAGAAGATCTCCCGCCATACCCGATCCTGAACGCAATGACGTCAGAAATCCGCAAGAAAGCGGCAAGTGAAGGTAAAAGAGAGTTGATGTCATTATGGGCAGGGCAAGGTGCTCCTCTTGCAGAAAGCCGTCCTGCCCGTGAAATAATGAAGCGTCTGCTGAAGGAATACAACGAAGTCATAAGCCAGATGAAACCGTTCTGACAGCAAGACAGCCGCAGCCCATGACCCGGGCTTGCGGCTGTTATTTTTTAAACTTTCTGAGGAGTTCTGCTGTTGTATTCTTCAATTCTGCAGCAGAATCTCCAACACTTTTAATGCTTTGTTTTTTATTATACATATCATATTTTAAGTATTCTGTTTTCTCGTTCAGAAGAGCAGTCTGATTGGTTACATCGTTCATTTCCGCCTGTATGAGCTGCGTCGTCCGGTTTAAGTTCTTCATCGTCTGGCGGCTCGATTTCATCAGTTTAACAGCATAGACTCCAAGGAAAACCAATGCAGCAACAACTATAGCAATACTGATATAAATAATGGCCATGTTCTTCCTCCTTATGTTCTCTATAATCAAGTGATACCCAATATTATTATCATACAAACAAAAGCCGCCTGATATTCAATGGATCAGTCGGCTTCATTCATCGGGCACGTTTTGCAGCATGTGCCTCCATCTGTTCTGTAATATAGGCAGCATGTCTGCCTTTTTTTCATCTCCTGTTCCTCATACTTCCTTGACGATTTCAGAAAAGGATTGGAGGAGGCTCCGAAATGAAAACCTTCCGCTTGCTGTACGATAAAACGATAATCTTCCTCCAGCTGCTTTTTTAGAGGTGCAGGGTGGGCTTCTGATTGCCATGCGTTATAAAGCCAGGCAATATAGATGAGCGCGTTCTCCCAGAGCATGGCTCTTGAAGCTTTCGTATAACTGGCCAGATGATCGAGCATGATGGAGATGTTCTGAGCAAAGAGCATTTCTATAACGGAGGAACGCCACTTTTCCCGGTCGCCGGCCATGGAGAGTCCCTCTATGTTTTGAAGGGAGAAGGAGGGAAGCCAGCTGTGCTTTTCCTGTTCATCGATAATGATCACGTTTTGAACCCTCATATCAAACTGCTTGTTTCTTATGGAGAGCGCATAAAGGGATGAAGTCAGGCAGCAAAAGACGTACCGTTTAAAAAATAAAGAAGCAGTGACTCTTTCTTCCTGAGAACCTATTTTTTTGCCTGCTTCTTTTATGAAAGCAAGCATATTCTCTTCTTCCAGTAAGTATTCTGCAGCAAATGCCGCTTTTTGTTTTGAAAAAGAGAATTGAAAGCGGCAGTGGTTCTCGATATAGATTCTTTCTGATTCGGACCATCCGATAACATTACGCATATTGAGCTGAACGTGTGCCATGACCAGCTGTTCGCCCCTTTCCGTAGGGAATGCACATTGGGGTTCCGAACAATGGATCATTGACAATTTTGCACTGCAGGCGGAAAACGTCAGAAACCAGCTTCTCGTCCATGATGTCTTCCGGACGGCCTTGTGCAAACACGGTGTTATTCTGAATTGCTACAAGATGGTGGGCATAGCGGCAGGCTAGATTTAAGTCATGCAAAACCATAACGATTGTCCGCTGCTCTCTATGGTTTAGTTCAAAGAGCAGATCGAGAATTTCAATCTGATGTGTCATATCCAAATACGTCGTCGGTTCATCCAGAAGGATGGTTTCTGTTCCTTGAGCAAGCGTCATGGCGATCCAGGCACGCTGTCTTTGCCCACCAGAAAGAGAATCAACACTTCTTTCGGCAAATTCGAGCATGTTGGTCGCGTCAAGGGCATGATAAACTGCCTCTTCGTCTTGTGTTGACCACTGTTTTAGCCAGGACTGGTAAGGGAATCTGCCTTGCTTGACAAGCTGCAGCACAGTCAATCCTTCGGGTGCTACAGGACCCTGAGGCAATATGGCGAGCTCTTTGGCTACTTCTTTAGTTGATCGTTTGGCAATGTCTTTACCGTTTAATAGAATGGACCCTTTTTCAGGTGATAGGAGACGGGCCATCGACCGGAGAAGAGTAGACTTTCCACAGCCGTTACTGCCGATCAATACGGTGATTTCCCCTTTGGGTATGGCTATTTTTAAATCTTTTATCACAGGATTTTTTCCATAAGACAATGTCAGTGATTCTGTTTTGATAGACATGAAATCACTCCTTAACCATGGTTTTTAAAAAGCAGATAGATAAAATAGGGAGCTCCTATGGCGGCAGTGAAAACGCCTGCGGGCACTTCTAATGGTGAAAACAGTGTCCGGCCGGCCAAATCAGCGAGCAGGACCAGAATAGTACCAATTAAACCCGATACTGGAAGCATAGCACCGAAGGAAGAACCGACGAGCCTTCTGGCAATATGCGGTCCAATCAAACCAACAAAACCGATAGCCCCTGTAAAAGCAACGGCAGAACCGGCCAGTGCGGTACTGAGGACAAGCAGCACAAAACGTCCTTTATGAACGGAGTGGCCGAGACTTGTCGCAACCTCATCTCCTAGTTCCTGTACATTAAGCATTCGGCTTAGTAAGAACAGGATGGGCACAAGGATGATAAACCACGGCAAAAGGCTGTTTACATCTTGCCAATTTGTTGCATAAACCGTTCCAGTCAGCCAGATGGTCGCCTGTGAAGCGGCGTAGATCGGACCCAGTATGATCATAAGGGTAGTGAGTGCCTGTGTAGCTGACATCAGACCGACACCGATTAAAATGAGCCTGACTGGGGATATTCCTTGCTTCCAGGCAAGTATATAGATGACGGCGGCCATAACAAACGCTCCAAGTACGGCGGCAAATGGCAAATAACCGATACTTACTTTCAGATTGTTGCTTTGATTGCTGAACATCGTGATGAAGGTAACGGCTGCAAAACCTGCTCCAGTTGTTATACCGAGCATATCCGGCGATGCCAGCGGGTTGCGTATTACCCCCTGCAGAATCGCTCCTGCAAGGGAAAGGGAAGCTCCGGCAATAACGGCGATCAAGATCCTTGGAAGCCTGAACTGCTGGATGACGACATCGTTCATACCTGAGCCGGTTCCCGTTAATGACTTGAGTACTTCAAGAGGGGAAATGTACAGTTCCCCGATACCAATGCTGACAGACATGATTCCTGCCATAATAAGAAAAAGAACGATGGATACGATCAAAGCTTTTTTATCAAATAACATGGAATATCTCTTGGATCTAACGGTTAAATACTTGCTCATTTGAAGTTTCCTTTGCGTGCGATATGAATAAAAAAAGGTGTGCCGATTAAGGCGGTCATTACACCAACTGGCACTTCTTCGGGCATGATGATGTATCTGGCGCTAATGTCAGCTGCTATCAAAAGAATTCCGCCAAGAAGTGCCGCATATGGAATGACCCAGCGGTGGTCATTGCCAACAAGATAACGTGCGATATGGGGCACCACAATACCGACAAAGCTGATAGGACCGGCAACTGCAACCGAACCGCCAGCGAGAAAAACGATAAGGACGCCGGCCAGTATTTTAAATAGGAGCGTATGCTGTCCAAGGCTTTTGGCAACGTCTTCTCCGAGCAGAAAAATATTCAGCTGTCTGAACATCAGCATGGAACCCGCCCATGCGAGAAGAAGATAGGGCAATACAGGATAGAGCCATTCCAGCTTTCTCCCTTGTATGGACCCTGCGAGCCAGAACAGCACTTCTTCAAGCGCCTTTTCATTGGCCACGAGCATCCCTTGTGTGAGAGAGGCAAACATAGCAGCGATAACCGCTCCTGCAAGCGTCATTTTAACCGGCGTTAAACCGCTGCGCCCGGCTGATCCCAATATGTACACGGCAAGAGCTGAAACCGCAGCTCCTGCAAAGGCGAGCCAGGTGAATTGCTGAAGGGAACTGATGTTGAAAAATGAAACGGCTATGACAATAAAGAAACCTGCCCCCGCATTCAGACCGAAAATATCGGTTGAAGCGATTGGGTTCCGAGTGATGGCCTGCAGCATTACACCGGCTAAGGCCAGTGAGATGCCTACTGCTGCGCCAATAACTGCCCGCGGCAGCCTTGCGTTTAGAATGATCAGATGTTCATTCGAACCATTAAAATGGGTAAAAGCCTCAAGCACTGTTTTCCAGCTCGTATTGGTATACCCGAGCACTACACTTAAGGCCATACAAGCTGCAAGAAGTACGGCCCCGGCAAAAAGGAAGGCCGTCTTGTATTTGGTTGTTTGAATAATTCCGTTCATAATTACCTCAATAATTTGAATTTACATTTATAGTGTAGTAAAGGCGAACTGCCATGTCAATGATTTTGAAAATCATTATCAATTAGTATTGACAGTTGTTTTTGACATCGGGTATGATGCTAATTATAAATGAAAATCATTATCATTTGAAGGGGAGAAAGAAATGAAGGCGTTAAAATCTACATATTCAAAATTAGGAATCATACTTACGGTTCTATCGGTCATGCTGTTGGCTGCTTGCGGCGGAACGGGTGAAAAAGAAAAATCCGGAAGTGAGCCGAAAGGATACAGTGTTAAACATGCGATGGGAACGACAAAAGTTAATAGTGCAAAGCGTGTTGTTGTATTGACGAATGAAGGAACCGAAGCCGTATTGGCAATGGGGGTTAAACCAGTGGGTGCGGTGAAATCATGGCTTGGGAATCCCTGGTACGACCATATTAAAGCTGACATGAAAGGTGTCGAAGTCGTTGGGGATGAAAGCCAGGTTAACCTGGAGAAGATCGCTTCTTTAAAACCAGACCTTATCATCGGGAATAAGATGAGACAGGAAAAAATCTATGATCAGTTGAACAAGATTGCGCCAACCGTCTTTTCGGAAGATCTTCGAGGCAACTGGAAAAACAATTTCAAATTATATTCCAAAGCATTAAATAAAGAAAAAGAAGGAAACAAAGTGATCAGTGATTATGATCAGCGAGTGAAAGATATTAAAGAAAAAGCAGGCGATAGCTTGAATAAAGAAATTTCTGTCGTCCGCTTCATGCCTGGAGTTTCCCGCATCTACCTTACAAATTCTTTCTCAGGGGTGGTTCTAGATCAATTAGGCTTCAAACGTCCAAAAGTGGAAACCAAAGATGACTTTGTGGCTGAAGTGACAAAAGAGCAAATCCCGCAAATGGATGGGGATGAACTATTCTATTTCACGTATGAAGCAGGAGACGGAGGAGCGACAAAACAAGAAAAAGAATGGACAAACGATCCGCTTTGGAAGAACTTAAGCGCTGTGAAAAAAGGACATGTCCACAAGGTGTCTGATGCTATCTGGAATACAGCCGGTGGTGTTAAAGCAGCAAATCTTATGCTCGATGACATCGAGAAATATCTAGTAAAGTAATAGAAAACATTCAAGTCCGCAATGATTTTAATGCGGGCTTTTCTTTATGTAGAAATGGAAGTATATATGTTGGCTTTCCAGTTTTGTTTGCGTGCGAGTTTTGTGGATTTACGGTCCGCTTTTGGGAGTTTACGGTCCACTTTTCCAGGTTTACGTGCGAGTTTTCGCGTTTTACGTGCCAAACACGGCACGTTACATGCCAGACAACGCATCAGCCTCACTGACGTCTCATCAGATAGGCAGTCCAGGCGCTTGCGCTTTTCAATAAAATGTCACAATTTCCCTTAAGAAAGGATGTTAATTAGCGTATCATGAAGATATAGATACATCCTAAAATGGCAAGGGAGGTATAAATGGTATGAAAGAAAACGAGCTGGAAAAGGAACTTCAGAAGAAAGAAATTCTTATGAAGGATGAAGACACAGGCTGGTATTACGAAGACCATCTAACTGCCATTGTAAAACGTGCCGAAAAAGAAGGAGCCTTTGATAACCTTAAGGGAAAGGGCAAGCCGTTAGTTTTTGAGGATAATGATCTTACGTACAATCCGGAAAAACAGCTGAATAAAATCTTGAAGGAAAACAACATTCTGCCTAACTGGGTCAAGCTTGGAAAAGAGATTGAACAGTTGAAGGAAGAAGTTAAAACCTATACCGTGGAATATAACATCAAAAGAACAGTGGAAGAAATTAATAAAAAAGTTACAGCTTTTAATTCATCATGCCCGCCTTCTGTACAAAAACGCAAGGTTACGGTGGAAGAATTTTTACAATGAGGAAAGCGATATCACGTCATCAACTGCCGGTTATGAGATAACCGGCAGTCTTTTTTGAATATTTTTATAAAAAGATAAAAATAGACGGCTGCTTTATTTTGTCTTATAGTTTACTGCAGAAGGAAAACATCCAGGAGGCAATCTATGCTCTTTTTATCACTGCCGCAATCATTTTTGCAGATGAATACGATATTTATTTCGATTTTAATTGAGGCACTGCCCTTTGTAGTTCTCGGTGTTTTTATGGCGGGAATCATACAAATCTTTGTTTCGGAGGAATTGGTGGCAAAGGTTATGCCAAAAAATCCAATTCTTGCAGTTTTGTTCGCCTCGTTTTTAGGCGCCCTTTTCCCAGCATGTGAATGCGGGATCGTACCGATTGTCAGGAGATTGGTCTCCAAGGGAGTACCCATCTATGCGGGTATTGCCTTTATGCTGACAGGACCCATTATCAATCCGGTCGTCCTTTTTTCAACCTATGTCGCCTTTGGAAGCAACTGGACCATGCCTTTATACCGTGCTGGCGGCGCTGTTGCTGTTTCAGTGGTGGTAGGTCTGATTCTTGCTTTCTTTTATAAAGGGGACGGTTTGAAGATTCGGATCGAACATCATCATTCTCTTAAAAAGCTTACGGTTAAACAAAAGATCGGGGAAACCCTGAATCATGCTGTTGAAGAATTCTTTTCGATGGGTAAATACTTAGTAATCGGCTCACTTATTGCAGCGGCTGTTCAAACGTATGTAAAGACATCCACATTGCTTGCCATCGGTCAGGGACAAGCTTCATCTTCTCTCGTTATGATGGGACTTGCCTTTGTCTTATCCCTTTGTTCGGAAGCAGATGCGTTTATTGCGTCCTCATTCAGAAGTACGTTTTCCACAGGCTCCATAGTGGCGTTTCTTGTGTTCGGGCCGATGCTTGACATGAAGAATCTCTTGATGATGCTCGGGACATTTAAGACAAAACTGGTTCTGATCGTCGTTGCATCACTGTCTGTAGTTGTATTTTTATATTCATTGCTGTTCTAAGGAGGTGGCACTATGATTCGAGGATATCTATTGATGGGATTTACATTTTTGATCATGCAGCTTCATGCATCAGGCAACATCAGCAAGTACATTAATATGAAGTACTCGTACCTGTCATTCAGTGTCATGTTTGCTTTAGCGCTCCTGACCATTGTACAGTTTCGCAATGCCGTAAAGAATGATGAGAAAGATGCCAGCTGCGATTGCTGCGATCACAGCCACTCTGTTGAAGATACATGGTATAAAAAGCTGTTCGTTTATTCGATTTTTGCATTTCCGGTGATTACGGGAATCTTCCTTCCTGTCGCTACGATGGATTCCAATATTGTTAAAGCGAAGGGGTTTCACTTTCCTGTAAATCAGGAATCCAAAGGCGATCCGTATGCTCAGAATCAATTTTTGCGGCCGGATACAAGCGTATATTATGGCAAGGATGCCTATGATAAATTGATGAGAAAAGAGAAAAAGAAGTACTCTAAATACGAAACACTTGCCTTAAATGATACAAATTATCTAAAGGGCATGGAAACCATCTATAATTATCCAGGTGATTTTGATGACAAGAGTATTTCGTTTAAGGGATTTGTTTATAATGATTCAGATACGAAAAAAAATCAGCTTTTCGTTTTTCGATTTGGAATTATCCACTGTGTAGCAGACTCCGGAGTATTCGGCATGATGGTTGAGATGCCCAATGGTGTAAAGCTGAAAAATGATGAATGGATTACCGTTAAAGGCAAGATCTCGGAGATTTATTATCAGCCTTTTAAAACCAATATCCCTTATGTCAAAGTGGACTCCTGGTCAAAAACAACTGCACCGAAAGAACAATATGTTTACCGGGGCAATAATTAATCGTAAGAAACCGCAGACCTAAAAAGGGTCTGCTTTTTTTTTCAGCAATCAAGAAGTGATGTCTAGCTCAAGCGCTTGTTGGACTTGAACAAGGCGCTTGCGCTTTTCTTGTATGAATGTTTTTTTCAATATGAAACAAGCTATAAGAAAAGAGCAGGAGTGATGATGTTGGAAAAGCAGCCGTATTACGTCAATGTAGAAACAGGAGAGGTACATAGCGATAAAACAGCTTCCAGTTTTCAATTTGAGATTGAGGCGACAGCTGAGGAGGCAAGCCGGCTTACAAAACTGTTCAGAGAGTGTGACGAATCAGCCACAGATACCTTTTTAAGATCTCATGTTCCATACGTTCCTTATCATAATGATGCTGATAACCACCGTTACGATCAGACGTTGAAGGACATATACCAGTTCATACATGATCATGGACAGCCATTGACAAAAGAGCATATCGAGTCGATGGGGATTCTTGGCGAACGCCAATAAAGAAAAAGCTGCTCGTAACGCCAAGTTTAGCGTAGGGAGCAGCTTTTCTTATCACGAGTACATGAAGAATGCGGCGTAAATGATAATAATTACCGCAATTGAAAAGAAAATAAAAGCCAATAGAACTGGATTGAGGACAACGGTATGCCTTGCGATGGCAGCATTAACATTGCCGTCTGCTGCATTTTTGGTCCGTTTGGACTGCAGTACCTTCCATGTCCAGACCAATCCGCCGCCGCATAGAATGAGGCCAGCAGCCATGAGAATCCATAGTAACACGTGAGTTCAGCTCCTTGCTTTTGTGGTTGTTTCTAGTCTTTTAAAAGGAGGAGCTGATTATTCATAAGTTACAGAAGGAGGGGCTGGTTAAACGGTCAGGGGTTCAAGAGAATAGAGTTTTTCCTTTACTAAAGTAAGGACTTTCTCCGCATCCTGCTTGTTATGGACATCGTATTTTTTACTTTCGATGATCAAGACAGGCGTTTTCGTATAATTTTGAATCCAGTCTTTATACTTGCCGTGAAGCGTCTTATAATATTCCAGAAGCTCGGGATGGTTCTCTATCTGTTCATAATCCCGGCCGCGGTTTTTGATCCGGTTTAAGGCAGTATCCAAATCACTGTCCAAATAAATAAGTAGATCTGGACGCTGTTTCGGTGAAGAACTGATTTCATTCATTAGCGTTTCCAGCAGATCCACATACGTTTCAAATTCCAGTTTGGTCATATTTCCCGCTTCATAATTCAGTTCCGCGAAGATCAGGTCTTCGTAAAGACTGCGGTCAAGGACATGGTGCTGATCAGACATTGCCTGCCGAATAGTTTTAAACCGTGTATTTAAAAAGTAAATTTGAAGTGGGAAAGCCCACCGTTCAGGATTTACATAATAGTCAGGCAAAATGGGGTTATCGCCTACACTCTCGTAAAAAACCTGGCTTCCGAGAGATTCACTGATCAGTTCAGCGAATGTTGTTTTGCCAGTTCCTATCATTCCAGCCATTAAAATCACTAAATAAGCCCCCTGTATGTATCCATTTCTTGTTATGTATATTGATTGTGTCTATATATGGTGCTGTAAGTGCAAACACCTTCTAAATATATCACTTTTGTGGAAAGCTGAATAGTACATTTCTGGCGGCTGCTTTGCTATTATAAGAGAAAGAGTATGTTTTCATCACTGATTAACTGCAAGGAAGGTGTGTATCATGACCATCAAACTAAAAGTATACTCTGATTATACTTGCCCATACTGCTACTTGGCAGAAACAGCAATCAAGAGAGCAGTTGAAGGCAAGGACGTTAAAGTGGAATGGAAGCCGTTTGAACTGCACCCTTTTCCTTCAGACCGAAAGGCAATTAAAGAATGGAGTGCAGATTGGGAAACTTCTGTATTGCCCCATGCTAGAGAGTTGGGAAGAACAATTAATACTCCCGATCTTCCAGCGTTACCTTATACCGGCTTAGCTCATCAAGGTTTTATATATGCAAAAGAACAAGGCAAAGATCAATTGTATTCACAGCTCGTCTTTTCTGCTTTTTTTGAAAAAGGCAAGGACATTGAAAAGAAAGACGTCTTAGCGGAGATCGCGATGGAAGCGGGGCTGGATCGCTCCGGATTCCTAAGTGCTCTTTCATCAGAGGAATTCAAAGAAAAATTAGTACGTGAACAGGGAGAAGCGAAGGAAGACAACATTACGGCTGCTCCCACGATCGTAATCGGAGAGCGTGTGTTAAAGGGGCTGTATCCACAGGCTTCCATTGAAAAAGCGATCAGATGCACGATCAGGGATCAGAAGATGCAATTCTGCGAAGGTGACGAATGCCAATAGAATCATAAACAAAAAAAGAGCCTCACAGGTATGGCCTGTGAGGCTCTTTTTTCATTCTACGATGAAAAAGGGGTTGATAGGGATGAGTACAATATATCAAAGCTTAAAATTGATATAGGGAATGTGTGATTTTTTTGATATGAGTATGAAATATCACGAAAAAATAGAGGTGTTTGTCAATGTTGATGATATTTAAAGGTGTGCTTGATCTGCCGGCTCTTATCCTCTCCAGCGATCACACCCTACTGTATAAAGATAGAGATTTGAGGGTCTCTTTCAAGCATCAGTATGCGTTAATTGAATAGAGCCAAAAAATAAAAAAAGCCCTGGTCAGAGGCTTTTTTTACGCTTCTATTTAAAAAAGGGGGGTTACATTCTATTAGACGAATCCACTCTGAAAAAGTTTCAAATAAATTAAAAAAAGATAGGTAAAGAATGTAAGTCATGTTAAATTAAATTAAAAAGAGAAAAAGCTTCACAATGTAAAAAGATATGGGGTATGCGCGATGAGCAGAAAAACATTTATGCAGCACTGGCATCCTATTGTAACTACTATTATAATGGGGACTTTTTTCTCCAGAGCAGCTTTTTTTATGACGATGCCATTTTTGGCTATTTTTTTATACAAGGAGAAGGGCATTGATCCTCAGACTGTCGGACTGATCATCGGTATCAGTGCACTGACAGGCACCTTTGGCGGTTTCATTGGCGGTTACTTATCAGATCGTATCGGCAGGTTCCCGGTCATGATTATTGCGATCTTTACTTGGAGCGGTGTTTTCGCGGGTTTTGCGATGGCAGATACTGTTTGGAGTTTTTTTGTGCTGAATTCCATAAACGGTCTGTGCAGATCGTGGTTTGAGCCCATTTCCCGAGCATTGTTGGCCGACGTGACAACAAAAGAAAACCGGTTGAGTGTGTTTAATGCCCGGTATTTTACCATTAATGCGGGAGCCGCGATCGGGCCAGTGGCAGGTACATATTTAGGCAGTTCAACTTCGATGGCCACCTTTTTTATCACTTCCGCCGTCTATTTTCTTTATGCAGTGATCGTCCTGATGCTAATGAAAAAATATAAAGGAAGTCTTCAGCCGCAGCAGGAGAATAAATTGACCATCAAGAAGGCAGTAAGTGTGATCAGCAGAGACAAAGTTTTGTTGTATTTTCTTCTTGGAAATATAGCAGTTCTGATGGCGCAATCTCAGATGGATTCCACGCTCGCCCAGTATATGGGGAACTCACCCCAATTCCATCATGGAGTGACCTTATTTTCTTATCTAATTGTGACGAATGCTGTGAGTGTTTTAATCCTGCAGTATCCGGTGACGAATTATGTAAAGAGATTTGATCCGATGTTTGCCTTGCGGATAGGAAGCGCTGCTTTCAGTCTGGCCCTGCTTGGTTTCGGATTATCCTCGAACTGGTTATTTCTCGTCCTTTCTATGGTTGTTCTCACTCTTGGGGAGATTATTGTATTTGTGATCAGTGATGTTTTGCTGGACGACTTGGCACCCGATCATATGAGAGGAACATATTTTGGGGCAATGTCCTTCCGCTCTATCGGCTTTAGTGCAGGACCCTGGATCGGCGGCCTTTTGCTGAAAACATTTGGTTTTAGCCATGGTTTCTATGTATTCGGATGTTTAACGCTCCTTTCCCTTTTGGCCTTGCCTTTCTTTCAGGTAGGACAGAAAGTAAAAAATAAAAACAGGACGGAAAATCAGCACACTTCCAATTTTGTTTTATGAATGGAGCAAATGTATTAAAGTGACAGGAGGTGTATGAGATGGACGTTATCAAAGCAATTCTCTCCTTTTTAGGCAAAATTGTAATGATGATCGCCTGCCTGTTCACCCTTTATATGCGGCTGGACGGCATGATGGGGATACTATTAGCCGTAGTGCTTCTTGCCGTTTGTTTTATTTGGTTTATGCACGGATTTTTGGGGCTGATCAGCGGCTCACCTGATAAACGGAAAATGGTATCTCGAATGGGATTAGCGATTGGAGCAGGTGTGGCAAGTGCTGTTCTTTCTTTGTCCAATTATTCCTTTTACTCTTTTTTGCAAGACGGAACGATCAATGCCCAAGTAAAAAAGGATTATTATCAGGAAGCATTCCTATACAAGTATGATTATTTGCAGCGGAGTATGAGGCATCTTTCTTCTCTCCAGAACAAAACGGAAAAGAATGTGGATCTCTATTATCCTGCGGAAGATTCAATCTATGCCAAAGAGCTGATCAACCAGAGCCAGGCCACTGAAAAAGCAGTCAGTGCAGTCCTGCACTTAAATCATGTCCCAAAAGTCAGGGTGATTCTCTACCATAATCCTTTAATCATGAAGCAAAATTTACCGCCAAATCATTATGAATCGTTAAATGGGATGTACGTGCCTAAAGAGAGTACCATCCACCTTCTCGTTCCTCCTGCTCAAACTGAACATATGCGGACGATTAAAAAACTGTTTGCCCATGAATATGCCCACCATCTTATCATTGCGTATTTAACGGAGAGAGGCACTGATAATCAAAACGTTCCAAGATGGCTGGAAGAGGGTCTCGCTGAATATATCAGCTATAAAAGCATCGGCCGGGAACCGGTTTTCAGGCCTTTTGAACTGGTTCCATTTGAACAATTGAGTTCGGTCAAAGATTGGGAAAAAGCGAATAAAATCAATTCACCTTATAAACCGTATGAGCAGAGTTACTTTGCTATCGATCAGCTGCTTCATGATTATGGAAAGAAAAGCATCTTAAAGCTGTTATTTACTGGAGATCAGCAAGCTTTTTACCATGTTTTTGAGAAGGAGACGGGAAATACGCTCGCATTCTTTCAATCCAGGTTTCTAAAAGATGAAAATGACATCTATCGGATAAACCGCAAAAAAGTTTTTCTGAACCGGTAAAAAGGGTGACCCTATTACAGGATCACCTTTTATTATGGCGGTTTTTAATTTTTCGAAGTACATAAGGAAGGACTCTTTTTTTTCCTTCTCTGATTAAAAAAGCAACTAGGATTCCTTTTACTCCATTTCTTACACGCGGCATACTATCGCTCCTTTCTCTACCATACCCTGAATTTGGCGGAAGAAACCCAGGCAAATACTTTCCTGTTTGTAGCCCGATGCCTATACATACAGGACAGGGGGGCATAGGATGATAGGGTAATACAGAAAGGGAGTTGAGAGAATTTGAACGAAAGGCAATTTCAGTTTCCATCATTTCCGGGCGGACAGGGAGGGCAGCAGTTTCCGTCATTTCCGGGTGGACAGGGAGGCCAGCAGTTTCCGCCATTTCCAGGTGGCCAGCAGCAAGGCCCAGGAAGCCAGCAAGCTGGGATGTATCCCCCAGGACCTCCGCCAACTGCTGTTCCTCAAGCTTCACCAGCATTGCTTTCCGGACAGCCAGGTACCTTTGCCATTGATCCAGGTGCTATAAGGCCTTGTTTATACCGATATGTCTATATCTGGTTGAACAACGGACAAAGTTTTTGGGCATGGCTTACGTTTGCGGGATTCCGGTCGGTCGCAGGGTTCAGATGGAACGGATTCAGATGGAACTACTTTGGCATTGATTCAAACCGTATCGCATACTTTGTATGTTCCTAACACAGAGGAAGCCGTTTTTCGGCTTTCTTTTGCTATAGAGCGATCGTATTTTAGCAGGATTAAAGACCGATACATAACAGCCGATATAGAAAGAGAGGCACATGACAACACAAGAATGATGTAACTAATCTTAAACGGATTCGTCTAACTCTATGAGGTGATAAAATTGAAAAATAAAATATGGATTGCCGGGCTGTGTGCAGGGACTCTTGTTTTCGGAGCTGCCGGCTGCAGTTCTGAAACAACAAAAAAAGATGAAGCGGCCCCATCAGAAATACAAAAAGAAAATAAGAATAATGAACAATCAGACAAACCAGCTGATACAAAAGCGCAAATGATTACCGATGAGGGAATCTATACAAAGAAAATGGATGATCAAACGATTGAAATAAAAACAGCTTCCAACGGGACTCTCCTCCTGCAGCTGACAGATGCATCCAAGGAGGCTATTAAAACAATAAAAACGGGTTCTACCGTTTCCATATCTTTTCAAGCAGAAAATCATCAATACACAGCCGAGACCATTAAATTGATTAAGGCTCCAATAGCTCAGCCATCTAAGCCAAAGCCTAGGCCTGAGCAAACCGTTCTTCCGAAAACAAAAACACTTATTGTGAACGTTGAAGGAGAACAAGATAAACGAACTGCCAAATTGGCTGAAAGTGACCAAGGATATTACTTCTACAAATTTGATCATTTTGATTTTACAGCAGAGGAGCCGGGCCGGGACCTATTATACTCTCAGATGGATGAAGAATATTTTGTAAGGATCGAGCCTCTTGACGATGCTGCCAGTTTAGCAGACATTAAATCATTGGGAATAAAAGAGTTAGAAGAGATAGGGAAACCAGATGAGGTAAAGGGATCTGACGTAGACAGCGGAGCGTTCGGCAGGGCGAAACTCGTACTAAAGACAGCTTCCGATGAACTCATCAAGTATATCATCGTCCAGGAAACAGACGGACATCTAGTGAAATACACCGTTCACTTGCCTGTCCGTGAACCAATTGAAGGAATCGAGCCGTCGTTCTGGTCAATGCTTGGTTCTCTGGCGTTTAAAAAGTAAGATAAAGGAAGAAAGAAAGAGCATGAATCATGCTCTTTTTTTATTTTTAAAGCTCTGTTACTTTCATTTGTTTCACAAATCAGCCGGCTCTTATCATCGCCGGCCATCCCCCCTTATTATTGGAGAAAAAGACTTGAGGGTCTCTTTTAAGCAGTATGCGATGTCAAATATGATAGAAAATCAACAATATGCTTTAACTAAGCCATTTAAAAAAAAGTACAAGTTTGTTGAAAAGGTGTCCAATGTTTTGTTTTGAGCATATAGTGTTTATTATCATTAAAAAAGTTTCCTTGAGGAAAAAGGAGGAAAAGCATGAACTGGAGCAGCAGGATGTCCTTGAAGAAGGTTGAACATTATACCCGTTTTTTGCACCGATTAGGTGTATTTAATGAGGGGGAAAAGAAAGAAATTCTGGATAAAATCCATCAATATAAACAGAGAAAAACGGTTTAATTCGTCTTCCTTAGACAGACACAAACGGAGGGCTGCCGGAATAGTTTGTTAGAAAGGGTAGAGAGGGGAAATCCCGTATGCGTCAATGGATGTTTCAATTCTTTCTGGCTCTTCTGGCGATCACCTGTTTTGCTGTCTATTATTTTGTTACGCATGCCAGCTATTATTTCTACATTATTTCTATAGCCAGCAGTATTCTTTTGACATTGCTGAGCTATAGGCAAGTAAATGAAGATTCTGACTGAAGATGCATATTTTGTAAAAAAAATGAAGGGAAATAGGGAATTCTGAAGAATTATCTATATATTACCGGAGAGGGGGCAATACATGAATGATAGAACATTTGATCATTAATTTATTGGTCATCCTCGTTCCGATAATTTGCCTGCAATTTGTTTTATTCGAGAAAAACACCACAGTAAACCGGACTAGAGCATCGTTTCTGTTCCAAGTTATTAATGCAGGTGTTGTTCTCGTTTGTATGACATTCCCTGTTTCTTTTTCGGAAGGTGTTTTTTTCGATCTTCGTTACGTCCCGCTGTTCATCAGCTTTCTATATGGAGGAATCGTACCAGGATGCCTTACAGCTGTTCTTTTGATAGGGTATCGGTTGTTCCTGGGAGGCGAGGGTATGATCATTGCAGTCCTCTTCACCTTGGCAGCCGGGCTTATAACGAGCAGTCAGTATCAAACGTATCATCTGCTTCCGATCAAGAAAAAATTAAAGAAAATTACAGACATTACATTGGGAATTACACTTTCCAAGCTGCTTTTTCTCATGCTTTACTTGGCATTATTCCATTCGTTGAGCTGGGATATGAAGAAGGCTATGATTTATGCATTTTATCCTTTACTTCAAACAGCGGCACTTATTGTTGTCATTTCCTTGATTGAAAATATCCGTTATGCACTAAATTTTCGGCTGCAGCAATCTGAAATGCTTCATTCTGTAGGGCAGCTCGCAGCCTCTGTAACCCATGAAGTCCGTAATCCCATGGCTGTTGCGCGCGGCTTTATGCAGATTTTCCAAAACGAAAAATACATACCTGAAGATAAAAAGATTTTCTTAACGATGATGATTGAAGAAATTGACAGGGCACAAATGATTATCTCTGATTATTTGTCACTCGTTAAGACCAACTCTTCAAGGATTGAGCGGTTGAATGTTTCCGAATTAATATCCTCGTTAAGAAGTGTCATGTTTCCATATGCTCTGTTAAAGGGTGTAGATCTTGTTCAAAAACCTGGGGATGTTATTCATGTGGTGGGAGATCCCGTAAAAATAAAACAAATTTTGATGAACATTATTAAAAATGGGATTGAAGCAACTCCGGAAGGGGGAACGGTAACGCTATCCGCTTTTATAGAGGACAAAGAAGTGATTATCAATATATCAGATACAGGGATTGGCATGGGAAGGGAACAGTTGAAAATGCTTGGGAATCCATTCTTTTCTACCAAAACAAGCGGGACAGGTTTAGGATTGATGGCAAGTTACCGAATGGCAGCTGAAATGAACGGAAGGATTGAGGCTGCCAGCGAAATCGGTAAAGGGACTCATTTTAAAATTTTTTTTCCAAAATAAAAAGGACTGGCTAACAAGCCAGTCCCTCAATTTAAGTTGATTATCTTTTTACAACGTTGGCAGCCTGTGGTCCACGTGCACCATCAACGATTTCAAATTCAACTTCCTGGCCTTCATCTAATGATTTGAAGCCATCGGATTGAATTGCTGAGAAATGGACAAATACGTCGTCTCCACCTTCAACTTCGATAAAACCAAAACCTTTTTCTGCGTTAAACCATTTTACTTTACCTGTTTGCATTACTATGCCTCCTAAAACTTTGCACGGTGTGCTTTTTTTACCATAGAACCTTTCAAACATTTACTTACAGCACATAAATATGTAATCAAAGTCTAAATGGTTGGAACTACTATATCATAGAAAAATATCATAGGCAAGTTGTTTTGTCAGAAAAATTAAAAAGCCTTTACTCCTCTGAAGGATGATGATCTTCCGATGGACGGGAAAGAGGGTGAGAAGGTTGTACGGCTACTTTTCCTGTAGCTTTTACGATTTCGTTCAATATGTTTATTCTTGATTGATCATTAAAATTTTGTGCTTTTACGTAAGCATAGCCATTTTCATTGGAAACATATCTCGGGGGAAGCTGATTCAGTGTAATGGCATAAACATCGGTCTTGCATAGATCACATTTACATGGGAGTTCGAGCTGCTTCCAATAATAATTTAACGCTTCTTCAACAAGAATTTCCATCGCGTTTCTGACTTTCATGGCTTTATTTACCCCTTTAATAAGATAGAACTAGAATAGCTTATTTTTACTACATCTGTAAATTAATTAGTTAAAGGATGATTCCTTTTACCTAAATTT
Source organism: Fictibacillus sp. B-59209 (assembly GCF_036216745.1). Taxonomy (NCBI): domain Bacteria; kingdom Bacillati; phylum Bacillota; class Bacilli; order Caryophanales; family Fictibacillaceae; genus Fictibacillus; species Fictibacillus sp. B-59209. The sequence goes on along the minus strand of NZ_JARMMC010000018.1, from coordinate 552,560 downwards.
ACAAATAATATATTATTTTCTGAAAATTGGATTGAAATCATATATGATTTTCGATTATCATAAATTTATGGAAAATAACAACAAAATCAGCAAACAGCAGTATGCCTATAAGGTCATTAAGTCACGTATTCTGGATGGACGTTATCCGCCGGGTTACAGGATTGTGATCGACCAGCTGGCAAGAGAACTGCAGACAAGTGCCATCCCAGTTCGTGAAGCCATTCGTAATCTGGAGACTGACGGGCTCATTCATTTTAAACCCTACAGCGGCGCTGTTGTCACCCCCTTCAATGAAAAAGAGTACCTGGAAACGCTGTCTGTCCTGGCTGTTTTAGAAGGCCATGCTACTGCAATTTCAGCACAGCATTTCCCCCGCCACAAGATTACCGACCTCATTGCGATCAACAACCGGATGAAAGAGTCATTGGATGAATTTGATTTTCTCATGTTCGGAAACTTCAACCGGGAATTCCACAGCTTAACCTACCAATACTGCGATAACCACTTCTTAGTTGAAAACATCAAATCCATCTGGAACAGGCTCGACCGTGTAAGAAAGATGGGGGCGGCCACCAAGCCCTCTAGAGCAAAAAAATCCATCGAAGAACATGAAAAGATTATTGAGATGCTTTTTAACCGTCATTCTTTTTCAGAAATCGAAGCCTATGTCCGGACCCACAAATTAAACACCGTCCAGTCATTTTTGGAAGAAAAAAAGGGTGAGGAAGAATTACGGAATTATCCATAAGGAGGAGAAAAACAGAAAGGTTGGCACTAAGCACTGCTGGTGTTCGGGCTTCAGTGTCTATGAGCACTTAACCGGAAACTTCAGCTACTTACAAAGGAGAGATGATAATTTTGAAAACTGGTCAATTTGATGAGATAAAAAGCAGGTTGAAAGGGTCTGTTGCTCCTATTATTACGCCTTTTCAAGAGGATGACAGCCTTGATTTGGAAACTCTTCGTGATTTGATCAACTGGCATATTGAAAGCGGGAGCCATGGAATTTCGGTTACGGGCACAACAGGAGAACCGAGCTCATTGACGCTGCAGGAAAGAGAGCAAGTGATGGAAACGACGATCCAGTCTGTTGCCGGGAGGGTGCCAGTCGTTCCGGGAACAGGGTCAACCAATCATCAGGAAACAATGCATCTGACTAAGAGAGCCCAGGAAATGGGAGCAGATGCCGCGATGGTTATTGTTCCTTATTATAACAAGCCCTCACAGCATGCCTTATATAATCACTTTAAAGCTGTTGCACAATCTGTTGATATCCCATTGATCGTTTACAACATTCCAGGAAGAACAGGTGTGAATCTGGAAGTTAAAACACTCGCCAGGCTGAAAGAGGACTGCCCGAACATCATCGGAGTGAAAGAGTCGAACAAGGATTTTGAACATGTGAACCGTGTTCTTCTGAATTGTGGAAGAGACTTCCTGCTGTTCTCCGGGATTGAGCTGCTCTGCTATCCAATGCTTGCGATCGGCGGAAAAGGCTATATCAGCGCAACAGCAAATGTTCTGCCAGGGAAAGTTGCAGAAGTGTATAATGCCTGGGAAGCTGGCAACATTGAAGAAGCCATGCAGCTTCATTATGAATTGATGCCGCTGAATGATGTGCTGTTCAGGGATACCAATCCGGCACCATTAAAGGCGGCATTGGGAATGATGGGTAAAATTAAGCCAAGGCTGAGACTTCCGATGGATCTGCCGTCTGACAGCATTCAAGAAGAAATTCGTACGGTGTTAAACAGTTATGGTCTATTGAATAAAGTTGGGAGTGAGATGCAATGAAACACGCACGTATCATATTCGAGGGCAGAGAGCGGACTGCCACGGTGAAGGATGACCAGCTATTGCTTAGCTGCGGACGGACCATCTCCATGGATGAAGCAGAGGCTTGGCTTCCTCCGCTCAAGCCAAATAAGATGATTGGCTTGGCATTAAACTATGCTGATCATGCGGAAGAACTCGGCTTGGATAAACCCGCTGAACCTGTTCTCTTTATTAAGCCGAACAGTTCTCTTGTCGGACATAAAGCACCGGTATATTATCCGGATGGCGCTACCTATATGCATTATGAAAATGAACTGGCTGTGGTCATCGGCAGGGAAGGCAGAAATATTAAAGCAAAGGACGCGATGGAATTTGTAAGCGGTTACACCATTGCGAACGATGTAACGGTTCGGGATTTCGTAAACAACATGTACCGTCCGCCAGTTCGGGCAAAAGGACATGACACCTTCGGACCGCTTGGGCCATATTTTGTTGATGCGGCGGATATCCCCGATCCTAACAATCTCGAACTAAGAACCTATGTAAACGGTGAACTGAGACAGCAGGGCAACACAAAGAATTTGATCTATACCATATCTGAGCTGATCGAGTTCATTTCTTCCTTTATGACCCTTGAAGTGAATGACATCATCTGGACAGGGACTCCAAAGGGGATTTCTCACATTCATCCAGGTGATTCAGTACGGCTTGAAATCGATTATATCGGAAGTTTGGAAAATAAAATTCTTGATGGCCGCAATACTGGTACCGCGGCAGGAGGGATGAAGCATGAGCAGCAGCTATGAAAAAACCGTCCTTCATTATATAAATGGTGAGTTTGTACCTTCAGCATCAGGAGAAACGTTTACAAATATCAATCCTTTTACAAATGAGGCGATTAATCCCGTAGCAGAAGGAACAAAAACAGAAATCGACTCGGCCGTTAAATCGGCGAAGGAGGCCTTCAAAACAGGAACCTGGGGAAAAATGAAGCTCAGTGATAGGCTGAAACACATTCATAGGATCGCGGACCTCATCGACCGGGATATTGAGCAGGTGGCACATCTGGAGTCCCTGGATACCGGCCTTCCGATCTCACAGACAAAGAAAATGGTTGCAAGAGCTGCGGACAACTTCCGTTTTTATGCCGAGATGGTAAAGAACAGAATGGTCGGTGAAGCCTACCATGTGGACGATGAATTCATCAATTACACCATCCAGAAACCTGTAGGTGTAGCAGGCTTAATCACCCCTTGGAACGCACCGTTCATGCTTGAAACATGGAAAGTTGCCCCGGCTCTTGCTACGGGGAACACGGTTGTACTCAAGCCCGCTGAATGGTCGCCGCTGACGGCCAACAAGCTTGGAGAGATCATTCATGAGGCAGGCCTTCCAGAAGGTGTGTTTAATATTGTTCATGGGTTTGGCGAGACTGCCGGTGCAGCATTGGTCGCACATCAGGATGTACAGCTGATCTCGTTTACCGGTGAGACGAAGACAGGTTCGGAAATTATGCGGAACGGAGCAGATTCTCTTAAACGGTTCTCCATGGAGCTTGGCGGAAAATCACCAATCATTGTGTTTGACGACTGTGACGTTGAACGTGCCCTTGATGCGTGTGTATGGGGGATCTTCTCTTTCAATGGTGAGAGGTGCACGGCGAACTCCAGACTGTTTGTTCAGGAATCAATAAGTGAAACCTTTATCAGCGCTTTAAAGAAAAGAGTTCTCAACATTATTGTTGGCGATCCTTCCCATGCAGATACCGAAGTAGGCCCTCTTATTCATAAGGATCATTATGAAAATGTAAAACGCTATCTGAAAATTGCTGAGGATGAAGGCAGTGAGGTATTTGCTGCTGAAGTGCCAAAGCATCTTTCCAAAGGCAACTTTATTCCGCCGACCCTCCTGTTGAATGTGAAGAATGACATGACGGTGGCACAGGAAGAAATATTCGGTCCGGTCTTAACGGTGATGACCTTTCAGACAGAAGAAGAAGTGGTCGAGATGGCCAATGATGTGAAATATGGTCTTGCCGGCTATGTATGGACGAACGATATGAAAAAAGGCCATCGTGTCGCTGGTGCCGTTGACGCTGGAATGCTGTGGGTGAACTCACAGAATGTTCGTGATTTGCGAATCCCATTTGGAGGTTCTAAATCATCCGGCATTGGAAGAGAAGGCGGGCATTATGCTTTTGAATTTTACACAGAAATGAAAGTCGTTCATGTGGCCGTCGGTGATCACCATATTCAGCAGTTCGGAAAAAAGAACATAGCTGCTTCAGCGAATACCAACGCCTGAGACCAGAATGCTAGCAAGCTACTAATATCCGGGAGGGAATGACATTGCCTGCACGCACGGGAGAACAATATATCAACGGTTTAAAAACGGCAAACAACAACGTTTGGATTCATGGAAAACGAGTAACAGATGTAACAGAACATCCTGCCTTAAGGAACGTGGTACGTTCGATTGCCAATCTATTCGATCTCCAGCATGAAAAAGCGGATAAAATGCTCTACACCTCAGATACAACAGGAGATAAAGTCGGTTTATCTTTTATCGCCCCTAAAACCAAGGACGATTTAATCGCGCGCCGTGAAATGTTTACAGAATGGGCGCGGTACACGGGCGGAATGATGGGGCGCACACCAGATTACTTGAATACGAGTGTCATGGCGTTTGGTACAGCAGATTCGTTTTTTGCTCAGGGAGACCCGATGTTTGCGGAGAACGCCAGAAACTATTATCACTATTGCCGTGAAAACGATATTAGCCTCACACATACGCTCATCCATCCGCAGACTAACCGTTCGAAAAAACAATCAGAACAAAAGGATCCTTTTCTGTCTGCAAGAATCGTAGAAAAGAACAAAGAGGGAATCGTGATAAAAGGGGCGCGTCTGTTAGCCACGCTGGGCGGTGTGACGGACGAGATCGTCGTGTTCCCTTCTACCCTGAACAAAGCGGCATCTGAGGATGATCCATACGCAATGGCTTTCGCGATTCCCAACAACACAGAAGGCTTGAAGTTCCTGTGCCGTGAATCATTTGACCAAGGAAGAAACCAGTGGGATCACCCATTGAGTTCAAGATTTGAAGAGAGCGATGCGATCGTTGTGTTTGATAACGTGCTTGTTCCGTGGGACCGTGTGTTTGTCGGGGGAAGCTCTGACATCTGTAATCGTACGTACGTGGAAACAAATGCGATCGTGCATATGGCCCATCAGGTAGTAGCTAAAAATACGGTAAAAACGGAATTCGTTCTCGGCATCATCTTAAGCATTATGGATGCGATCGGCATCGATGTGTTTCCGCACGTAAAAGAAAAAGCGTCAGAGGTCATGCTCATTCTTGAAACGATGCAATCTCATCTGTTCCGTGCTGAACAAAATGCATCCCTTGATGCCTATGGAAACATGACCCCGGATTTCGCTCCGCTCAATGCAGCTCGAAACTGGTTCCCTAAAATGTATCAGCGGATGGTGGAAATCGTACGAATCTTAGGGGCCTCGGGCTTAATGGGGATACCGACAGAGTCTGACTTTGAAGCGGAAGACATCGGGGAACTCGTACACCGCTACACACAGGGAGCGAACATCAATGGCTATGAAAGGGTACAGCTTTTCAGGCTTGCATGGGATGTTTGCATGAGCTCCTTTGGCGGCAGGCAGGCGCTTTACGAATATTATTTCTTTGGCGATCCCGCACGCATGTCCAACATTTATTATGATGGCTTCAACAAGGAACCGTACAAACAAATGGTCCAGGAATTCTTGAGCCGTGTGAAAACCGCCGACCACAACTATGCTCGTATTTAAGGAGGTGCTTTATGGACTTTAATATCATTCGAGTGGCCCGGATAGTCATGAACGTGACCGACTTGAACGCTTCCCGAGATTTCTATGTCAATGCGTTAGGCTTTATTGAGACGGACAGCGACGGACAGCACATTTATTTAAGGGGCCTGGAAGAACACTGTCATCATTGCCTCGTACTGAAGAAAGCGGATCAGCCAGGTGTCCATTCCATCGGCTATAAAGTTTGGCATGAAGAAGATCTTGAGAAGATTGAGAGACTTTTCAAAGGAAGAAATCTTTTTACGCAGTGGGAGGAGGAGGGTAAGCAAAGAGCGCTGGGCCGCGTTCTTAAGGCAACAGATCCTTCTGGTATGCCGCTTGAATTCTTTTCAAAAATGGAAACGGTGGAACGCTGCCTGCAAAAGTACGATCTATACAAGGGAGCACGTATCCAGAGGATTGACCATGTTAACTGCATGGTACCTGATGTGGAGAAGGCTGTCGCTTTTTATACTGATGAACTTGGCTTCCGCTGTTCAGAGTATACGGCTACAGAGGACGACAGAACATGGGCTGCCTGGCTCCATCGCAAACCATCTGTCCACGACATCGCCTTTATGAACGGAGAGGGGCCCCGTCTGCATCATATCGGTTTCTGGCTTTCTGATCCCATGAGCCTTATTCATTCTTGTGATGTGCTGGCAAGCATGGGATATGCCGATTGTATCGAGAGGGGACCTGGGCGCCATGGTTTATCGAACGCCTTTTTCCTCTATATTCGGGATCCTGATGGAAACCGGCTGGAACTATATAATGGAGACTATTTAACGTGCGACCCTGATTTTGAGCCGGTTAAATGGGATATTAATGACCCCCGGCGCCAGACGTTCTGGGGGCATAAGGCACCTGACAGCTGGTTTGAAGAAGCAACGGAATTTATTCAGCAGGAGAGCGGCTTGCCTGTCGGACAGTCTAAAGCTGTCCTTGCTCAGCAAAAACCTGATTTTGTGACATGATACAGCGTGGAAATAGAGAAGAGCTGTCATAAGAGTAGTTATCTTATGACAGTTTTTTTGAAATTTCTTGCTGTATCCGTTACTTACCAAACCAGTTTATGAGAAGATAAAATGGTACATAAAAATTCTCGGATGAAGAAGGGAGCACTTTCAAATGGCCAAACCGGAAATACCTGCTCAGCTTTCCACAGAACTTTTTGAATATCTGCAGGGGGAGAAACTTGTGCTGCTCGGTACGGTAGATGCAGAAACGAAGGCCCCAGGAATTTCTGCCATATCATGGGTAAAAAGCTGTGACGAAAAAAGAATCAGGTTTACAGTAACGAACAACTCGAGAATTGTGGCTAACATTAAGAAGAATCCACAGGTTGTCTTAACCATTGTCGGATTGGAGAGCGTGTATTCCATCAATGGGAAAGCTGCTGTTCTTGAGGAAAAAATGGAAGGTGTGCCACTAAAACTTGCCAAGATTGAAGTGGTGATCGATCATGTCTTTGAAAGTATGTTCTGGGGAGCAAAGATTGTTCAGGAACCGGAGTATGAAAAGACCACGAACGCGGAAAAGGCAAAAGAACTCGATCTGCAGGTATACGAAGCACTAATGAAATAAGATAGCAAAAAAACTATCCGTTCGTTCTGAAGTGACCCCAAAAAGCTGTCTAACTTTTTGGGGTCACTTCAGAATGGATGGTTTTTTTTGTTGCGTGTTTACTAGGACTAATTGAGTGAATATGGTAAACTAGGTGAAAAGTCTGTCTAATTTTGGCGATAATTTAGATGGGCATAATGAGATTAAATAAAGGCTGAAATGGAAACGATGATAGCTATATAGAAGGGAGACCGGGCTATGAATTGGAGTGAGTGGAAAACTTATCTTTCGCAGGAAAACATACTGCATTTTTTAGAGCAATACCGGGATTTAGGCTTCTTGCCCGGCGTGCTTCTCCCGCTGCTTGAGGCCATTATTCCCGTATTGCCGCTGTTCATTATCGTAGCTGGAAACGCTGCGGCCTACGGATTCTGGATGGGAGCCCTCTTTTCCTGGCTGGGCGCAGTAATCGGTTCGCTGATTGTGTTCTTTTTGGTACGGAAATTGGGCCAGCAAAGATTTCTTCATTTTATTACAAAGCATCATAAGATTGAAAAGCTGCTGGGATGGATGGAACGCCGTGGTTTCGGCACACTCTTCCTCATCTACTGTTTTCCATTTACGCCTTCTGCTTTGATCAATGTCATTGCCGGTTTGTCCCGGATCAACCAAAAGACATTCATTTTATCCGTATCTCTTGGGAAGCTCGTAATGATCGCCATCATCTCCTTCATCGGCTATGATTTTTTGGATGTGATAAAAAATCCATTGAAACTAGGGCTCACGGTATTTGGCATCTTAGTCCTCTGGCTTGGCGGAAAAGTTGTCGAATCGAGAATGAAACAAAGCCATCAGGCGTAAATCAACCATTGATTTGCGCCTTGCGCTGTTTTTAGCAAGTTTGCTGGGAACAAATAGATAAACAAAGAATATAGTAAGTTTACACCTTACTTATTTGCAGGATGGGAAAGGATACGCATGATTACTTATAAGTCAAAAAGAGATATTGAACAAATGCACAAAGCCGGACAGCTGCTGGCGAATTGCCATAAAGAGATCAAGAAACTCATCAAGCCGGGTATTTCAACACTTGAAATTGATGCTTTTGTGGAGAGGTTTCTTAAAGAACACGGAGCAACTCCTGAACAAAAAGGTTATCAGGGATATCCTTTTGCCACTTGTGCTTCTGTGAACGATGTCATCTGCCACGGATTTCCGAACAAGAAGAAACTGAAATCAGGAGACATCGTGACGATTGACATGGTCGTGAAATTAAACGGCTGGCTTGCTGATTCCGCGTGGTCGTATACTGTAGGGGAAGTATCTGAAATAGCGCGCCATCTGATGGAGGCCACCGAAAAATCACTTTATCTCGGCATTGAAAAAGCTGTGATTGGCAACCGGATCGGAGACATCTCTCATGCCATCCAGCAGTATGCAGAAGGAGAAGGGCTTTCAGTCGTCCGCGAGTTTATCGGACATGGGATCGGACGGGTGATGCATGAGGATCCTCAAGTGCCGCACGCCGGTACAAAAGGAACAGGCACCCTCTTAAAAGAAGGAATGGTCCTTACGATCGAGCCGATGCTGAACACAGGCAAACGCTATGTGAAAATAGATAATGACGGATGGACCGCCCGTACGTTTGATGGCTCGCTATCCACTCAATATGAGCATACGATTGCCATAACAAAAGAAGGTCCGCTCATTCTGACTGCTCAATAATATGCAATGTAAATAAAAAGATAAAAACACGAGGAACTGGCTGGAAAAGCACTGGTTCCTAGTGTTTTTTTATCTTATGAAACTTCAGTAAGTGAATATGTCCATCTGAGTCGGGAGATTTCATACTGTTGTATGCCTGAAAAGCATACACTCAGCTATTGCTTTGTTTAAGATGAAAATACCCGCGAAAATAGAGCATTTACACGCCGATACGAAGAAAATACCCGCCAAAACACCATTATGGTTAACTAGGCGGCTCTAAGCGGTCCACAAAAAAACTGATCCGCGAAAATTCACGGATCAGTTTTTTCTATTTTACTTATTCTCCATTTTTTTTCTCAGCTGCATCCACTGTATGTTTCAGCAGCATAGCGATAGTGACTGGACCGACACCGCCTGGAACAGGGGTGATGGCTCCGGCATTTTTCTCGCATTCTTCGTAATCAGCATCGCCAATGTTGCCCGGATTATAGCCGGCGTCCATGACAACGGCCCCTCGCTTGATCCAATCTCCTTGGATGAACTTAGGCTTTCCTACCGCCGCTACGACAATATCGGCCTGTTTTATGATCTCATCCAAATTTTGAGTGTAGGAATGACAGGTGGTTACGGTAGCGTTTCGGTTAAGGAGCAGCATGGAAACCGGTTTGCCGAGTATAGGGCTCCTGCCGACAACGACAGCGTGCTTGCCTTCAATCGAAATGTCATAGTAATCCATAATGGCCATAATGGCTGCAGGCGTACAGGATGGATAGCTGCCAAATCCGAACGAAGTCTGTCCAAATCCCCAGCTCGTTACGCCATCCACATCCTTTTCAATGTCGATCGCTTCAAACGCGGCTCTTTCATCAATATGGGAAGGTACAGGATGCTGAAGAAGGATGCCATGCACGTTCTCATCCTGATTCAATTCATGGATAGTGTTTAATAGATCTTCCGTGGTGATCTCTGCTGAAAGATGAATCCTTTTTGATAGGATCCCTAGCTTTTCACAAGCGTTGCCTTTCATTTTCACGTATGTAGCAGAAGAAGGGTCTTCTCCTACTAAAACAGTTGCCAGACACGGTGTGGTGCCTTGGCTGGTTAATGACGAAACTCTTTCTTTTAACTGTTCTTTAATTTCTGCTGCGACACGGGTGCCATCGAGTATTAGCTTGTTTTCCATCCAATTACCTCCTGAGAATAGAAAAAAGGCAAGGAATATACACAGTGATTCCTTACCTTTGCCCAGACGAACGGCTTTTTAGGTTAAAAAAATGCAGCTTCCTTGTGGTCAATTCCACACGTTCTCGTCAGTTGCTGCCCTCTTATTTCTTATGTTGCTTTCATTATACATCAAGTTTTCCCACAGATTCAATACAGCAGAACACGTTTTTAAAAATCAATGTTGCATTCGCAGTTTCTTGGAGATTCTTATATAATAAGAACGATATCAAGGGGGTGACATTCGTGTTCAAGGAAATGACGGAAAATCAGATCCTGCTTTTTGTTATAAAAAGTTTAAAAGAACTTCGAAAGAAAGAGTTCCAGGAATTAATGGACGAACTGCACCCATACGACATCGCGGAAGTCTATAAGACGCTGCCGGAGAAACACCGGCATAAATTTCTTACGTTCCTGACAACAAGGCAGCTTGCTTCTCTCATTCAGGAACTGGACAGCCATTTTCAGATCGAGATTCTTCATAAATTAGGAGTCGAACGATCATCCCATATCATGAATGAGATGGAAAACGATGACCTGGCGGACTTGCTAAGTAATTTCTCATTTGAAGAGATTCAGGATTTTCTAGCATCCATGAAGGCGGATGAATCCCGTACGGTCCAATCACTCATGCAATATCCTGCCGACACCGCTGGCGGGATTATGACCAATCGGTTCGTCTGGATCCCGCAGATGTTTACAGTTCGCGATGCGGTCGATAAACTGAAGACGTTCGCCGGATTTGCTGAAAATATTTATTATTTGTATGTCATCAATGAAGAAAAGCAGCTCGCCGGCGTCGTTTCCTATCGTGATCTGCTGCTTGGAGACCTCAACGACCGGATTGAAGACATCATGTTTACCCGGGTCATCTCTGTTGCTGCTGACATGGACCAGGAGGAAGTGGCCCGCACGATTGAAAAATACGATTTCATTGCTGTTCCGGTAGTGGACGATAATGATGTTTTGCTTGGAATCGTAACGGTAGACGATGTGCTTGATGTTTTGATCGAAGAAGCGAATGAGGATATTGAAAAGCTATCAGCTTCGGGAAAATCCATTGATTTTAACACCAGTGCCTTCGTTGCTTCTTACCGCCGGCTTCCGTGGCTGATCTTGCTCCTGTTCATCGGTATTATCTCCGGAAGTATTATTTCTGCTTTTGAGGATACGCTGTCAAAGGTCGTATCGCTCGCATTCTTCATGCCGATGATCGCTGGAATGACCGGAAATACGGGTACACAATCACTCGCTGTCGTGGTCCGTGGGCTTGTTTCCAATGACATCGATAAAAAGGTCGTCTGGCGCCTCATCCTCCGTGAATTTGGAGTCGGGCTGATCATTGGCACTACCTGCGGAATTCTTATCGCACTCGTTGCTTTTTTCTGGCAGGGAAATGCCATTTTGGGATTGGTGGTTGGAAGCTCGCTGTTTTTGACTCTTATTATTGGAACCCTTGCAGGAACGCTGATTCCGCTTCTTTTATATCGTTTTAACGTCGACCCAGCCGTCGCTTCAGGGCCGCTGATTACAACACTCAACGATATTTTTTCATTGCTTGTCTATTTTGGGACTGCGTCGATCTTTATTTCTCATCTAATATGAAACAAAACCCGCCGCCCTCGGCGGGTTTTTACTCTGCTTTATCTGGTTTCAACAATAATGGAAGTGTCGTATACGTGTCAATGTAGGAAGGAGAGATTAGATGAATCATGTCATACTGTACTGCCACCCATCTAAAGAAAGTTTCAACATGGCTTTGCTGGAGACTTATACAGAGGAATTAAAGAGGAGCGGGCACACAGTGGCTGTCAGAAATCTGTATTCTTCTGGATTTCAGCCGGTTCTGACACAGGAGGAATATGAACAGTCCCTGGCTTATATGTACAGCACTGATATAAAAAAAGAACAGGAGCTGCTTACCTGGTGTGACTGCCTTACGCTCATCTATCCGGTCTGGTGGGGAGGCATGCCTGCGTTGCTAAAAGGGTATATCGACAGGGTATTCAGCTATGGATTTGCTTATGAACTGGATGGAGAAGAACCCATTCCGCAGTTAAAAGGAAAATCTGCAGTTTCAATCTGCACGACTGGAACGCCTTCTGAGATCTACGAAAAGAACGGTATGCATTATGCAATGAATCTCGCGCGGGATCATAGTATTTTTGAATTTTGCGGAATGGAGGTCAAGCGATCCATCTATTTTGGCAACGTAATCCAGTCTCCCGAATCAGAGAGAGAAAGAATGCTGCAATGCGTTCGAAGCCTAGGTTCGTCTTTCTAAAGGTGCGGAAAAGAATTTGAATTTAAAATCTCTGCACTGAAAAAGGCAAAAACACTTGTTGGTTAAGTGTTTTTGCCATTTCTAAGACTAAATCATTCGGTTTAAATAGTCTATCATTCTTTCCATTTCCTCATCAGAGAGCCCGGAGAACTTTTCTCTGAAATAGCCCCGGCGGATGGAAGCCAGTTTTTCTGCAACAGAATGGCCTTTTTCTGTTATTTTAACGTATACGATTCTTCGGTCAGTAACCGAACGTTCTCTTGTGATCATACCTTTTTTTATTAGACGGTCTGTTACTCCGGTAATGTGGCTTGAAGACACCTTCATTTCTGCTGCCAGTTCAGATGCAGTAAGGAAATCTTTATCTTTTAACAGATTCAGTACTCCGAACTCATTGGAGGGGACATCATCAGAAAAAAGGTCATTGATGTCTTTCCTGAATGTCCGAAAGACGGTTTGGAAGCTGGTTTCGAGCTCTGCAATAGATTCCGTGCGTTTATCACTCATATCATTCACCTATTCTACGTTTAGTTCAATATTGACGCTTCTATTAAATATAGTATACTGTGGCGGCCATTTACTCAAACATTTATCTGTTATTGACACAAATTTTCCTGTTTTGGAACTTCTTTTCTCGTTTCCAATATGGTACCCTCGAAGTGGAAATGAAATAAGAATGAGGTTGGAAGATGAAAAACAGTACATTATGGTTTTTGCTGCTTGGAATTGGTTTTCTCGCAGGAATCATCTACTGGGTGTGGGTGTTCGCAGCGAATTAAGGCGGAGGAGTTGTCTGTAAAGGCAGCTCCTTTTGTTTTTTTTTGCCTACTTATAGGTAAAAAGGAAATGAGGGATAGGTTTGATCGGGAATCGTTACAGTATCACTTCTATGCTGATTGATAAAAAGTGGAGGCACAGGCCTGGCGGCAACAGAATACCGAGGTACGCGATTGCCCATGATACTGGAAATGAAGGCTCCACTGCCCTGCAAAATTTCAACTATTTTAACAGCAGGCATTTAGCTGCTTCTGCTCATGTATTTATTGATGATCAGGACATCCTGATCATCATCCCGCTGCGCGAGAAAGCCTGGCATGTCAGAAGACAGGTGTCTGATGCGAACGACTGGGCTATAGGAGTGGAGTTGTGCTACGGCGGAAAGATTTCATGGGTAGAAGCATACAAACGATATGTCTGGTTTTTTTCCTGGCTGTGCCAAACCTATGAATGGAATCCCACTCTGCATATTAAAGGACATTTTCAGCTGGATCCCGGCAGGCGGAAAGACCCTGTGAACGCGTTAAAAAGGAACGGGAAGAGTTTTGAAGATTTTCTTCAGGATGTAAAAGATCAATTGGAAAGCATAAAAAGTAAAGGAGAAGGCGTGCATCGGGTTAACGAAAAAAAGCATGACAGGCTCTATCGTGTCCAAATTGGCTGTTTTAAACAAAAAGGGAATGCAGAAGAGGCAGCACGGAAAGCCATAAAAGCAGGATTTGATGCGATTATTCATGTGGATGAATCTTCATAAAATGGCGCGCTGCCTATTGCAATACAAAATTTAAAAATGGTATAATTGGAACAAATATACTTTTGGATCAAAGGAGGGGTAGGAATGCTGAATGGTGTACGTTGTATGGTGGATTGGCTGACGGTTGAAGTACGCTCTATTACACATGTAATAGCTGTCAACGGGAGAAGTCTGTCCAAATTTCATACAACATTAGTGCATCAGTAAGTTTTCCATACCCATTCCTCATCAACGGATCAACCATGGGCAGGTATGCTTGCCCATGGTTTTTTGTGTTTTAATTTATTTGAAGAATGGGTAACCACCAAATTTGAGGAGTGTTTACCTATGATTATTTGTTCCGCGAACGGACTCACAAAAAGCTTCGGAGGACATACCGTATTTAATAATTTATCTCTGGAAATCCATAGCACAGACCGGATAGGCCTGATCGGGCGTAACGGAACCGGAAAAAGTACATTATTTAAACTGCTTGCGGGTACAGAGCATCCGGACGAAGGAAGTGTTCATCTCAAGAAAGGATCGGTGGCAGGCTATTTGGAGCAGGTGCCGGTCCGATCGGATAATGCCTCGATTTATGAGGTGTTTATGCAGTCCTTTTCTGAACTTCATGAAATTCAAGAAAAAATACATGCTCTGACTGCAAAAATGAGTGAGACTCCAAACGAAAAACAGCTGGATAAATGGCTGAATCAGCTATATGGTTTGCAGGAGACATATGAAGAAATGGGGGGGTATTCCATCGAATCCAAGATTAACGGAATCGTAAAAGGCCTCGGTCTTGAAGCTGTAAAAGACCAGCCCTTCTCTTCCATCAGCGGAGGCGAAAAGACAAAGGCAGGGCTCGGATGCCTGCTTCTGAAGGAGCCGGATCTGCTTTTGCTTGATGAACCGACCAACCATCTTGATTTAAGTACGATGGAATGGCTTGAAGACTATTTGCTGAAATACAAGGGGGCTGTCGTCATCATCTCCCATGACCGCTATTTCCTGGATCGTACCGTGAACAAAATTTATGATCTGGAAGACGGAGAAGTGATCCTCTATCACGGGAATTACAGTGCTTTTTCAGCTGAAAAAGAAAAACGCCTGCTTGCTGAATTTGCTCAGTATCAAGAACAGCAAAAACGAATAAAAAAAATGCAGGAGGCCATTAAGCGTCTGCGCGACTGGGCGATCAGGGGTGACAATGGCGATCTTCACAGACGGGCCCGCAGCATGGAACGGGCTATAGAAAGGATGCAGAAAATCAAACGTCCGTTACTTAACCGCAGAAAGACAGAAATCTCGTTTCAGATGAAGGATCGAAGCGGAAAAGAAGTCCTTTCTATGCTGGATGTGACGGCAAGCTATCCTGGCAGGGAAATACTGAAACAAATTGATCTTTTTATCCGTTTTGGTGAAAAGGTTGCAATTGTAGGCAACAATGGGACAGGAAAGTCTACCTTGTTAAAAGCGATCTTAGGGGAGCAGGAAGTCACTGGTCTTATCGAGATTGGAAGATCCGTTAAACTTGGATACCTTTCCCAGACCGGACTGAACAGTCACCCGGATGAAACGGTATTGTCTGCTTTTCGTGAAGCTGTTCCTGTTGATGAAGGGGCAGCAAGGCATTTGCTTGCCAAGTTTTTATTTTATGGACAATCCGTGTTCAAGAAGGTGAGGGATTTAAGCGGAGGAGAGAATACCCGCCTTCGCTTTGCACAGCTCGTCCACCAGGATGTTAATCTGCTGCTGCTTGATGAGCCGACCAACCATCTGGATATTGATTCACGTGAAGTCCTGGAGGATGCTCTGGAAGAATATAACGGAACTGTCGTAGCTGTCTCGCATGACCGGTACTTCTTAAATAAGCTCTTCAACCGTGTGGCCTGGGTTCATGAAGGAGAGATCAAAGAATATTTAGGCACTTATGATGAGGCTCGTCGTCAAAGGTAGGAAATCGTTTATTGTAAGCCTTCTATAGTGTATGATGATAGGACAATATAAACGATATGAGGGGTAGACGATGGACAAGAACTTAAGAGCTCTGGGAGACTGCATTATTCAGCATAAAGTGGAACTTGCTGAGGCCGTAACGCAGAATCGGATAAAGAATGGGATCAATCCGCCGAATGACCAGCAAAAGCAGCTTTTAATCGATTGGCGCATCGAACTGTTTCAATTCATCGGTGAAGCATTATTCTCAAACCTCGAACAATCAGAAAAAAGATTTTTAGAATGGGGAAAAAAAGCGGGGAAACTGCGGTAGAAATCAATTTGTCCCTTGATACAGCCCTCGATTCTACACGGCTTTACCGGACAATCATCTGGGAATTCATTGGAAAAGAAGTGGAAAGAAATAATTACGATAACCATACAGTCATGAAGGCTATGACTATTATTGATCCATTATTGGATAAGGTGGTTTATTCTTTCAGTGTGGCCTATGTGGACTATAATAATCATCTGCTCGACTTGGCCAGAGAGGCACTTGAAGAGCTGTCTGTTCCTGTTGTCCGCCTTACGCAGACCGTCGGGGTCCTGCCTCTCGTCGGCCCCATTGATACCCACCGCTCGAAATTGATCATGGAGATCGCTCTTAATGAATGTATGGAGATGCAGATTGAGCACCTTTATATTGATTTATCAGGTGTTCCAATCATTGACACGATGGTCGCCCATAACCTTTTTCAAGTGATTACATCCTTAAAGCTTCTCGGTGTGGAGGTAACATTGACAGGCATGCGGCCAGAACTTGCTCAGACCGTTGTTGCTCTGGGAATTAGCTTTGAGGGATTTTCCATCGCAGGAAGCCTTCATCAGGCACTGGGACAGAAAGGATTATTGCAAAGCGTGTAATAATATTAGGGTTTATGCCTATCCTTACTAAGGGTAGGCATATTTTTCTAGTTGCATAAAGAACGTTTGTTCGCATATACTGTGAATAAATAAATGGTAAGGCGGTGGCTAAAATGAATCGATTGCTGATGCGTTGTGTGTCTGAACGTTCTCCCTTTATGATGATCTATCAGTCTGGCGGGCAGTTTACTAAGCGTTACGTTTTTCCGGTTTCATGTGAAGGAGAAACGTTAACCGCCTATTGCTGTCTTCGAAAACAAATCCGTACGTTTAAGCTGTCTAATATTTTGTCGGTTGCCGGAAAAACGGGTTGAACGGCGATCGGGAGGAACAAAAATGTTATATGGCGATGAAAGAGATCGTATACTAGTAGATAAATATATTATGTATCCTATGCTGCTCACCATCTTTAACCGTGATTTAAAAGTGATAGCCGTTTCTCCTTTCAAATTAAGGCAGCCGTATGTCACCCTCATCGAGAACGTGATGAATGCCATCAGTTTTGAATTAAGAGATGTGAAAAAAGAAATGATGGCCCGTAAAATTAAAGTAACGGATGGAAGGCCAGTAGATGACATCACAGAATATCAGATTTTTATCCGGGGATATCAGGAAGTCATGAGGTTCCCGAACGTCCATCTTCGAAATAAAGCAGAATTGCTGATGAAACATTTTCTTTTTGGTACGATGATAGAGCGCAAATAGCAAAGCTGTTCAAAGCTTTCGGCGAGAGACTTAGGAATCGGGCCAGGTGAATCATGAAAAAGTATACAGAGTTATCAGAGGAGTTAACACAAGAAGTAAAAATAATTAGCAGGAATCCCGGTGATCCTGTGGAAGTTCTGTTCGCTCCTCAACCGTGGGAGCTTCTGGGCTGCGGCAATTATGCTGCCGTTTTCGTCCATCCTGATTTCCCTGACCAAGTCGTTAAGATTTACGGCAGAAATCATGAAGACCTGCTTGAAGAGATATCTGTTTACCGGCAGCTGGGTGAGCACCCTGGATATTCACGCTGTTACGGATATGGAGAACGCCACTTGATCCTAAAGCGAATCGAAGGAATAACACTTTATGATTGCCTGCATAAAGGGGTGAAAATTTCCGAAAACGTGATTCGTGACGTGGATGAAGCACTGTGCTATGCTCGAAACCGCGGCCTTTTTCCCCGGGATGTTCACGGGAAAAATGTAATGATTTCTAATGGGCGGGGAATCATTGTGGATGTTTCAGATTTTTGCAAGAAAGAGGAATGCTATAAATGGAAAGATTTAAGAAAGGCTTATTATAAAATCTATCAGCCGTTCTTTTATAGATTCCCTCTTAGAGTTCCTTATCCGGTACTGAATGGTGTACGAGTCGGCTATCGATGGTACAAAAGATGGAAAACGAAAAAATAGGTCTAAGGTTCGTGTTTGATGTTGGTAAAAATAGGTTATATGGTATATAATTACTATATTGGATAAATAGAAGAGACCTTTGTCTCAGAGCAAACCATCTGAAAAGGTGGGACGCAAAGCCGCGGGCCTAATGTTTGTAAAAACTATGGCAGCCGGGTTGCCAAAGGGGAAAGAGCGATTTCCCTGCAGGGGAGATGGCTTTTTGTTATGTTCGGCCAAATACATCTTGTTCTAAAGCCGGTCACTTCTTAAATACTATATTGAATAGAGGGATCCAACCTATGCCAGAAACGGACATTGCCGACCTCAAAAGCCGTCTTTATAACCTTCATATCGAATCCATTCCCAGCATTATCGAGAGGCACCTTCTTCATCTGGAAAAGAATGAACTGTTTGTTCCCTTCCTGACCTATACAGATTCAGAATACCAGATGCATCTTAAATGGATGTTAACTGCCTTGATAAAAGGCATTTTTATACATAATGAAGAATTTAACTCCTGCATGGAACGAATTGAAGATCGGGGTTTCAAGCAGGGACATGATTTTGCCGGGCAAAGGGCTATCCCCCATCAGCTCCTTCCTCTTTTAGCAAAGAGTCTTAGGCAGGCGGGCAACAGTGTTATTCAGAACCTGATTAAGGAAGAAACAGCTGAAAACAAACTGTTTTTCCTGGAGAGATGGGGACATGCTGCCAATTCTTTAATGATCGGGGTTTTAAGCGGTTATTTTTCAAAGCAAGTAACCGATCTGAAAGAGCTGAGCATCAGAGACCCATTAACGAACCTATATAACAGGCGCTACTTTTATCATTGCCTGGAAACAGAGGTCCTGAAGGCAAAAAGGGGCCAATATCCACTGTCACTGATTATGATGGACATCAATGATTTTAAAGAGATCAATGACCAGTTCGGCCATCATATGGGAGACGAGCTGCTGCAGCAGATCGCTTTCTTTGCGGAAAAGCTGAAAATGGATCTCGGCTTTCGGTTTGGAGGTGACGAGTTTGTATTCTTGATTCCCGGCCATACTGAACAAACGGCCTATAAGCTGGCCGGCCAGATTGATCTGTATTTGCGTTCGTGGAATGAAAAGGTCTCGCTGGCCTATGGAACCATTTGCCTTCATGCGGATGCGGTTGACAATATTGATCATTACCTGCGTCTTGCGGATGAAAGAATGTACATGAATAAAAGAAACATAAAGCAATAATGAATAGAATGTTCAGTGCCTGCCTTGTTCCAGTTAAAGGCAGGCTTTTCTGCAGTCGTTATCATTCTTTTACATACTGTTTTATGAGATAATAGGTTTAAGATTATTAGGTTGACAGAGGTGAGGATATGAGTTTGCGCTTTATTCTTGGAAGAGCCGGAAGCGGAAAGAGTGACCGCAGTTTAAGCGAGATCAGAGAGTCTCTTTTTGCAAATCCGGAGGGAAAACCCATTATCTATTTGGTGCCCGATCAGATGACATTTCAATCCGAATATGAGTTGGCAAAGACACCTGGCCTCGAAGGAATGATGCGTGCCCAGGTGTTCAGTTTTTCCCGTCTGGCATGGAAAGTCCTCGGTGATGTCGGAGGGATGACCAGACTTCATATTACAAGTGTCGGAATGAACATGATGCTCAGAAAAATAATAGAAAACAAAAAACAGGATCTAAAGGTATTTAAAAAAGCGTCAGATCAGAATGGATTCTATGAACTTATGGAAAATATGATCACTGAATTCAAGCGATACTGCGTGGATGCCGAGCAGCTCGACTGGAACGCTCAGACGCTGCTGCAATTTAACAGCGACGCAAAAGGAACTGTTCTTCAGGACAAGCTTACGGACCTCGCCCTGATCTACGGGGAATTAGAAAAAGCATTGGTTCATAAATACGTGGATACCGAGGATTATTTAAGGCTGCTGGCAGAGAAGATTCCTTATTCAGAGTATATAAAAGAGGCTGAATTCTACATAGACGGTTTTCACCAGTTCACGCCGCAGGAACTTGAAGTCATTCGGATGCTGCTGAAACATGCAGATCATGTAACAGTTGCCCTGACTCTTGATTCATACGAAAGTGCTGGACATCCCCATGAGCTTGATCTGTTCTATACTCCGAAAAATACACTTCTCTCCATTAAAAAAATAGCACAGGAAGAGGGTGTGTTTGAAAGAGAGCCGGTTATTCTGGAAAAAACGCCAAGGTTCAGCGGCACACCGTCTCTGGCTCATTTAGAAAGCCAGTTCGACCGCAGGCCAGCTATGGAATTTGATGCGCCAAACGGTATTTCTGTTCAATCTGCCGTTAATCGGAGAACGGAAATCGAGGCCGCTGCCAGGGAGATCATCCGCCTTGTCCGTGATGAAAACTACCGATACAGGGAGATCGCCCTCTCCATTCGAAACATGAATGATTATTACGAACTGATTGAAACGGTCTTTGAGGAATATGAAATTCCCGTCTTTTTAGATCAGAAGAAACCGATGCTTCACCATCCACTCGTTGAATTGATCCGGTCGTCGCTGGAAGCTGTGACAAGCAACTGGCGGTACGAATCGGTTTTCCGTGCTGTAAAAACAGATCTGCTTTATCCTGTAGACAGTGATTTTTCATGGGCAGAACTTCGCCATGAAATGGATGAACTGGAGAATTATGTGCTCGCATACGGCATTCAGGGATATCGCTGGATAGAGAAGAAGCCGTGGAAGGTGCAGCGTTTTCAGGCGCTGGAAGAACATGGATTCGTCCAGACAGATGAGGAAAAAGAAAAGCAGGAGCGGCTGAACGAAGTCAGGCATATGGTTGCGTCTCCGCTGGACAAACTTTCACATGACTTGAAAAACGCGGACAATGTCCGGGGGTTCTGTGAGGTGCTGTTTCTTTATCTTGAACGTCTGCATATCCCGATGAAGCTTGAACGTCTCAGTCAAAGAGCACAGCAGGAAGGCAAGCTCAGGATTGCGCGAGAACATGATCAGGTCTGGGATGCAGTCGTAGAGCTTCTAGATGAGATGGTAGAGATTACGGGTGAAGAAAGCATCAAGCTTGATCTATGGATCAAAATGCTGGATACAGGCTTAGAAAGCCTAAAGTTTGCCCTCGTACCGCCTGCCCTCGATCAGGTGCTCGCCGGAACGATGGACCGCTCCCGTTACTCAGGCGTAAAATGCCACTTCATATTGGGTGTCAATGACGGGATTCTGCCGGCAAAGCCGAAGGAGGAAGGAATACTTTCAGAAGATGACAGGAATGTTCTTGAAAAGAACGGCCTCCCTCTTGCTCCTGGTTCAAGAAGACAGCTTTTAGATGAACAATTCCTCATCTATCTTTCACTGGCGAATGCCACAGACAAGCTGTATATCTCTTATCCGCTGGCAGATGAGGAGGGGAAGAATCTGCTTCCTTCCATGGTGATCGGCAGGGTGAAATCACTGTTCCCTGGACTTAAAGAAGAATTGATTCAAAGCGATCCGGAAAACGGCAACGATTTGGCTTATATCCAGCATCCTCAAAAGGCGATTTCCTATCTCAATACCCAGCTGCGTGAATGGAAGAAAGGCTATCCCATCTCAGGGGTTTGGTGGGATGTTTACAATTGGGCTACCGTTCAGGATAGGTGGAAATGGCTGGGAGAAACCGTGCTGGGAAGTCTATTTTATTTTAATCAGGAAAACAACCTCACACCGGCTGTAACGAAAGAGTTATACGGAAATGAGATTACGGCCAGCGTTTCAAGGATGGAACTGCACCAGTCATGTCCTTTTTCACAGTTTCTTTCCTATGGGCTGAAGCTACAGGAAAGAAAGCTGTATAGATTGGAAGCACCTGATATCGGTCAGCTGTTTCATGCTGCTCTAAAGAACATGGATGATTTTCTGGGCTCCAACCACATGAGCTGGCGCGATCTTTCCATGAAGGATTGTTACCGCATTGCGGGAGACATGGTGGAAAGCCTCGCATTAAAACTTCAGAGCCAGATCTTGCTCAGTACGAAACGCCATTTATATATAAAGAGCAAATTAAAGGATATTGTCGGCAGAGCGTCCCATATGTTAAGCGAGCATGCGCGAGCCAGCGGCTTTGCTCCAATCGGCCTTGAACTGGGGTTCGGCAAACAGGAGCCCCTTCCGCCGCTTAAATATCAATTGCCAAACGGCACAACCATGGAGATTATCGGAAGAATTGACCGTGTGGATTCCGCCGAAGGGTCAGACGGACTGATGTTAAGAATCATTGATTATAAATCAAGCTCGACAGGGTTAAACCTCTCAGAAGTTTATTATGGGATCGCCCTGCAGATGCTTACGTATCTTGATGTTGTCATCAGCCACTCCAAACAATGGCTCGGAAGGGAAGCACACCCGGCCGGTGTTCTGTATTTCCACATCCATAACCCATTAGTTTCAAACAAAAAGCTGCTGACGCTTGAAGAGGTGCAGCACGAACTTTACAAGAAGTTCAAAATGAAAGGCTTGGTGCTGGCAGATACTGAGACGGTGCAATTGATGGATACGGTCTTTGAAAAGAAATCAGATATCATACCTGTTTCCATTACTTCGAAAGGTTTTCATCCTACTCACTCATCTGTAGCAACCGAGGAAGAGTTTTCAACGATGACGAATTATGTTCGAAAGGTCATTAAGGATGTCGGCACAGACATTACGGAAGGGGTCATAGATATCTCCCCTTATCAAATGAAAAGTAAAGTGCCATGTACCTTCTGCTCCTATCGTTCGGTATGCCAGTTCGACCAGTCGCTCGAAGAAAATCAATACAGGCTGTTAAAAGACGAAAGTGATGAGAATATATTAGCCAAAATGAACGAGGAAGGAGGAAGCAGCGATGATTAAAATAGCAGAAAAGCCCGCAGACAGCTTATGGACAGATGACCAGTGGCAAGCGATTCAATCGAGAGGGCAGGATATTCTTGTTGCTGCTGCAGCAGGATCGGGAAAGACAGCCGTGCTTGTTGAGCGGATTATTTCGATGATCAGAAAAGAAATCGCTGATGTCGACAGACTGCTCATCGTTACCTTTACAAACGCCGCCGCTGCTGAGATGCGAAAAAGGATAGGAGATGCGATTGAAAAAGAGCTTTCTCTGCATCCGGCCTCGCTCCATCTGCGAAGGCAGCTCGGTTTGCTGAATAAAGCCTCCATTTCCACGCTTCACTCCTTTTGTATTGAAGTACTGAGAAAGTATTATTATCAGATCGATCTGGATCCGGGCTTTAGGATTGCCGATGACACCGAAGCAGAATTAATCAGGCAGGAAGTATTGGAAAATCTGTTTGAAGAAGAGTACAGCAAGGGAGAGGGCCATGCGTTCTTTGATGTGGTTGATGCATACAGTTCAGATCGGAATGATATTGAACTGCAGCGCCTTATTCTAAAGCTCTATGATTTTTCAAGAAGCCATCCTGAACCGGCACAATGGCTGCAGCAAATGGCGGCTCAGTATGATGCTGGTGAAGTGGCGATAATCGATGATCTGCCTTGGACGAAAGAGCTGCTGGAAGATGTGGCGATGCAGCTGAAAGGCTTAGGAACCGTGCTTGAACGTGCACTTGACACAGCACGGTCTCCTGAAGGACCTGCCGCATACGGAGAAACGATTGAAAACGATCTGGTTTTTGTAAAGCGCCTTGAAGCCGCTGCAGTCTTATCCTGGCAAGAGCTTTATGACGTGTTTCAATCCGGTGCTTTTGCAACGATGAAACAGGTGCGCGGAAAAGAGGTAGATCCTGTTCTCAAAGAAAAAGTAAAGAAGATGCGGGACCAGGTAAAAAAGAAAGTCTCTCAAATTAAAGAAGATCTGTTCAGCAGGCCGCCGGAGTCGTATGTGATTCACTTGCAGGAGATGGCCCCGGTTGTAAAATATCTCGCAGAACTGGTTCAAGAGTTTGGCCGCCGTTTTTTAAAAGAAAAGCAGGAAAAGGGGTTGCTTGATTTTGGGGATCTTGAACATTTTTGCCTTGAGATCTTGAGCGCGCCTTCTTCAACAGTTGAGAAACCTGTACCTTCTTCTGCAGCGCTTGAATACAGAAACCGTTTTGTAGAGGTTCTGGTTGACGAGTATCAGGACACGAACCTCGTGCAGGAAACCATTGTCAGGCTGGTCAGCAAAGGAAAAGGAGAACAAGGGAACCTGTTTATGGTCGGGGATGTGAAGCAGAGCATTTATCGTTTCCGCTTGGCTGAACCAGGACTTTTCTTATCGAAATACAAGCAATTTTCCAAGCAGGGTGATGGAGGAAACGGACTGCGGATCGACCTGGCCAAAAACTTCAGGAGCCGTTCGGAAGTACTTGATGCTGCT
The DNA here is from genome assembly GCF_036216745.1 of Fictibacillus sp. B-59209. Classification (NCBI taxonomy): domain Bacteria; kingdom Bacillati; phylum Bacillota; class Bacilli; order Caryophanales; family Fictibacillaceae; genus Fictibacillus; species Fictibacillus sp. B-59209. The sequence goes on along the minus strand of NZ_JARMMC010000018.1, from coordinate 528,087 downwards.
AACTATATTTTTAAGCAGATCATGAATGAGTCTGTTGGCGAAATCGCATACAGCAAGGAAGCTGAACTTTCTTTTGGTGCAAATTATTATCCGGAAACCGATAAAGTGGAAGCAGAACTTCTGCTCATCAATAAAAGTTCCCCTGTACTTGATGAAGAGGGTGAGGCGACCGGTGAAAGCGAGAAATCGGACAGTGAAACAGTACTGCTTGAAGCAAGGGTAATGGCAGAGAAAATTAAACAGCTGATCGGCACAGAGAGTAATGCCTCTTATCAGGTTCTTGATAAGACAACAGGAAACATGAGGCCGGTAAAATATAAAGATATCGTTATTCTGCTCCGTGCAACGAGCTCCTGGGCTCCCATCATCCTGGAAGAGTTCAAGCGCCAGGGCATCCCTTCTTACGCGGAGCTTTCTAGCGGGTATTTCGAAGCTGTGGAAGTCAACATTATGCTTTCCCTGTTAAAAGTCGTTGATAACCCGCTGCAGGATATCCCGATCGCTTCTGTACTGCGTTCTCCAATTGTAGGGTTCACCGGGGATGAAATGGCCGCTGTCCGGCTGGCAGATAAAAAAGGCACCTATTTTGACGCAGTGACAGAATACATCGCCACCGGAGAAGATGAAAACATCATCAGCCGGCTCCAGCACTTTACGAAGAAGCTCGGTCAGTGGCGTGAAACCGCGAGACAAGGTTCTCTCGCAGAATTAATTTGGAGAATCTACCGGGAAACGGGCTATTTTGATTTCGTAGGGGGCCTTCCTGGTGGCAAACAGCGGCAGGCTAACCTTCGTGCGCTATACGACCGGGCAAGGCAATACGAAAAAACATCGTTCCGCGGGCTCTTCCGATTTCTTCGATTTATCGAACGGATGCAGGACCGCGGGAAGGACCTGGGTGCGGCCCGTGCACTTGGAGAACAGGAAGATGTCGTGCGGGTAATGACGATTCATAAGAGTAAGGGTCTGGAATTCCCGGTTGTTTTTGCAGCGGGGTTAAATAAACAGTTTAATACGATGGACCTGAAGGAGAGCGTTCTTCTGCATAAAGAACTCGGGCTTGGCACACGGTATATTAATCCGAGATTCAGGGTGGCCTATCCTACGCTTCCGCAGCTAGCGATTCAGCGCAGAAAGAAAATGGAGCTGCTGGCAGAAGAGATGAGGGTATTGTATGTCGCCTTAACACGGGCGAAAGAAAAGCTTTATCTGCTGGGGACACTCAACGATCTGGAGAAGTCTGTCAATCAATGGGGAGAAGCACTGGGAAGCGAAGAATGGCTTCTCCCGGACTATGACCGCTCACAGGCAAAAAGCTATTTGGACTGGATTGGCCGCGCGGTAATCAGACACAAAGACAGCGGCGATCTGAGAAACCATTTGCAAAGTGCAGAACATGGAAGAGGCGAAACGTATATTGACCCGGCGAAGTGGCGGATCGATATCTTTGATGCTGCGGATTATGAAGAAGAACACGAAGGCAGAAAAATTCTTCAGGAAGAAATTCTATCAGCTATTAAAGAATACAAGTCTGTCGATCTCGGTTCTGAGGAAAAAGAAGAAGCAGAACGGCGTCTGAACTGGGAATATGGCTACAAACTATCGACGGCGACTTTATCGAAGCAGTCGGTCACCGAAATTAAAAAACAGTATCAGTTCCTCGATGAGTACAGCGATCGTCCGTTGGCTGGCGGCTTTTCGTCGGCAAATGCGAGCAGGCCTAGGTTTATGCAGGAAAAAACGCTGACAGCGGCAGAACGGGGAACGGCCATGCATGCTGTTATGCAGCATATTGATCTGTCCTTGCAGGCTGAACCCGAACAGATTAAAGAGCTGCTTGCAAAAATGGTGAACAAGGAACTTTTAACAGACGAACAGGCTGCTCATATTGACTTTGGCGCCATTTCCAGATTCTTTGAAACCGACATTGGAAAAAGGGTAAGCCAGGCACCAAACATCATAAGAGAGATGCCGTTCAGCATGGCGCTCCCCGTGGAGGAAGCCGCGTTGACATGGCAGGGTACAGCCAAGGAAACTATTCTTGTACAAGGTGTTATCGATTGTATGATTGCTGAAGAAGATGGGTTTATTTTGATAGATTATAAGTCGGATACCATCAGCAACCGCTTTGCCGGAGGATTTGATGGAGCGAAGCAGATATTGCTTGAACGGTATCGTGTGCAGCTGGAGCTATATGGAAAAGCGATAGAGCGGATCTTAAAGAAGCCGGTTAAAGAGAGTTATTTGTATTTCTTTGACGGAGGCCATTTATTGCAAGTGAAATAGAGTGGCAAATGAAAGAAAAGGAGGGAGCAGAATGAGGCTGCTTCACACGGCAGATTGGCATTTGGGAAGAACACTGGAAGGGCGCAGCAGACTGGAAGAACAGCAGCAGTTTCTCGATGAACTGGTCAGCATCGCAGAGGAAGAAAAAGTAGATGCAGTGATCATGGCGGGTGATGTGTTTGATACAGTCAACCCGCCGGCTGCAGCGGAACAGATGTTTTATGATACGATGGCACGGCTGAGCGATAAAGGAAAACGGCATGTGATCGCCATTGCGGGAAATCATGACCATCCTGACCGTCTTTCCGCTTCCTCACCCCTTGCAGGAAATCTAGGCATTACACTTGTCGGGCTGCCTGGGACGGAAATGTATTCATATGGCATTAAGCGCACACAGGAGAAACTGAATGTCTGTGCTTTGCCTTACCCCTCAGAATCAAGATTAAGAGAAATGCTTTCTGATTCCGGAGAAGAACTGCAGTTACGAAATGAGTACGATAGCTGGGTCGGAAAATATTTTCAAATGATGTCGGGCCATTTTTCACCTGAATGCGTCAATATCGCGATGAGCCACTTATATGTTGCAGGCAGCAACGAGAGTGACTCAGAACGGCCAGTACATATAGGGGGAGCTTATACAGTCGCGGCTGAAACACTGCCGGAAGCTGCACAATACGTAGCTCTTGGCCATCTCCATCGGCCCCAGAACGTCAAGAGGGCCAAAACGGCCGCGCGGTATTCCGGTTCGCCGCTCAGTTACAGTTTTTCGGAAGCAGGCCACACGAAATCCGTCACTATTGTTGATGTTGAACCAGGTAAAGCTGCTGAGATAAAAGAGATTCCGCTGACATGCGGAAAGCCGCTGGTCGTCTATCAGGCAAAAGGAGTAGCAGAGGTTTACCGCTGGCTGGAGGAAGGGCTGAACAGCAGTGCCTGGGTGGATCTCTCTATCTCTGTGCAGGACAGCATCGCGATGGAAGATATACAATACATCAGAAAAGCCCATAAAGGCATTATTCATATCAAACCCATTTTTGAAAACAGCACTTCACAGGAAATGACTGTACAGAAGAAGCTGCCCATCGACGAGCTGTTCAGTAAATTTTACGAACGTCAGACAGGCGGCGGTATTCCGGATGAAAAGGTGATGTCCCTTTTTCTCGAGCTGATTTCAGATGAAGAAGAGGAAAGGAGTGCTGCAGAATGAGGCCGATCTTATTGCAGGTGGCAGGTTTGCAAAGCTTTCGCGAAAAACAGAGCATCGATTTTGATACGCTGTGCGGGGGAGGGGTCTTCGGAATCTTCGGCCCAACCGGCAGCGGCAAATCCAGCATTCTTGATGCCATTACCCTTGCGCTGTATGGAAAAGTAGAACGGGCAGCTGGCGGCACACAGGGCATACTGAACCATGCCGAGGACACACTTTCTGTATCGTTTACATTTGAGCTTGGTGTTGGATCAGCTCCTTCACGGTATAAAATTGAACGGAACTATAAGCGGACGGGAGAGCACACGATTCGCACCAGCACATGCAGGCTGCTCGAAAAAGAGAATGATAGCTGGGTGGTCCATGCTGATAAAGAACGGGATGTAACACAGCAGGTGCAGCAGCTTCTTGGACTTACCATTGAAGATTTCACGCGTGCAGTTGTCCTGCCCCAAGGAAAATTTGCTGAGTTTTTATCGTTAAAGGGAGCAGAACGGAGACAGATGCTTCAGCGGCTGTTTCAGCTTGAAAAGTACGGAGACAGTTTAAACCAGAAATTAAAGAAACGTGTGGAAGAGGCAAAAGGGGTCAAGGATCATCTGTCTGCAGAGCAGGCGGGTCTTGGCGATGCCTCCAAGGAAGCCCTCAAGGATGCTGAGATGGCCTGGAATCAAGCTCAGCAAGAGGTAGCTTTAAAGAGGAAAGAGACAGAGACACAAGAACAAAGCTACGAAAAAAACAGACAGATCTGGCAAGCACAGGTACAGCTGAAAGCTTTGGAAGAGGAAGAAGCACGGCTTCAAACAAATGCCGGCAGGATTCAAACCTTTGAACAAAAATTGCAGAACGCAAGGACTGCAGATCTGTTGATGCCCTATGGTGATGCCGCTGAAAAGGCCGAGCAAGAATGGGCTTATTATATAAAAAGAGAAGAAGAACTGCGCGTTCAGACCTATCAGGCGAAAGAACGGGCGGATGATACAGATCATAGGTATGAAGAAGCAAAAAAAGAAAAAGAGAACCAAGAACCGCTTCTGATCGCAAGGAAAGAACAGCTTCTTACAGCCATAGAAATGGAAATAGAAGCGCGTTTGAAAAAGAAGAGCGCACAAGAAAAAAAGCAAATTCTAACAGAACAGAAGCAACAGCAGCGTTCGGTCCACAGCCAGCAGAAAGCGGCAGAAGAATTATTGCATAAAGCCATTAACCGGCAGAATGAACTGCAAATGCAGTTAAAAGCAACAAGTGTTTCTTCCGCAGACAGAGAGAGGATTAACCGTGCAGCTGAGTATGCTTTGGAAATGGACTATACAGCCAAACAGTTCAGGGAAGCAAATGCAGCCTTTGATAAAACCATTAAACTCCTGGGTACAAACGAAGCCGAATCGGAGCGGCTGAACGAAAAGAAAAAACAGCTTGAAAACAAGATTCAGCAAACAGGAAACCGCATTCTTGCACTTTATAATGAGCTGTCCGATCTTCAGTATGGTCAAGAACTGATGACTCATACGGCCGAGGAAATGGAAGAGCAGCTCGTGTCTAAAAGAGAGCTGGACCAGGCGAAAGTCCTGGCGGCAAAACTTTCTGAACAGTTAATGGACGGTGAGCCATGCTTGGTTTGCGGATCACTGGACCATCCTCATCCAATGGAGCATTTTAAACCTGACGAAGAGGCAGCCGGACAGATCCAGCAGATGAAAGTGATACAAAGGGATTCAGCAGAATTGAAAAATGAAATTCTATTGATGAAAAACAGGATGGAACGGATGTCCGAAGATCTCCATCAATTTCTAGAGAAATCTGAAGCTGCAGCGGGCCTGATTTCTTCTCCATCAGAAAAGCAGATATCTCTTCATTCCCTTTCAGATCTAAATCAGCAGCTGCAGGCTGCAAAGGTGAGTGTCAAAGGATTGCGACAGGACATCCTTCAGATCGAAGATGAAACGAAAAGTATCCGCTCTGAGTTCCATGAATTATCTTCCGTTGAACATAAGGTAAATGCACAGCTTGATAATTTACAGAAGGAAGCAGAGGAACGCAGGGAGAAGCTTGATGAGCTGGAGTCTGCACTGAAGCAGCAGCAGACCGGTTGGAAAGAGCGTTTTCCAGACCTTCCTCCCGGCCAGGTAAAAGAAGAAAAAGAACGGGTACGGTCGCTGGATGCCCAGCGGGAGAAGATAGAAGAAGGTCTTCTAAAAGCAGTGCCTTTTATTGAAGAAAAAGAAAAAATTATCGAGGATTGCCGAAAACAGAGCATCGATATCGACCGCAGCATTACTAAGCTTGAAATAGAGCATAGCAGTCTGCTTCAGGAATACACGCGATTAAATGAAAAGTCAGAACGAATTACGGGCGGACAGGATGCGGAGGCTTATCTTCAGCAGACTGAGCAAAAACTCAGCAGTCTTTCGGAACAAGTGACACAGCTTGAAGCACAAAGAAAAGCGGCTTTGGATCATTATCATACAAAGGATAAAGAATGGCGTTCTGCTTTGGATGCAAAAGAAAAAAGTGAACAAAGAAAAGAAGAATGTCTTATCGCATGGGAAGAAAAAAGAAAGTCTTCTCAGTTTGAATCACTGGAGAAATTAAGAGAATGCATGGCATCTGAACAGGTTCAGAAATCATGGAAGTCAGAGATTGATGTGTATTATGATCAATGCAAACGGACGGAATCAGAGAAACGAAAAATAGCAAATGAATTAAATGGAGCATTGTTAACGAAGGAGCAATGGGATGAAATCACCGCTTCTTTACAGCGTGTTAAGGAAGAGCTTCAGACCTCCATTCAGAAGATGGGAGAAGCAGGACAGTATCATAAGGACCTGGAAATGAGACATGTCCGCTACAATGAGCTTGAAACAGAAAAAAGAGAAGTGGAAGAACAGCTTAAAACTCTCGGTAAACTGCAAGCCGTCTTCAGAGGCAACAGCTTTGTTGAATATGTTGCAGAAGAGCAGCTTGTTCAAGTAAGCCTTGATGCTTCAAACCGTCTTGCCCAGCTAACCCGCGGCAGGTATGCGATTGAAGTGGACTCGTATAATGGATTTGTCATCCGAGATGATGCGAACGGCGGTGTTAAAAGACCTGTTTCAACGCTATCCGGTGGTGAAACGTTCCTGACGTCCCTTGCGTTGGCGCTTTCCTTGTCCACACAGATCCAGCTTAGAGGGAAATATCCGCTTGAGTTTTTCTTCTTGGATGAAGGGTTTGGCACGCTCGATCAGGAGCTGCTGGACACGGTCGTCACGGCATTGGAAAAGCTTCATACAAACGCTTTGTCAGTCGGCATCATTTCTCATGTGCCGGAACTCAAAGCAAGATTAACGAAGAAATTGATTGTCACCCCTGCTAATGCCGTAGGAAATGGCAGCCGGACAGCAATTGAAAATACGTAAAAAAATGCGTTCCGATTTAGGAACGCGTTTTTTTAGTAGATGATCCCGTGATCCACGATATTCACAGTGACCTTCGCGGATAGAGCAATTTGGGGAAAGTCCTTCTCCCAATCGATTTTTTTCCAGATCTGAATGATAGGCGTCCAGCTCTCGGCCGATGCCAATCGTGTAAGAATTTGCCTTTTAAAATCATTCGGAATAGAGGGTTTTGTAAAAATAAAAATACGTTATTTGCCAAATCAAGACAAAATAGATAAAAAAATTGTGATATGATGGAGGAAAAAGAAAGTAATGGAGGGGGACCATAAGTTGCCGGGTGAAGTGCATATTTTGAAAAGTCTGGTTCAGCCCAGGGAGCAATTTGGTTATTTCCGCCGGTTTAACAGAGCGGAAGGATTTTTTTTGCGGTTTTTGATGATCTGTATCGTAAGTGCCTTTATGACTGCGATCAGTTATTTTCTTTCAGCAGAACATCTGCTGGATATGCCGATTGTAAAAGAAGTGAAATTAACAGAAACCAAACTGCAGGCAAGCAAATATTTATTAATGGTGGCAGGAGGCTTGATAGGCTTAATAACGCCTGCTGTTGTTATATCTTTGATGTCGATTGTTTTTCTTCCCTTCTTTAGAGAGGTTGGTTTTAAGAAACTCTTTGTTCTTCAATCGATTGTTTATTGTGTTTTCTTAATTTCCGCCCTCATTAAGCTTCCGTTTCAAGGGATGCTTGACACGAATGAAGTACTCAGCCCGTTAAGTCTAGGAGTCATCGCCAATTACATGACCAATAACGCGTTTATCATATCCCTTTTTGGATTTATGTCGCTATTTACCGTTTGGGCATTTTATTTAACGTATACCGGATTAAAACAGGCGAGCTATAAATCGAAGACCTATATCATTGCTGCTGTATCGCTTTTATACATAGGGTTCATACTGTTGTCCTCACTGACCTATGCAATGCAATATGGCCAGCTTACTTTATAATGGGGGCCCACATTGTGAATAAAAAAATCATTTTTTTAGGAATTGGAGTGTTCTCCGTTCTATTACTGGCATTGAATGGATGGATTTTCTCGAAAGACAAAAGTGCATTTGCCAGAGTCCAGAATGTCCACCTTGCGTCTGCAAATGTGATGGATATTAAGCGGACAGTCATGACAAAAGGTGTTGTCGTTCCGGCAGAAAATGAAACATTCTATGTCCAGGATAAGCTAGGATATGTTAAAGAGATGGAAGTAAAAGCAGGAGACGAAGTTACACCTGGCACTGTCCTTTTTACGTATGAGAATCCGGAGCTTGAGAAGGAAGTCCGCAGCCTGGAACAGAAAAAGGAAGAAACTGCAGTAAAAGAAACGTATTATAAAGATCTGCAAACAAAGCTTCAGGCACAGGCTGATGCGCTTGGTACGGATAAAAAAGAAGAAACAAAGAAGAACCAGCTTGAAAAAGATCAGGCGAAAGCAAAAATGGAAAGTGAACTGGCCGCTGCAAGGAACTCTTCCATCGATGAGCAGCTTACAAAGCTTGCTGAAGAGAAAGAAAACTTATCCATTAAGAGCAATACTCAGGGAGTAGTGAAGAGCGTCAATCAAGGCGCCTCCGAGGGAAGTATGCCGATCGTAGAGATCGTTTCCAAAGATGATGTTCAGATTAAAGGAAATCTGACAGAAGAAGATTCCCTGATCGTAGAGGCAGGTGAAAAAGCGGTCATCCTTTCTCCAGCTATTGAAGACAAGCAATGGAAAGGAACTGTTTCACAATTTCAAGATGCCAAAAAAAGCAATGAAGGATCAGCTTTTCCTTTTACGGTAAAAATGGATCAGGCGAATAACTTAAAGATCGGACAGCATCTGCAGCTGAAGCTGAAACCTGTTATAAGAGAAAAAGCCGTTGTCATCCCAATGTCATCCCTTATAAAAAGCAAAGGAAAGCCATTTGTTTACACGGTGCAAGAAGGATACTTAAAGAAAAGGGCAGTACGCACAGGTTTATCATACGGGAAATGGATAGAGATTAAAGCAGGAATCCGTCCGGAGGAAAAAGTTGTCTCAGACCCAACGTCATACTTGACGGAAAATACGGAAGTCAACGTTCCTAAAGCGAAAAAAGCTAAAGACAGCAAAAAGGATGCCCCTCATTAAGAGCATCCTTTTTTTATTTATACAGAATGCAGTTCTTCAAGCACAATGCGCTCAAGCGGAATGGTGTAATGTTCCGGTTCATGGGTCTTCGGATGGTAATAGATCAAAGAAAGAACAGGGTTTTCTTTAATTTCATGTGTCTGGAGGTAGTGCTGCAGATCAAATGGAACTAGATCGAGCACGGTATGCTTTATAAGATCCTTCTCACTTAAACCATACGCTTTGAACTCTTCCGAAACAAGTTCAGGATGATTTTTAATCCAGCGGTTATAGTGGTCTGTTTCTGTTTTAGAAAGGGTTTCCTTCCACCACGAGCGGTGCGGACGGTGTTTTTTACGAGAGAAATAATCGTATTTCATTAGACTCTCGATCACCTCTTCATGTACTGTCCCGCTATGCTGCAAGAACTCCTTAAGCCGTGCAAATAAATCCTCCAGCTGGTGTCCAATACGTGACCAGCCCTTGCTTTCCCAATAATCTCCGTATTCCTGGAAAAAATCGAACGGTGATTCGAACACATGATGGATGAGATAGTGAAGCGTCTCGTCCATTCGGTGGTCGTTCCAGTATTTTTCCAACACATCCTCTACACGCTTAATCTTTATGATTTCGTCAAACGAAAGCACGTTATTGCCCAAAATCTCATAAGGAGAGTGATTCATATAAACATAGTCATGACGGTCAGCAGTCAGGCGCAAACCGGTTCCTCGAAGCATCTTTAAGAAGCCGAGCTGTACTTCTTCCACACCGAATGCGAAAACATCATTAAACGTTTTACGGAAGGAAGCATAGTCTTCTTCTGGAAGCCCGGCGATGAGATCAAGATGCTGTGCTATCTTTCCGCCTTCTTTGACGGTCATTACCGTCCGCGTAAGTTTTTCGAAGTTCTGTCTTCGCTGTACAAGTTCGTTGACATGATCATTGGTGGATTGTACGCCGATTTCAAACCGGAAAAGCCCTGCAGGTGCATTTTCATTAAGATAGGCAATGACCTCAGGCCGCATAATATCTGCTGTGATCTCAAACTGAAATACCACGCCAGGTCTCCTGTTTTCAATAAGGAACTGAAACATTTCAAGCGCGTAGTCACGTTTGATATTAAAGGTACGGTCAACGAATTTGATCGTCTTCGCTCCATTATCCATAAGAAAGATAAGATCGTCCTTTACTTTTTGGATGTCAAAATACCGGACACCCACTTCAATGGAAGAGAGACAGAACGCACAGGAATAAGGACAGCCTCTGCTTGTCTCAAAATAGGTCACCCGCTTGGAAAGCTGATCCAAATCTTCATGGAAACGGTAGGGGCTTGCAACGGTTTTGAGATCTAATTTTTCGCGCGGCGGGTTAATCGTTGGCTTTCCTTCTTTTCTCCAGGCCAAGCCCGCTACCTTTTCATAGCGTTTTTCTCCGGAGTGCTCTGAAAGAAAATGTTTAAACGAGATTTCACCTTCGTTTACGATAATGAAATCAGCATCTGGAATTCTGTCTAACCAATGGGCCACGTCATAGGAAACCTCAGGGCCTCCAAGGATAATGGCTGTTTCCGGGCTGATCTTTTTGATCATCTCGATGACTTTTATCGTTTCTTCAATATTCCAGATGTAACAGCTGAAGCCAAGTACATCGGGCTTTTTCATATAGAGGTCACTCACGATGTTAATCGCGGGATCTTTAATGGTATACTCGGCCATTTCAACTTGGAAATCCGGTTCGCTATAAGCCTTTAAATACCTGAGTGCTAGGCAGGTATGAATATATTTTGCATTGAGTGTGCTCACTACAATGTTCACAGCAATCCCTCATATCTGTTAATTTTATTCAACAAATTATTTTATCATAAAAAAATAGGGAAATAAAACGGATCTGTTAACCGAATATTTTGACGTTTAAACAATCGCTCGGTTATAGTTTTAATAAGGGGCAGAAAGGCGGATTTCGGATGGATGAAGTGCTGTCAGAGGAAGTGATTGAACGATTTATTGAGAGGCATCCGGATTGGAAGCTGACAAACGGAAAATGGCTGGTGAAAAAATACCGATTCGAAAATTATTTGAACGGGATTGAATTTGTCAGTGAAGTGGGACAGCTTTCAGAGAGTTTTCAGCATCATCCTTATATTACAGTGAACTACAAGCTTGTCACCGTTAAGCTTACAACGTGGAGTTTGAGCGGGCTGACGCAGACAGACCTCAAAATGGCCGTCCTTTTTGATGAAGCATTCAGTAAACTCTAAAGAAAGAAACGGAAGGTGAAGCCTATGAAATTAGTAACAGCTCGCTATCAGAATGATTTATTTTTAGGCAAACTGATCGAGGAACGAAATGTAGTGTTCAATCTTAGTATGGCTGCGAAAGAAAAAAACATGGAATTACCTGCAACCATGCTGGAAGGAATACAGCTCGGTGCTGCATTTTTGGATAAAATCAATCAATTATCAGACACTTTTCACGAAAACCTGCTCTTTACATACGGTCTTGACGACCCTGATCTACAATGGCTCGCTCCTATTCCGCGGCCGGCAAAGAATATCTTTTGTGTTGGAAAAAATTATAAGGATCACGCCATTGAGATGGGCAGTGAAGCCGATATTCCAGAACATGTCATGATATTCTCTAAAGCTCCTACGTCTGTTATCGGCCATGGAGCAGGCATTCCAAGGCATAAAGGTATTACAGAGGAGCTCGATTATGAAGGTGAGCTGGCAGTTGTCATAGGGAAGATAGGAATCGGCATCCCGGCGGAAGAAGCGATGGACTATGTTTTCGGCTATACAATTATCAACGATGTAACGGCCAGAGACTTGCAGAAGCGCCATAAGCAATTTCTAATCGGAAAGAGCCTGGATGGTTCCTGCCCGATGGGGCCATGCATCGTGCCGAAGGAATACCTGGGTGATCCCCATGAACTGAAGCTGATCACCAAAGTGAACGGCGAGGTCAGGCAGGATGGCCATACGAAAGACTTTATTTTCACCATACCAGAAATTATTAAAGCGCTTTCGGCCGGCACAACCCTTGAACCTGGTGATATTATCGCAACGGGGACACCGGCTGGAGTAGGTAAAGGATTTAAGCCGCCTAGACTTCTTAACAGTGGAGATCAAGTGGAAATTACGGTAGAAGGAATCGGAACCCTCAGCAATGAAGTAATCTAGGACGTTTTAAGGTCATGTAGAAAAGGAAGAGTAGAAAGACATTCAACGATTGAGGAGGCAAGGCCGATGGAAAAAGTACTGTATATTAATGGAGAATGGACCGGCAGTGATTTAAAAAAGATTGAGGTGTTAAATCCCGCGAACGGAGAGCTTGTTGGAACGGTTGCTTCGGCTGGCAAGGTGGAAACCCGTGCAGCGATCGAAGCTGCCCATGAAGCTTTTGGCCCTTGGTCCCGCTTAACAGCCTATGATCGTTCGGCCTATTTGGACAGGCTTTATGATCTGATGATTGAACAGAAGGAAGAGATCGCGGAAATCATGACAAAAGAAATGGGTAAACCATTGAAGGAGTCGCTGGGTGAGGTTCAATATGCAGCTTCTTTCATTCAGTGGTATTCAGAGGAAGGCAAGCGTGTGTATGGCCGCTCTATCCCGGCTTCTGCTGAAAACAAAAGGATGCAGGTGATCAAACAGCCGGTTGGTGTCGTAGCGGCGATAACGCCTTGGAACTTTCCGGCGGCGATGATTACCCGAAAGCTGGGCCCGGCTTTGGCTGCAGGCTGCACATTTATTGTAAAGCCACCGAAAGAAACTCCGCTGACGGCTATTAAACTGGTAGAACTCTGTGAAAAGGCTGGTTTTCCAAAAGGCGTTGTAAACCTGCTAACTGGTCCGTCTTCGGTAATAGCCGAAGAGATTATGGACAGTGACAAGGTGAAAAAGGTGACTTTTACAGGATCGACGGAAGTAGGAAAAATGCTGATCGAGCAAAGTGCCAAGACTGTAAAAAATGTATCCATGGAACTAGGCGGCCATGCTCCTTCAATCGTCCTGGATGATGCGGATCTTGATAAAGCGGTGAAAGGCATCGTCGCTTCCAAATTTAGAAACGCAGGCCAGACCTGTATTTGTATCAACCGTGTGTATGTCCATGAGAACAAATATGAAGAGTTTACAAAATTGCTTGTTGAAGCGACGCGCAAGTTGAAAGTCGGAAATGGAATGGATGATGGCACAGACATTGGTCCGATCATCAACAGAGACGGCTATGAAAAAATCAAAGAGCATGTTGATAATGCGGTTGAAAAGGGAGCAGCTTGTGTTTTGGGCGGAAAAGGTACGGACGAAGGCAATGCCTGCTTCTATGAACCTACTGTTCTAAAAGATGTAAACCATGACATGCTTATTATGAATGAAGAGACATTCGGGCCCGTACTTCCTGTGCAGAAAATCAGTACAGATGAAGAGGGAATCAGGCTTGCAAACAGCAGTCCATTTGGCCTTGCGGCGTATGTTTACACAGAAAGTATGTCGAGAGGCACACGTTTGATCGAAGGGCTTGACTACGGCATCATCGGCTGGAATGATGGTGTCCCTTCCGCTGCTCAGGCACCATTTGGAGGATTCAAGGAAAGCGGCATCGGCAGAGAAGGCGGTACGGAAGGAATGGAAGCGTATCTTGAAACGAAGTACGTTAGCATTGTCATCTGAATTAATTTTTAGTGAGCGCAGGAAGTGGGAGGGGATTAAATTATGGATTTAGGGTTAAGAAATAAAGCAGTGCTCGTTCTTGCCTCCAGCAAAGGACTTGGACGGGCAACAGCGATGAAATTTGCCGAAGAAGGTGCGGCTGTCATGATTACGAGCCGTGATGAAAAAGCTTTGATGGTAACTGCGGATGAGATCAGAAAGAAAACAGGAAGCCGGATTGAGTATGCTGTATGTGATATTACTCAAAAAGAAGAGATTACGCGGCTCGTGAAAGCGGCCGCAGACGCGTTCGGGAAAATTGATGTCCTCGTAAACAACGCTGGTGGACCGCCGGCTGGGACTTTTGATTCGTTCGGGGATGAAGAGTGGGAGTTTGGGTTCAATCTTACCCTTATGAGTTTGGTTCGTACTGTTCGTGAGGTTCTTCCTTATATGAGGGAGAATGGTGGCGGCAGAATCGTTAACATTGCCTCTTCTTCATTTAAACAGCCGATTGATGGGCTCATTCTATCCAACACGTTCAGGACTGCCATCAATGGCTTGTCGAAAAGCTTATCTCAGGAGCTGGGCAAGGACGGCATCCTCATTAACACGATCGGCCCTGGCCGTATCGGTACCGACCGGGTGGCGGAGCTAGACAGTAAAGCTGCAGATGCGAATTCAGTGAGCCCTGAACAGGTGAAGGAACAGATGGAAAAGAGCATTCCGCTCGGCCGATATGGTACACCAGAAGAATTTGCTAAGACCATTGTTTACTTAGGCTCGGAAGCCAACACCTACATTACAGGACAATCGTTCCTGATTGACGGAGGTATGGTGAAGGCGCTATAAAAATCAGTAGTCCAACAAAAAAACAGGCTGGAAGTACTTCCAGCCTGTTTCTGCTTATTGTGTTAAACAGATAATACTTTTTTTATACGATCGATCGCCCAGTCCAAATCTTCGTTTGAAATGATGAGCGGTGGAGCAAAACGGATAACGTTTTCGTGTGTTTCTTTGCAGAGGAGCCCTTCTTCTTTCAGCTTCTCGCAATATGGGCGGGCCGCTTCGCTAAGCTCAACCCCGATGAATAATCCCCGTCCGCGGACTTCTGTAATGACCGGATTATCAATCGATTTTAGTTCGTTCAAGAAGTGCTCTCCTAGCTGCAATGAACGCTCAACCAGATTTTCTTCTTCAATAACTTCAAGAGAAGCAACAGAAACAGCAGATGCAAGCGGGTTTCCGCCAAACGTTGATCCGTGGCTGCCTGGATTAAATACGCCAAGAATATCTTTATCAGCAGCTACACAGGAAATTGGCATAACGCCGCCGCCTAATGCTTTTCCGAGAATGTACATGTCTGGAACAACTTCTTCCCAGTCGCAGGCAAACAGCTTACCTGAACGGCCTAATCCAGATTGAATCTCGTCCGCTACGAAAAGGACGTTGTTTTCTTTACAAAGCTCTCGTGCTTGTTTTAAGAAACCTTCCGGCGGGATCACGATTCCTGCTTCACCCTGGATCGGTTCCATGATGAAAGCTGCCGTATTCGGTGTGATCGCTTGCTTCAACGCTTCAAGATCACCGTAAGGAATCAGTTTGATGCCAGGGAGCATCGGCCCGAATCCGCGTTTATATTCTTCATCAGAAGACATGGAAACCGCTGTCATTGTACGGCCGTGGAAGTTGCCTTCACAAGCGATGACTTCTGCCTGGTTGGCAGGAACGCCTTTTACGTCATACGCCCAGCGACGGACAGTTTTAATAGCTGTTTCAACCGCTTCAGCACCTGTGTTCATCGGAAGAACCATGTTCTTTCCTGTAAGATCAGTTACTTTCTCATAAAAGTTACCAAGCTGATCATTGTGGAAAGCACGAGATGTTAACGTGATTCGGTCTGCCTGATCTTTTAAGGCTTGAATAATTTTAGGATGTCTGTGCCCCTGGTTTACCGCAGAGTAGGCACTGAGCATATCCATATATTTGTTTCCTTCCGGGTCATAAACCCAAACACCTTCGCCTTTGGAAATGACTATTGGAAGTGGGTGATAGTTATTCGCCCCGAATTGTTCTGTTTTGGAGATGATGTTTTCTGTTTTAATCATATCTCTCACTCCAATCTGTAGTTTATGGTGAATCCTTTTACATTATAGCAATGAAAAGGCTTTCTTCCTACCTTAAATTCTCGTATTTCCCGAGCTGAAAAAGTTCGTGGTATAGTAAAGTGGAGGATTATACATAGGAGGAAATAAATATGTTGCATATGCATGTCTTTTCGTGGGGTATGGCGCTTATTCTGTTCTTTGTGACTTATAGCCTATACAAAAGAAAAAATAAAAAAATTTCTAAAATTCTTCATATGATTTTGCGCCTGCTCTATGTAACGACCATTTTTTCGGGTGCTGCGCTCATTTATTTGTGGATTCAGGCCGGTGCCGTGAATATTGGTCCGCTTATTGTTAAAGGTGTACTTGGGCTGGCTGTCATTGGACAGATGGAGCTTATGCTTTACGGTGAAAAACGCAATGAACTGAAAAAAACCCGCTGGATCACCTTTGTTCTTGCGCTGGCTCTTGTGTTTTATTACGGCTATTCTGTATTGCCGATGAGCTTTTAATGAAGCGATGATGTTTGTGTAAACAAATGAGCAGCCGATGCCGATATAGAATACAGAGAACTGTATATTGGCATTTGAATAGATCGAGGTGCTCATGATGAAGAATGATAACGAAGAAATAATGGCACTGTCTCATTTAGTGAAAGCATCAACTGTTGAAATGATTAAGCTAAATGCCAGCCTTCAAGAATCTGAACAGCGCTATAAATCTCTGTTTGATCATAACCCTGACTTGATCTACTCTATGGATCTCACAGGCATGATTACGAGTGTGAACGCCTCTTTGACCAGAATGCTTGGGTACAGACAGCCGGAAGTATTGAAAACAACGGCGATCACCTATGTTTCAGAGGAAGATAAATTAAAGGTAAGCAACTGCTTTAACCTCACCATACATGGGCAGACGGAATGTTTCACAGCTAAGCTTTATCATAAAAAAGGGCATGCGCTCGAATTCTGCATCACCAACCTTCCGATTATCGTTAACGGAGAAGTGGTTGGTGTTTATGGGATCGGTAAGAATGTTACTAAGCAAAAGGAAGCAGAAGAAAAAATCGTTCACCTTGCGTTTCATGATCTATTGACCGGACTTCCAAACCGAATGCTATTTGAACAGCATCTGGAAAACTGCTTAAGGAAAACCATGGAAAACGGAGAAAAGGCTGCGGTTGTTTTTATTGATCTTGATCAGTTCAAAATGATTAACGAGAGTCTTGGGCATCAAGCCGGAGATCATTTTCTTAAGTATGCGGCAAAACAGCTGAAAAAAACAATCGGACGGCAATGCATGCTGTCACGATATGCCGGAGACGAATTCATGGTTGTCATCAACGAGCTGTCAGGTGTGGAAGAAGCCGGAAGGGTAAGTGAGAAACTATCAGAAACTCTGGCTGTTCCTCTTATTTATAATGATCAGGAATTTGTTCTGACAGCCTCGATGGGAATCAGCATTTATCCGGATGATGGACTTACTCCGGATGTTTTGATCAAAAATGCCGGAATTGCTCTTCACCGGGCAAAAGCAAAAGGCAGGGGAGAGCGGGAGTTCTTTAAAGGCGAGATGAACGAGTTCACGATTGAACGGCTTGCCATGGAGAGCTTTCTCCGGAATGCCATTCCAAAAGGTGAACTGTCACTGTATTTTCAGCCCCAGATTAGTTTGGATGATGGCAAGGTCATCGCACTCGAAGCTTTGGTCCGCTGGAACCATCCTCGTCTTGGAATTGTTTCCCCGGGGAACTTCATCCCTCTTGCTGAAGAGACCGGACTGATCGGGAACATTGGGAGATGGGTATTAAATGAAGCATGTCAGCAGCTGAAAAAATGGCATGAGACGATGAACAGTGAGATCTCGATATCCGTAAATGTTTCAGGCAGGCAATTTCAAAAGCTGGATTTTGTGTATGAAGTGAAAGAAGCGCTTCAGCGATCTAAAATTGACCCAAGGTTCCTTCATTTGGAGCTGACAGAAAGCATGATGGTGGAAAATGTACAATATGGCATTAACATCATGAAAGAACTGAAGGAGCTCGGCATTAAAATATCCATCGATGATTTTGGCACGGGATATAGTTCATTGAGCTACTTAAAAGAATTTCCGATCGATATTCTTAAGATTGATCAATCATTCATCCGCAACCTTACGAAATCTGATCACAGTTCCACAGATGCAGCCATCGTCAGAGCGATCATCACGATGTGCAAAGGGCTTTCCGTAACAGCTCTTGCTGAAGGGGTGGAAACAAAACAGCAGCTTCTTGTGCTGAAGGATTATGGCTGTGATCATGTACAGGGGTTTTTCATCGGGAAACCGGTCTGTGCGGCAGAAATCGAAGAATTGTTTCATACGTACCATACAAAAAGCTCGTGACCCAAAAGGGCCGCGAGCTTTTTTTAGCTATTAAAAAAGTTTGCAAGCTGTTTTTTATAATTTCCTGACGCAATTCCCCTCTCGGTAATGATGGCGGTAATGTACTCATGGGGAGTGACATCAAAAGCCGGATTGAATACCTTCACGCCTTCTGGTGCGATGGGTTCTCCCTGAAAGTGGGTCACTTCTTCTGCCGGTCTTTCCTCAATGGGAATATCATCTCCTGTTGATGTTTTCAAATCGATCGTTGATAGAGGAGAGGCTACATAAAAGGGAATGCCGAGTGCTTTTGCCTGCAAGGCTAGTCCGAACGTCCCGATTTTATTTGCGGTATCTCCGTTGGCAGCGACTCTGTCACAGCCGACGATGACCGCAGCGATGTTTTTTGTTTTAAGTGTATGGGCAGCCATGTTATCCGTAATCAATGTTACATTAATTCCTGCCTGCTGCAGCTCCCAGGCTGTTAAACGCGCCCCTTGAAATACCGGTCTTGTTTCATTAGCGTACACCGAGAGGTCCCAGCCTTTTTCTTTTGCTAAATACATGGGAGCCAGAGCTGTACCATACCGGGAAGTTGCAATTCCGCCAGCATTGCAGTGCGTCATCAAACAATCCCCGTTTTTCAGCAAGGTCAATGCGTATTCCCCGATTTTACGGCAAGTTTCTTCATCTTCCCGCTGAATGAGAAGAGCCTCTTGCTCGATCAGCTGAACCGCTTCCTCAGTATCTCGGGCTTGTTCGGCAGAGCCTGTGACCCGGTCGAGGGCCCAGAACAAATTAACCGCAGTGGGCCGGGATCCGGCAAGGTAAGCTTTTTGCTGCAACAGCTTTGACTTGAACTCGTCATACGGCATGGATATGTTGGCCTTTGCCCATAACACGATTCCAAAAGCTGCGGCGATTCCAATGGCAGGTGCGCCTCGCACTTGCAATTTTTTTATGCAATCCCACACTTGTTCAATTGTCGTAACATTAATGTAGACGGTATGGCGGGGAAGCTGCTGCTGATCAAGCAGCAGAAGATGATCCCCTTTATATCTCAGTGATGAAATCCAGGTTTCTGTCGTACTCATAATCATTAAACACTCCTGATGTATGTGATAAAATCATCGATATTTTTTATGCTCTCAGCGTTCTTTACCCAATCGCTTCCAAGCTTCAGCACACGTTTTTTTAACTCGATTTGGCCATTGAAGTCTTCAATGGAATCAAGATCTTCGACATGGGCAAGCCCAATCGTGCGGCGGATCACTTCACAACCGGCAAAACCAATCATATCTGTAAAAATGCTATTTAAAATCTCTTCCTCAAATCCAGGAAGTTTGGTTGCAGACTCTACACCCTCTGTTTTCCACAGTTCTCTGTAACGGGCAGTGAAGGTTTCCCAAGTGTCTTTGATCACGCTGAGCAAATAGCTCTGATATTCTTCGCGCCTAAGAGAGTCAGAGATATGAAAGGACTGTGAGGCATGATTCAATGCAATATTGGCAAAAAAGTGGGCGATATCAAAGCCTTGAGGCCCATAATAAGCAAACTCGGAATCTATTAATTTTGTAGAAGTTTCGGTAACGAAAATACTTCCGGTATGGAGGTCACCATGCAACAGAGCCTCTGCACGCGTCAAAAATTTATATTTTAGAGAGGCAGCTCTCTGTTTGAGGAGAGTATCACTCCATAGTTCGGAAACGGCCTCCTTCAGCTCGGAAGGAAAATCGTTGGTGTCGATGTCATAAAACGGGTCAGTAAATACAAGGTCTTCGGTAATCTTGCAGAGTTCAGGGTTTGTAAACGTCTGGACAAGCTCTTTCTTCTCGAAAGGATGCAAGTAAAAATCACTCGTATAGAACAGGCTTTTGGCAATAAATGTGCCGATGTGCTGTGCGAGATGAGGATATTTGACCCCTTCGATCAGACCTTTCCGCAGAATCACGTGAGAAGATAAGTCTTCCATTACAGTGAGAGCGAGATCCTGGTCTGTATAAAAAACTTCTGGAACATGCTCAGGAGCAAATTCTGCTGATTTTATTAAAGAGCTGCTTTCAATCCTTGCCCTGTCCAGTGTAAGCGGCCAGCTTTCTCCCACGACTTTGGCATAGGGAAGTGCCTGCTTTACGATAATGGATTTACCTGTATCTTCTTCGATTAGCCGAAAAACAAGGTTAAGATTACCGTCACCAATCTCATTGACTTTAATGTTTTGATAATCAGATAACAGTTCGAGTTTTTGTGCCAGCTCCACCACGGTTTGTTCATTCAGTCGTTCGTAAGATTGTTTGAGGGTTGTTGCCATCTATACTACCTCCGGAATATTTTGTATGTAAAAAGGCCTCTTTTCTGTAAGAAAAGAGGCCTGGATGTATAGTTTCCACGCCTCTTATCTTGCAAAACAAAGTTTTGCTGGAATTAGCACCGTGCCATACTGGATCTCCAGGCTTCTAGTAATAGACGCCCCATTTCACAATGGTATTACGGTCGGTTGCTGGGTTTCATCGGGCCAAATTCCCTCCACCTGCTCTTGATAAGAGACAACAAATATAAAATTGTTAGAAAAAACAGAATGCAATAATAATTTACAATGGCAATCATACAATCTTATCCATTGTCTGTCAAATCTTTTTTAATAAAATTCTGGACGTCTGTCTTCAAACACAGGGATTCTGTTTCTTACTTCTTCAACAAGATCAGTGTCGACCTCAGCAAACAAAATGGTCTCTTCTTCTCCGTCTGTCTCTGCAATAATTTCTCCCCAGGGATCAATGACCATCGTGTGACCTGCGAAAGTGTTGTTCTTATCACTGCCGACCCGGTTGCATGCCACAACGTAGCATTGGTTCTCAATGGCTCTTGTTATTAGCAGGTTCCGCCAGTGGCTCAGCCGCTGCGCCGGCCACTCGGCAGGAACAAACAGGATAGAGGCGCCTTCAAGAATATGGGCGCGAATCCATTCAGGGAAACGGATATCATAGCAGATGACACCGGCAGCAGGAACGTTTTCCAGCATGAAATTTCCTTTGCGGGAGCCCGGAGCAATATATTTTTCTTCCTGCATTAGCCGGATCAGATGGAGTTTACTGTATTCGCCGGTCTGCTCACCTTTTCGGTTAAAGGCATACATGGTGTTATAGATTCCTTCATCCGTTTTCTTAGCGATGGAA
The DNA here is from genome assembly GCF_036216745.1 of Fictibacillus sp. B-59209. NCBI lineage: Bacteria > Bacillati > Bacillota > Bacilli > Caryophanales > Fictibacillaceae > Fictibacillus > Fictibacillus sp. B-59209. The sequence continues at coordinate 506,783 of NZ_JARMMC010000018.1, read as the reverse complement.
CCTGCAACAATGTTCACTTGGTATTTGCTGGCAAGGCCGCTCATTAATCGTTTGATCTCATCGCCGTTTGTATCTCCTATCTCATCTAACCTTTCTAGATCATAGCCTGTAGTCCACAGTTCAGGAAGAACAATCACATCAGGTTTTTTCATTGCTGCCTGTTCAATTCTTTCTGAAGCCCTCTTAATATTTTCCTTGGGATTGCCAAGCTGAATATCCATTTGAATCGCTGCAACAGTAAGTTTCATGCTATCCTCCATTAAAACGTTTTGACAGATTTTAATTAAGCGTATAACATAATTGATTAGAATTTCAAGAAAATTACGAAAGACAGGATGTGTAACCGTGAAACAATTTCAGCAAGCAGAAGCTTTATCGCGGCTGCCCGAACAATTTTTTGCAAAGCTGGTAGCCAAGGTGAGTGCTGCTGCTTCTAAAGGGCATGATATTATCAACCTTGGCCAGGGAAACCCTGACCAGCCTACTCCTCCGCATATTGTGGCAGCTTTGCAGGAGGCTGCTCATAACCCGCAATATCATAAATATTCTCCGTTCAGGGGTTATGATTTTTTAAAAGAGGCAGTTGCTGAACATTACAAGAAAGAATTCGGCGTAGACGTTGATTCTAAAAAAGAAGTAGCTGTCTTATTCGGAGGTAAAGCGGGTTTAGTAGAGATTTCACAATGTTTTTTGAACAAAGGTGACCTAGCCTTGGTCCCGGATCCTGGATATCCCGATTACTGGTCAGGACTTGCCATGGCGGAAGCTGAGATGAGCATGATGCCTCTTAAAGAGGAAAATGATTTCCTGCCTGATTACGCTGAAATCTCACAAGAGGATGCAGAACGGGCAAAACTCATGTTCTTGAACTATCCGAATAATCCAACGGCGGGAGTAGCCACAGTGCCGTTCTTTGAAGATACAGTAAGCTTTGCTGAAAAGCATAATATTTTAGTCGTCCATGATTTTGCCTATGGAGCCATCGGATTTGAAAACGAGAAACCGGTCAGCTATCTGCAGGTTCCTGGTGCGAAAGAACAGGGTATCGAAATCTATACGATGAGCAAGACGTATAACATGGCTGGCTGGAGAGTAGGCTTTGCCATCGGGAACGAGAGTGTGATTGAAAGCATTAATCTTCTTCAGGACCACTTCTATGTCAGCCTTTTTCCAGCTGTACAGGAAGCTGCAGCTAAAGCACTCCTGGGGCCGCAGGAGTGCGTGGAAAACCTGGTCGCCATGTATGAAAAACGGCGTGATGTGTTTATTTCAGGATTGAAGGAGATCGGCTGGGATGTGACTGCCCCTAAAGGATCCTTCTTTTGTTGGCTGCCTGTTCCCTCAGGATTCACATCTGAAAGTTTTGCAGATTATCTTCTGGAGCATTCACATGTCGTTGTTGCACCAGGCATCGGTTTTGGCAAAGAAGGAGACGGTTATGTTAGAGCAGGGCTATTAACGGATGAGAACAAGCTGAAGGAAGCCGTTGATCGGATAGGTCAGCTAAAATTATTTTGATAGTGTTGAACATTTAAGAGATTGACAGATTTTTTGTTACCTGTCATAATCACAAGTAATTCTAACATTCGAATAATTTTATTTATTCTCTTATCAAGAGCAGGTGGAGGGACTAGCCCTATGAAGCCCGGCAACCGGCTTATCCTTTAGGATAAAAACGGTGCTAATTCTTGCAGCGGCAGCTGACAGATGAGAGGAAGCGGTATCTCTATGTTTATTATGCCTCTTCCCTCGGGAAGAGGTTTTTTAAGTTAAGTGTAAAGCGAGTACAAAATTCAGCTGGCATAGAAGTAATGTCCAGCTCCAGCGCCCAGGGCTGAAAACATGTTTCTTGTTTTCGGCTCAGGTCCTCGGAGGACGAATTGAAAAACACAATTCGTCTTTGGTCGCTTCACTCTTACTTCACAACACAAAAAGCGTGTTGCTGTGTAAGAGTTCCGTCGCTTGTCGGACCTTAGCAGGGCGATTGCGCCTTTCTAATATAAATCTATGCTTTCGGAGGGATTTCAGCATGTCGACAATAACTGCAACCTATCTGGTTCATGATCCAAAAGGCAACTTTGAGAAAAAAGCTGAAGGAATTGCACTCGGACTGACGGTCGGTTCATGGACGGACTTGCCGGATCTTCAGAAAGAACAGCTGCGAAACCATAAAGGCCACGTAGTGGAAATCAATGAATTGCCCGAAGATACGAGGGTAAATCAATACTTTGGCTCGTCCAGAAAACAGGCTCTTCTTAAAATCGCGTATCCTGCCGCTAACTTCACAGCGGACTTGCCGGCAATCTTGACGACTGTTTTCGGTAAACTATCGTTGGATGGAGAAGTAAAGCTGATCGATCTTGATTTTTCCCCTGAATTGGCTTCGGCTTTTCCTGGACCTTCTTTTGGAATTGATGGAATTCGCAATCAGCTAGGGGTTTTTGAAAGGCCTCTTCTAATGAGTATTTTTAAAGGTGTGATCGGCAGGGATCTTCAATATTTCAAGAATCAGCTGAAGGAACAAGCGCTGGGCGGAGTGGACCTCGTAAAAGATGATGAAATTCTGTTCGATAATCCGCTGACACCATTTGAAGAACGAATAAAAGCTGCTAAAGAAGTATTAACGGCAACTGAACAAGAGACCGGACATAAGACACTGTATGCAGTGAATTTGACAGGGCGTACGTATGATCTGAAAGATAAAGCAAAAAAGGCGGCAGAGCTCGGGGCAAGCGCATTGCTCTTTAACGTTTTCGCCTATGGGCTTGACGTCTTGCAAAGCTTAGCAGAAGATCCGGACGTCAGCCTTCCGATCATGGCACATCCTGCCTTATCAGGCGCCATTACACCATCGGAATTTTATGGGATCTCCAACCGTCTGCTTCTTGGTAAGCTGCTCCGCCTTGCAGGAGCGGATCTCGTATTGTTCCCGTCACCATATGGCAGTGTCGCCCTTCGAAAAGAAGATGCAATCGGCATTGCAGGCGAACTGACTGAGAAGGATGCAAACTGGAAAGGGGCATTCCCGGTACCATCAGCAGGAATCCATCCTGGTTTAACACCGCTCTTGCTTCAGGATTTTGGCATTGAAAGCATTATTAATGCTGGTGGGGGTGTTCACGGCCATCCAGGAGGGGCTGTGGATGGCGGAAGAGCTTTCCGGGATGCAATCGATGGATTGATGCTAAACAAATCTCTTGAACAGATCAGCCAGGAAAGTAAACCTTTAAAAGAAGCGCTTGATTTGTGGGGCGGATTGGTAAAGGCATGAGCAAAACGAAAATTATCTTTTGTGATTTTGACGGTACGATTACCGAAAAAGATAATATTATCGATATCATGAAGAATTTTGCTCCGAACGGCTGGGAACTCATTAAAGAGCAAATTCTAAATCAGGAGATCTCTATCCGGGAAGGTATAGGGAAACTCTTTTCCCTTATTCCATCCGACAGGAAGAATGAGATTGTGGACTATGTACTCTCAACAGCAAAAATTCGAGAAGGATTTAAAGAATTTGTAGCTTATACAAAAGAGCACAATATCCCACTGTTTATCGTCAGTGGTGGAATTGATTTTTTCGTTTATCCAATGCTTCATGGAATAATTAATCAAGATAAGATTTATTGCAACGGGAGTAATTTTCATGGAGAGGCAATACAGATTCTTTGGCCGCACTCCTGCGATTCTTCTTGCGGCAATGATTGTGGATGCTGTAAACCTACTATACTGAGAGGCTACGATTCTTCCCGTTATGAAAAAATTGTGATCGGTGATTCCATTACAGACCTGCAGGCCGCCAAGATTGCGGATAAAGTGTTTGCCAGAGATTTCTTGATCGAGAAATGCGAAGAACTCAGCATTGCATACGATCCTTTCTCTACTTTTTATGAGATTGTACAGTATCTTGAGGAAAAGGAAGTGAGAGTTTGAGTACGCTTGATGCGCTATGGACAGAACTGGCGGACATTAAAGATGAATTGGCATTAAGGGACTGGTTTCCAGGAACAAGCGGAAACCTGTCCATTAAGGTAAGCGATCAACCGCTTACTTTCTTGGTTACCGCAAGCGGAAAGGATAAGCGAAGAAGGACGACTGAGGACTTTCTATTGGTGGATTCAGAGGGAAATGCGGCTGATCCGACACATCTCCGCGCTTCAGCTGAAACCGGCCTTCATTCAAAAGTATATCAGCTGACCGATGCGGGCTGCTGTCTCCATGTGCATACTGTGGACAATAATGTGATTTCAGAATTGTATGCAGGAGAGGGGCAGGTTTCTTTCAAAGGGCAGGAACTGATCAAGGCCTTTAACATCTGGGAAGAAGATGGGTCCATCACGGTTCCCATTATTGAGAACTATGCGGATCTTAAGATATTGGCCGAAAGCTTCGGAAAGGCAATTGGTCCTGATACAAGAGCTGTCCTTATTCGAAACCACGGAATCACCGTTTGGGGCAAATCGGGATTTGAGGCGAAAAGGCACTTGGAAGCAATAGAGTTTCTATTTTCCTATCATATTAAAATGAAATCAATAATGCAGTTTCATGATGGACAACCATCACTTATATAAAACGAAAGAGCATAGGGGGATGCCATATGGCGCAATTACGTTTTCATGATAACAATGAAAGATATGAAGAACTTAAGAAGGTTAGTGCTTATCTTGAAAGCCAGGGAGTAATCTACGAAAATTGGGATATTGAAAAACTTCCTGCACACCTGAAAGAAAACTATTCTTTAAGTGATGAAGAGAAAGCAGAAATCATTCAGGTCTTCAGAAAAGAAATTGATGAACTGTCAGAAAGGAGAGGATACGTGACAGAAGATATAATTGCCCTGTCACCGGATACTCCAAATCTTGATGAGCTGCTGAAAAACTTTTTGGCAGAGCATCACCATTCCGATGATGAAGTACGATTTATTGTGAGCGGACACGGTATTTTTGCGATTGAAGGGCCAGAGGGACGATTTTTTGACGTCGAGCTAGAGCCAGGAGATCTCATTTCTGTACCTGAAAACTATCGCCATTACTTTACACTCATGGATGACCGCAAAGTTGTGGCCGTCCGAATCTTTAAATCAAAGGAAGGCTGGGTGCCCCTCTACGGTAAACAGGAAACTACCGTTAAATAATCAGATTACACCCTAGACTGCAGCAAAGGGAGCTTCCTTTGCTGCAGTTTTTTTAATGGCTAGCTTGCAAGCTTTTCAATCTTGCATAATTACCCACTCATACCGGTGAACCATTATCACTTACCTGCATAAAGTAAGTATTGGGCGCTTATGGAAGGATGAATCAGCATCCGAATGGAAAGGGTGATGACGGTGTGCGGGATTACTGGATGGATAGACTGGAAGCGCGACGTTTCACAGGAAAATAAAACATTGATTAAAATGGCAGCTACATTATCGAAACGCGGTCCGGACGCTTTGAACGTATGGAGCCGCACTCATGCAGGCTTCGGCCATGCGAGGCTGGCGGTTGTGGATCTTGAAGGCGGCGCACAGCCGATGACGAGGGGAGAAGAGAACGCTCCTTGCACACTTTGTTATAATGGTGAGCTTTATAACACAGAGGATTTAAGAAAAGAACTGTTGAAAAAAGGGTATCGGTTTGAAGGTCATTCTGATACCGAAGTGCTTCTCATTTCCTATATTGAATGGGGAGAAAGCTGTATTGATCACTTTAATGGGATCTTTGCTTTTGCGATCTGGGATTCCCAAAAGGAAAAATTGTTTCTTGCACGAGACCGTCTTGGTGTCAAACCGCTGTTTTACTCTATAGCGGGAGGGCGTCTTTTGTTCGGTTCGGAATTAAAAGCGATCCTGGCTCATCCTGATGTAAAAGCCGAACTGGAGAGCGAAGGTCTTCAGGAAGTTTTCGGGCTGGGGCCATCAAGGACTCCGGGACATGGTGTGTTTAAAGGGGTCAGTGAACTCAGGCCCGGCCATGCTTTAACATTTGATAGAAACGGTCAAAGGCTTTGGCGGTATTGGAACGTGAAGAGCGAGCGTCATCCTCATTCGCTGGAGGAAACCATATCCAATGTGAGAGAGCTGGTGGTGGATGCTGTTCAACGGCAGCTTGTTGCCGATGTGCCGGTTTCCACCTTTTTATCGGGAGGCCTTGACTCAAGTGTGATATCCGCGATTGCGGCAGAGCATTTTAAATCAGAGAATAGAGGCCGGCTCCACACGTTCAGCATCGATTATGTGGATAATGACAAGTATTTTAAAGCGAGTGATTTCCAGCCGAACGCCGACGGTCCATTTATCCAAAAGATGGTGGAAGCCACAGGCTCCGTCCATCACAATTGTGTCATTGACACAGAGCTGCTGGTCAATCACCTTCGGGAATCAGTAGCAGTAAGGGATCTTCCGGGAATGGCAGATGTTGATTCCTCATTGCTTTGGTTCTGCAGACTGATTAAAGATCATTCCACGGTTGCACTTTCCGGTGAGTGTGCCGATGAAATTTTTGGCGGTTATCCATGGTTTCATAAACCAGAAGTTATGAACCGGCCCCTTTTTCCATGGATGAGTTCAACGGCTGAGCGTGAAGATCTGCTGCATGATCATTGGAAGAATAAGCTCAATCTATCTTCCTATGTGAAACAGCGGCACCAAGAATCACTCGCGGAAATGCCAAGGCTTGATGGAGAAACGGGAGTGGAGGCGAAACGCAGGGAGATTTTTTACTTAAACATGATCTGGTTCATGACAACATTGCTCGATCGTAAGGACCGAATGAGCATGGGGGCAAGTCTGGAGGTCAGGGTGCCGTTTGCTGACCACCGGATCGTTGAATACGCCTGGAACATACCGTGGGAGATGAAGATGCTGGAAGGGCGGGAAAAGGGCCTTCTCAGAAAAGCGCTTACCGGAATCCTGCCAGATGAAGTTCTTCATAGAAAGAAAAGCCCTTATCCGAAAACACATAATCCAAACTATACGCAAAGTGTGAAAGAGTGGCTTCAGTCGATCATCGATAACAGCAGTTCACCTATACTGGAATTGATAAAAAAAGAAAAAGTTCAGGCGATTATTGATACAAACGGTGAAGCATTTAAAGTTCCTTGGTTCGGCCAGCTAATGACCGGGCCACAGCTCATGGCCCATCTGTCTCAAATCGATACTTGGCTGAACGACTATAACATTAATATTATCGATTGAAAAAGGGGCTGTCCAGAANNCACATTTTCTTCGTGCGATATAACGCTGCAGAAGCTTTCCTTGTCCTGCGGGACTTGCGTGACAGGTGAGACTCCCGCCGGTGCTTGCACCAAGAGGCTCACCGCACGCCCCGCGGAAAGTGAGCAGCCTGGAACGGAAATCAACAGCTTACAGACTTCTTGGACAGCCCCTTCTATGTGTGAGCTGCGCCGGGCTGAATATCCAATACGTTCTTCCGCTCCCAGATTCTTGACCGCCAGCGCCAAAGCATAAGAAGTCCGCGCAGCCATTCATCTACGAAAAAGGCGATCCTTATGCCAAGCAGTCCCATCTCCATCGAAATTCCTAAAAAATAAGCAAGCGGGACACTGATTCCCCACATCGATATGACTCCCATCAGTGCAGGGAACTTAGCGTCTCCGGCCGCCCGAAGTGACGAGATAACCACAAGATTAAACGACCGGCCAGGCTCTAAGATAACTGTGACATAAAGCAGCGCGGCCCCTGCGGCTATAATGGCATGATCATGTGTGAAAATGGAGAGAAGACCCCTTGAACACCCAAAACAGGAAATCCAAAAGTGTGGAATGGAAGATGCCGCATACTTTTCAAAGCTATTTAAGAAACTGGAAGGGATCAGCCCGCGAGCCTATAGGAGAATGTCAAACCTTTTTTAATCCGGATGAGAGTTTCACTTTTTTATGCAAGAGCCTGCATTTCCCTTCTAGGATGAAAAATTTTATCATCAACCCTATTTTTCATCTTCCCATCCTTCCTTGCCATTCAGACAATATCCTTCACAGCCTTTCTCCTACCAGCCATCGTATAACCCACAGCAGGATTTAAGTAAATTCGGCCGCTATCGCATGGTTTTTCATTGGTATCATTTAAATTGGGATTTTATTGATCAAAAAATTGAGGTAAATCAATATTGGAAAAATTGTATGCCGGCGGGAATTAAGGTTGATCAGCAGGGAAATTATTATGTGTCCGATCAAATGTTTGGCAATGTCACTGACATTGATTGGAATTATCCGGGAGTGATGTAAAGTCCTATCTATATGCCTGATGAAAAAAATTTCATCCGGGGGAAAAAACCCCTTTGGTTCATGTGCGCCATGTTAGTGTTCATGATCAAAGGGGCTTTATTGATGAATAGGACTAGGACTAGCAAAAATCCAAGTACATTCTGACTGCTTTACAGGACGCTAGCACTGTTCTACGTTAACTTAATTTTAAAATCAAGAAATCATTGGCATTTACAACCGCATGAGCTGGGCTGATGTTTTCTCCGGTCCAAAGGTTAATGGCATTGTTGAAGCCGTCAAATAGACCTTCTTCAAGCGTTATGGGTTCGCTCTCTGTATTAAAGGCGAATAAAAGGGTTTCATCAGCAGATGTTTTCATATAAAGAAGCGTTTCAGGTGTATGGCTCGCTTTGATAAAAGAGAGGGTTCCACCATTGCCAAAAGCAGAATGATCAGATCTGAACGTGTTCAGTTTTTGAATATCTTCAAATAAAGAGCGGTCCTGTTTTTCCTCATTCCACTCCATGCACTTTCTGCAGCCGGGATCCATTTCGCCTGTCATTCCTACTTCATCTCCATAATAGATGCAGGGAGTTCCAGGGAAGGAAAGCATGAGTGCGTACAGTTGGCGGACTCTTTCTTTATTTTCCTTGGCTAGTGTCAGTACCCTTGGTGTATCATGTGAATCAAGAAGATTAAAAGCAACCTCATTCACGTTTGCAGGATAGGATTGCAGAACGTTCGTAATCTTGTCGGCAAACTCGATTGCCGTTATTTTCTCTTTGGCAAGAAAATCTAGAGCAGCAGTAGTAAACGGATAGTTCATAACCGCATCAAACTGATCACCCTGCAGCCAAGGCATGGAATCGTGCCAGATTTCTCCGAGGATATACGCATCAGGCTTTACACTCTTCACAGTGCTGCGGAACTCGCGCCAGAATTGATGATCCACTTCGTTGGCCACATCCAGCCGCCAGCCGTCAATGTTAAATTCCTCCACCCAATAGCGGGCTACTTTCAATAAATAATCTTTTACCTCAGGATTTTCAGTATTTAGCTTCGGCATGTTCTTTTCAAAGGCAAAGGTGTCATAGTTCGGTTTAGGCTCTGTGATGACCGGAAATTCGCGAATGTGGAACCAGTTTTTATATTGCGAGTTTTCCTGGTTTCTGAGAACATCCTGAAAGGGTTCGAAGTAGAAGCCGCTATGATTGAAAACAGCGTCCAGCATTACTTTTATGCCTTTTTCATGGCAAGCATCCACCAATTGCCGGAAGGTTTCTTTTGTTCCAAACTGCGGATCGATTTCAAAATAATCGATCGTGTCATATTTATGATTCGACTTTGCTTTGAAAATAGGGGTGAAGTAAATGCCGGTTATTCCAAGGCTGGCGAGATGATCAAGGTGCTGGAGGACACCCTCAAAATCTCCACCAAAAAAATTGGTCTTGGATGGTGCAACTGAGCCCCATGCCAGTGCCCCTTCAGGATCATTGGCAGGGTTGCCATTCGCAAATCGTTCAGGGAAAATTTGATACCAAACCGTATTCTTTACCCATTCAGGTGCCCTGAATACATCTGCTTTGTTAAGGAAAGGGAAGCAGAAATAATACGATGTATCATCCATAGGTGCTTCTTCATAAAAGCCTTTTTCCGTATAGACCAGCTTCTCATTCTCATTCATCAGCTCAAATCCATAACGAAGTCTTCTAAACTCGGGAGATACTTGAATGAAGTAATAATCGAACCATTCATCAGATCCCGATTTGGTCATCTCACTTTTCTGGATTTGCCAGCGCCCGTCTATCCAATTATAAGGGTCGCCATAGATAAGATGTACAGACTGAACATCACCTTTTTTCGTTCGTAAACGGATGTGAAGCGTTTTTTCGTCATAGGCATAGGCATAGTTATTCTTTGGTCTATGGTACAGGACTTCTCGCTGCATATCATCACTCCTGACTAGTTTTTGCAATCGGTTGCACGTATAGGATATAAAAAAGGTACAAACTCTGTGTGGAGGTTGTACCTGCGGTAGCATTGCCCCGATGCAATTAATTTCAACTTTAATGTAGTATATACTGAAATTGATGTCAACGAAAGAGTTGAAAGCGTTTTATAAAAATTTTTGAAAACAGTTGTCAAAAAAAAAAAGGGATGTATAATGAAATTAGGAATTGATGCAATCGTTTTCACAACACGTTAGGCGAAGGCCTAATCCTTTTTTTGATTTGGTTGTGCAAACGGTTGTTCAAGATCTTAAACAAAATAGGGGGAACAAGAATGAAAAAGATAATGGCCTATATGTTAACGCCAGTGCTTGCTTTTGGTGTTCTTTCTGCCTGCGGTCCACAAGACAGCAGCGGAAGCAGCAGCAATACAGGAAAAGCAGAGAAAAAACCGGATAAATTAGTAGTCTGGGAAGATACAGATAAAGGTGTAGGCCTTGAACCAGCTGCGAAAAGCTTTGAAAAGAAATACGGAATTAAAATTCAATTTAAAGAAATGCCAATGCTTGATCAACAAGATAAGCTTCGTCTTGATGGACCGACTCACAAAGGTGCGGACGTTATCACAACACCACATGACCGTATTGGGCCATTGGCTACTGAAGGTTTGATCGAGCCTCTAAATATTTCAAGTGATATTACAAGCCAATATACTGACTCATCAATCTCGGCTTTAACGTTTAAAGGAAAACTTTATGGTCTTCCAAAATCTACTGAAACACCTGTTTTCATCTACAACAAAAAGTTTATGAAAGAAGCGCCTGCAACACTTGACGATCTTTACAAGTTCTCTAAAGGCGACAAAGGCGGCGCGCAATACGGGTTCTTGGCAAACTGGACAGATTTCTACTTCGCACATGGCATCTTAAGCGGTTACGGTGGTTATGTATTTAAGGATAATAATGGAACACTTGATACGAAAGATCTTGGTTTAACAAACAAAGGCTCTCTTGAAGGTGCTGATTACATTTCCAAATGGTACAAAGAAGGATTATTCCCTAAAGGTATCATCGGGAAAAAAGCAGGACAAACCATTGACGGTCTATTCAATGAAAAGAAAGTTGCGTCTGTAATGAACGGACCTTGGTCATTCCAAGGCTATAAAGATGCAGGAATCGATATCGGTGTTGCACCAATGCCGAAGCTTCCTAACGGCGAGTATGTAAAAACATTCATCGGTGTTAAAGGCTGGAACGTAAGTGCATATTCTGAGCACAAAAAATGGGCTCAAAAATTTGTAGAGTGGATAACGAACGAAGAGAACGCGAAAATCCGCTACGAAAAAACTCAGGAGATCCCTCCGATCAAAGCTCTTATGAAAGATCCAATCATTGCTGATAACGAAGCAGCAAAAGCAGTTGCAGTCCAATCAGAACGCGGTATTCCAATGCCAAACGTACCAGAAATGGCTGAAGTTTGGGTACCAGTAGGAAACGCGCTGCAGCTTACTGCAACAGGTAAACAAGATTCCAAGAGAGCATTGGAAGACGCATCAAAAACAATCGAGCAAAACATTAAAGCAAAACACACCGGTAAATAATATAGAGGGAGGCGGTACCCAGTATATTCTGGGTACTGCTTTCACTATAGGTGCATCTTCTAATACCTGAAGGTTCAGACATTGAAAGATGCATCTATATCAAGTGTTTCAGAAAGGGGGACAGCCTACATCATGGAGGCGTTAGCAAATCAATCCAACCATCGTAAAACTGCGGCTTTGCTCTCTATCATTCCTGGGATCGGCCAGATATATAATAAACAAAGAATAAAAGGGGCTTTATTCCTTATTCTGGCATCTTCCTATTTCGTTGTTTTCGGGAACCTGTTGAACATGGGGCTCTGGGGATTCTTTACCCTCGGAACAGAGCTTCCGCGTGACCATTCCATCATCCTTCTCGTCCAAGGGGTCATCGCATTTATCGTGATTGGTTTCGGCATCGCTTTTTATGTGTTTAACATTTACGATGCGTTTCAAAATGGCAAGAAGAGAGATCAGGGCTTTGCAGTCACAACTATTAAAGAGCAATATCAAAATGTGATTGATAAAGGATTCCCTTATCTTTTAGTAGGGCCGGGCTTTTTTATCCTGATCTTTGTTGTTGTATTTCCGATTCTGTTCATGGTTTTCCTTGCGTTTACCAACTATGACTTGTACCATTCACCGCCTGCCAAACTGGTAGATTGGGTAGGATTTCAGAACTTCAGTGACATGTTTACGATGGATATCTGGAGAAATACATTTGTATCTGTATTTGCCTGGACAATTATCTGGACATTTACAGCAACTACTCTGCAGGTTGCCGTTGGGATTTTTCTTGCGGTTGTTATTAATCAAAAGGATCTTAAATTTAAAGGAATCATCCGTACGTTATTAATTCTTCCATGGGCAGTTCCTGCTTTCGTTTCTATCCTAGTGTTCAGTGGAATGTTCAACGACTCTTTTGGAGCCATTAATAACGATATTCTGGCAGCTTTTGGAATCGATCCCATACCGTGGCTGACCAATCCGCAATGGACGAAAGTCGCGATCATCTTTATCCAGACATGGCTGGGATTCCCTTTCATCATGGCAATGACAACCGGGGTACTCCAATCCATCCCTGAAGAATTGTATGAAGCAGCAACCGTTGATGGAGCGACAGTTTGGGATAAATTCAGATCCATTACGCTTCCGATGATTCTGGCTGCTACTGCACCGATCATCATCACACAGTACACGTTCAACTTTAACAACTTTAACGTCATTTATCTCTTTAATGAGGGCGGTCCAGCAGTTGCTGGACAAAGTGCGGGCGGAACAGACATTTTAATTTCATGGATATATAATTTGACCATGACTTCTGCACAGTACAGCAAAGCTGCAGCTGTTACAGTTCTGCTGTCTGTCGTTATCGTTACGGTTGCGCTTATTAACTTTAAGCGAACGAAAGCATTTAAAGATGAAGGAATGATGTAAGATGAGCATTAAACGAGGAAAAATTATACGTCTCACTCTGTCCTATCTGGTCATTCTTGCTGCGATTACAATAGTGATCTATCCGATCCTCTGGGTTATCGGATCATCACTAAATCCCGGAGACAGTTTAACGAGTTCAACGATTATACCGGAGCATGCAACACTGCAGCATTACAAAGAACTGTTCACGAAAACTCAATATTTAACTTGGTATTGGAATACATTGAAAATTTGTATCAGCACTATGGTTCTTGCTGTAATCTTTATCGGTCTGACAGCCTATGCATTTTCTCGCTACCGTTTCTTCGGGCGAAAAAATGGTCTGCTTCTATTCCTTGTATTGCAAATGATTCCTCAGTTTGTGGCAATTCTTGCAATCTATATCCTTGCAAACCTTGTTGGACTTCTTGACACACATTTCGGACTTGTTCTTGTGTACGTTGGGGGATTGATTCCTATGAACACCTGGCTGGCAAAAGGTTACTTTGATACGATCCCAAGAGAACTGGATGAATCAGCACGCATTGATGGAGCAGGACACTTCCGCATTTTCTGGCAGATCATTCTTCCGCTTGCCAAGCCGATTCTGGCTGTGGTTGCTTTGTTTAGTTTCATCTCGCCATTTGCGGACTTCATTCTTGCGTCCATCTTGCTCCAGTCAGATGAGAAAAAGACTTTGGCTGTAGGTCTTTTCAATATGGTATCCGATGAGTTTGGAAATTCCTTTACACTGTTTGCAGCTGGATCTGTATTAATTGCAGTTCCGATCGGACTCTTGTTCCTTTCATTGCAGCGTTTCTTCGTTTCTGGGCTGACGGCTGGAGGAACAAAAGGCTAAAAGCGCCTCAATATATGAACGGGAAAAAGCTGCATACGCTTTTCCCGTTTTTTAAGGACGGGTACCGAGTTTTTACGTTTGATCATGAGAGGTTTCCTAATCCGAAGAAGCTGGTTCAGGATTTGCTTGAAATGGGTATTCGTGTGGTTCCGATTGTCGATCCGGGTGTCAAAGAGGATCCGGAGTATAAAACTTATCAAGAGGGAACGTATGAAGATCATTTCTGTAAATACATCGAAGGACACCCTTATTTTGGTGACGTTTGGCCTGGAAAGTCAGCATTTCCTGATTTCACGAACACGAAAACAAGGGAATGGTGGGGTCAGAACCACAAATTCTACAGTGATATGGGAATCCACGGCATCTGGAATGATATGAATGAACCGGCTGTCTTCAATGAGACGAAGACGATGGATGTTAAAGTGTTGCATGGGAATAACGGCCATCCGAAAACGCACAGAGAGCTTCACAATGTGTATGGTTTATTAATGGGTGAATCCACCTATAATGGTATGAAGAAGCTGATCGGCGGAGACAGGCCATTTCTATTGACCAGAGCCGGTTATGCTTCGGGAACCACCCATCGAGCGGTATATCTCCCACATGGCACATGGCATGATTATTGGACAGACACCGTATATGAAGGCGGTCAGCATGTCCTTATAAAGGCGGAACTGGATATATTGCCGATCTTTTTGAAAGCCGGCTCTATCCTGCCGCATGGTACGGTAAAACCAAACTCTGCCGAAAAAGAAACGAAGATGACGTTCCATTTGTATGCAGAGCTTGATGGAAGTACGGAGTATAGCTTGTATGAAGATGACGCCAAGACTTTTGCTTATGAAGATGATCACTTTGCAGAAATAAATATCAACTGTTCATTTTCCAAAAATTTGATTAAAATAGAACTTAACCAAGAAAGCAGCGGCTATACTCCTGATTGGACAGAATACGAGGTTGTTATCCACCATCCTGCGCCAGATACAGAAATTAAGTTAAATGGACAAACGGTGAAAGGCAACAGGTTAAATGTCAATGATACAGTAATCTTTAAAGGAACGTTGCAGCATGATTGAGAGTAAACACGGAAGGAGGATGATGATGACCGTTACGATTAAAGATGTAGCTAAACTCGCAAATGTAGCCCCATCCACCGTTTCGCGTGTCATTGCCAACAACCCAAGGATATCTGAAAAAACAAAGCTCAGAGTAAGGGAAGCGATGGAGCATTTAGGGTATCATCCAAACTTTAATGCAAGAAGTCTCGCTAACCGTTCAACCCAGGCGATCGGTCTTGTTATGCCCGGTTCCGCAGACAAAGCGTTTCAAAATCCATTTTTCCCGGAAGTTATCCGCGGCATCAGCACCATTGTGCATGAAAAAGAATATGCACTGTATATGTCCACAGGCCAGACAGAAGATGAAATTCATGATGGGGTCGTTCGAATGGTCCAGGGCGGCAGAGTGGACGGTATTATCCTCTTGTATTCAAGCGTAGATGATAAAGTAATGAACTATCTGATCGAGAAGAAGTTTCCTTTTACACTGATCGGCAAGCCGTTTAAGAATGAAGATGCGATTACCCACATTGATAATGATAATTTTAAAGCGGCAAGAGAGATGGCAGACTATTTGATCTCGCTCGGCCATGATAAGATCGGATTCGTTGGTGGAAGTTCTCATTTGGTTGTAACCATCGACCGGCTTCTCGGCTATGAAAAATCGTTGAGAATCCACCAGATACCATACCGTGATGAATACATTATTCATGAAGAATTTTTAAAAGAAGGCGGCCAGGAAGCGATCAGAAAGTTGATGGCACTAGAGGAACCCCCGACTGCTCTTCTCGTCATGGATGATCTGATGGCGTTTGGTGTACTGAGTACACTCAGCGAGATGAACATCTCTGTACCTGATGGCATTTCCGTACTTAGCTTTAATAACGTGATGCTGGCAGACTTTTCAACACCAGCGTTAACCTCTGTTGACATCAATATTTTTCAACTGGGATATGAAGCAGCAGAGTGTCTGATGGATCTTATCGCAAAACCAGACCTCAAACCAAGAAGGGTGGCAGTTCCGTACCGGCTTGTCGAGCGGCAGTCTTGTATGGCAATATCTGCCCCAAAAGAGAAAACCATATAAAAAAGAAGGCAGCCTGTTTATGGTTCAAATAAACAGGCTTTTTTCTTTGGGAATGAATAGATCGATGATATTCCAGCGCTCGTCGGGCCTTAACGGGTACTTATTAAATAAACCTGTTGCTTAATGTTTATGTAATCGTATACAATAAGGATGGGACTTAGGACAAACGTTTGCGCAAAACGAAAACAGGGAGTTATTGAAATGAAAAAGAAATGGTGGAAAGAAAGCGTCGTCTATCAAATATACCCTCGAAGCTTCATGGACAGTAATGGGGACGGAATTGGGGATCTTCAAGGAATTATTTCAAAAATGGACTACTTAAAGGACCTTGGAATCGATGTCATATGGCTTTCGCCAGTATATAAATCTCCGAACGATGATAACGGCTATGATATTAGCGACTATCAGGAGATCATGGATGATTTTGGTACGATGGAAGATTGGGAAGAGATGCTGGCAGCCTGCCATGAACGGGGAATCAAGCTGATCATGGATCTTGTCATCAACCATACATCTGATGAACATCCTTGGTTTATTGAATCACGTTCATCTAAAGACAATCCTTACAGAGACTTTTATATTTGGAGGGAGGGGAAAGGCGGCAGAGAGCCGAACAACTGGGAGAGTATCTTCAGCGGCTCAGCATGGCAGTACGATGAACAGACCGATGAATACTACCTGCACCTGTTCTCGACGAAACAGCCAGATCTTAACTGGGAAAACGAAAAGGTCCGTCAAAAGCTTTATGAACTGGTTCAGTGGTGGGTCGATAAAGGAATCGATGGATTCCGTGTGGATGCGATCACGCACATTAAGAAAGCTCAAGGGCTCGAAGATCTTCCGAATCCGGGCAATAAACGCTACGTTCCTTCCTGGGACGGCCACCTCAATCAGCCTGGAATCCAGGATTTCCTGAAAGAGCTGAAAGAGAATGTCTTCATGAATGATAAAATCATGACGGTGGGAGAAACGCCAGGCGTTAGTCCTGAAGGTGCAAGAGAGTACGTGGATGAAGAAATCGGTAAATTTAATATGGTCTTTCAATTTGAACACATGGGTCTTGATCAAACGGAAGAAAGTAAGTGGGATCTTGCTCCTTGGAAGCTCTCTGATTTGAAAGACGTACTTACCAAATGGCAAAAAGGCCTTGAGGGAAGCGGATGGAACAGCCTATATCTTGAAAATCATGATCAGCCGCGGTCAGTTTCCAGGTTTGGCAATGATAAAGAATACCACAATAAATCAGCCAAGATGCTGGCCGCTTTTTATCAGTTCATGCAGGGAACACCTTATATTTATCAGGGACAGGAGATTGGGATGACCAACGTACAGTTTGAGTCGATCGAAGACTACCGTGATGTGGAAATCCTGAACCTGTACAGGGAAGCTCAGCTTGACGGAAAGAGTGTTCCTGAAATCATGAAGTCCATTTATGTGAAAGGCCGTGATAACGCCAGAACTCCAATGCAATGGAAAGACGCTAAAAACGGTGGCTTTTCTGAAGGGACACCATGGATTTCTGTGAACCCGAACTATCCTGAGATTAATGTGGTACAGCAGTTGGCTGACGAGAATTCAATCTTAAACTTTTATAAAAAGCTGATCCAGCTTAGAAAAGAACACAGCATCATTGTCTATGGAACGTACGACCTGGTTCTTGATGGCCATCCTGACGTATACGCCTACACTCGTACGCTAGATAATGAAAAGCTTACGGTGCTTTGCAACTTCAGCAGCCAATGCACACAAGTTGAGCTGCCAGAAAGCTTAAAAGATGACAAAGCTGTGTTGCTGATCTCGAATTATGAGTACAGCGGCAGTGGTTTGAAGAACTGTGAACTGCAGCCGTTTGAAGTTCGGGTGTTTTACAGCAAATGATGAATAAAAAAAGATCCTGGCCCATGCCAGGATCTTTTTTGTTATAAACCTTGTTCCTTCAGCCAGTCCAGTACCGGCCCGAAGTGCTGGTTGGATTTTGCATCTTCAAATTCAGCAAACGGATCGCCATTTTCCAATATTCTCTGGTGGATCGAGTCCAGCGGAAAGGTTTCTGGGCGAAGATTTCTATTTAGTTCTTCCCAGCGAAGAGGTGTAGCGACGAGTGCTTCCTCGTTGCCCCTCACAGAATAAGGGGCGATGATGGTTTTTCCTTCCGCATGCTGAATGTAATCAATATAGCATTTGTTGCCTCTGTTTTTCTTAAGCCGTTCAACAGTAAACCAGCCTGGTTCTTTCGTAATAAGATATTGAGCCATAAAATGGGTGAACCTTCTTGTTTCATCAAAGGTAAACTGGTTTTCAGGCAAAGGGATATATACTTGCAGCCCTTTGTTTCCGCTTGTTTTGACAAACGCTTCTAACTTCAGCTTTTGACAAACCTCATGGATAAGCAAGGCAGCTTCGACTGAGAGCACGAACTCATCCCGTGATGGCGGGTCTAGATCCATGACAATCTCAGAGGGTGCTTCAGTACCGATTTTACGAAAGGGGATATGGAGCTCGAATGCCAGCTGATTTCCTAGCCAAAGCAGTGCAGGCAGGGTGTTGCAAACAATATAATGAATCTCGTCTTCAACAACGGTCTCGATAAAGTCAGGAGCATAATCAGGACAATTCTTCTGATAAAAACGTTCATCATTGACCCCATGCGGATAGCGGATGACCGTCAGTGCCCGGTTCTTTAAAAAGGGAAGAAGGTAAGGCGCTATCCTGGCCAAATACTCAAGATAGTGAAGCTTTTGAAGTCCTTTTTTCGGCCACAAAGGCTTATCTGGAGAGGTGACGGCTACTTTAAAGCCGTTGATGTTCAGCTCCTGCTGCTGATTGCTTTTTCCCATGTACAATCCTCCCAGCTGACATCGAGTCTAAAAGCAACAAATCTTGGATGTCTCAGCTGATCTTTATAGATCTCCAAATATTGAAGTTCAACACATATTGATGGTAAAACCTTGATAAAATTGCTGTCTTCCCCAGACTTGTTGCTTTTTATGACTTCGATCAAAACTCTGCGTTCTTCTGAAGATAAGCCATGAGAGAACAAGCCGACAGAAACCGTTTCACCATCTTTACGTGCAGCAACATGAAAGTAGCCGTTCTTCTTTTCATAGGCTGTGATAAAAAAGATGCCGGTTTGTGGGTTTTTTATTTTTATCCATTGTTCTGACCGTGATCCTGGAACGTAATTGCTTTTGCACCGTTTCGCTATAATCCCTTCACTCTTTTCTTTTTTGTTGAGAGACCAGAGCTCATCCCCATTACTGAAAAATTCGATGGGTTTTGTTTTCATTTCTTCGCGTGCAGACATTTTTTTGAAAATCTCTTGGAGCTTTTCTTTTCGCTGAAGCAAAGGGGTTTCGGTTACTCGCTCTCCCCGTACACTCAGCACATCAAAGACAAGGTAGGTGGCAGTATGATCTGCAGCGGCCCGTTTGATTTTGTTCAGATCCTTTAACCTTCCCCTTTTTTGCAAAGCTTCAAATGATGCCTTATAGGGGGTTTCCAAGATGCATAATTCTCCATCGAATATGAGTGGGAGGAGGGATTTGATCTCCTCAGTCATTAGGATTAAATCATTCACGACTTCTGGAAATGAAAGGTTTAATGAATGGCCGTTTCTGCTGTAAAGATCGACTCCTGATTCGGTCCAATGGGCAATGCAGCGGTAGCCGTCATATTTTATCTCATAAATCCATTCGGATCCCGTTGGCAGATCACTCCCTAAGGAAGCAAGCATTGGTCTGATCGGTATAGGCATTTTATTTTAAGCTTTCTTCTTCTTTGGTTTAGCCTTTTTTGTTTGAGTTTCCGGTTTCTTTTCTGTTGTCTTGGACTGGTTGATACTCGCCTGCAGTGCTTCCATCAAGTCAACCACATTGGTTCGCGGCCGTTCTTCAGACACTTTGATTTCTTCACCGGAAATCTTGCTTTCTATGATGTTTAGAAGCGCTTCACGATACTCGTCTTTATATTTCCCAGGCTCGAAAGGCGTAGACAGCTGTTCGATTAACTGCTTTGCCATTTCTAGTTCTTTGTCATTCACCTGTATGTCCTCATCCAGTCCTGGAACATGCTCGACATTACGAACTTCATCGGGGTAATATATCGTTTCCATGACAAGCCCTTTATCATAAACCCTTACGGCAGCCAAACTCTCTTTTGAACGAATCGTAATCTTTGCGAGTCCGATCCTTCCGCTTTCTTTCATTGCTTCTTTTAACAAAGTGAAAGGTTTTGCGCCATTCTCTCCGGGGCCGATGAAATAGGAACGATTAAAGTAAATCGGGTCGATCTCTTCCAATGAGACAAAATCAATGATTTCGATCGCTTTATTCTTAATCCCGGCGATTTTGTCGAGATCTTCTTTTTCTACAAGCACAAATTTTCCCGGCTCATATTCATAGCCTTTGACGATGTCTTCTTGCTCGACAGGCTGTTCACAAACCGGACAGGTTTTTTCATACTTGATCGGATTATGGCATTTTTTATGAAGATACCTCATCTTAATGTCTTTGTCCTCAGTCGCTGCAAACAGCTTTATTGGAATATTAACCAGGCCGAAACTGATGCTTCCCTTCCACATGGTATGCATTGTCTACACCCTTTCCTAGTGTTCTTGTTCTAGTGTGTGACAATTGCCTGCCATTTTATCCAAATAAAAAAAGCCGATCTTTATCGGCTTTTCAGAATGTGAGAAACAGCTTGCATTGAGGCTATGACTAGCTCCAGCGCAAATTTTGAAAACGGGATTCATGTTTTCAGCTAAGGTCCTCGTAAGACGAAATATAAACACCATTTCGTCCCAGGTTGCTTGAGCTTTTCTTAATCTATCCGTTAACAACCGTTCCTCCGTTGATGTGGATAGTCTGACCTGAAACATAGGATGAATCGTCACTTGCCAGGTAGACATAGGCTGGTGCCAGTTCTTCAGGCTGGCCCGGACGCTTCATAGGGGAGTTTTTTCCAAATACATCCACTTCTTCTGCAGTAAAAGTAGAAGGGATCAGTGGTGTCCAGATCGGTCCTGGGGCAATTGCATTTACTCTAATGCCTTTTTCGACGATTGAATTGGAAAGGGCGCGAGTAAACGACACGATTGCTCCTTTGGTCGATGAGTAGTCGATCAGTTTAGGGTGGCCCTTATAAGCAGTTATGGAAGCGGTATTGATGATGGAACTTCCAGCCTTAAAATGCTTTAAAGCGGCTTTCGTCAGATGGAACATGGAGAAGATATTTGTTCTAAAGGTTTTCTCCAGCTGCTCTGCTGAAATATCCTCAATGCTGTTCTGTGGATGCTGTTCACCAGCATTATTAACAAGAATGTCTAGCTGTCCAAATTCTCCGACCGTTTTTTCAACGGCTTCCTTGCAGAAGTTTTCGTCTCCAATGTCACCGGAAAATAAGAGGCAGCGAACGCCTTCCTGTTCGATCAGCGATTTTGTTTCTTCAGCGTCATTCTGTTCATCAAGATAGATGATGGACAACTGAGCGCCCTCTTTTGCAAAGGCAATCGCGGCTGCCTTACCGATCCCGCTGTCGCCTCCTGTGACTAGGGCGACTTTACCTTTGAGCTTGCCGCTGCCTAGATATGTTTTAGCTTGAGATTGCGGTTTTGGATTCATTTCCGATTCTGTTCCCGGCTGATGATTCTGGTGCTGTGCCGGAGGATCAATTTTTCTTCCTTGCTGGTCGCTCATTTTCTCATCCTTCCTTTGTCCATGGTTTGAATACGACATTATTCTTCCACATCTCTTATGCAATCAAACCTTTTTAAAAAAAAGGTAGACAAATATTGTTCATCTTTTCAAAGTGTTGCATAATGAAATAAAAGATGACAAAGAGAGAGGCAGTGGTTTCATGGTTGGTGTTGAAGCGTTGTCCAGCGAACAACTGTATCGAGCAATAAATCACTTTCGAACGCTTCATGAAAAGATTGTTTGGGAATGGCTGGACCATGCCTTAATAAAAAAAGAAGACCCTTTTTATGAAGAGGTCGTTAAGAACGGCAACCGCACCCTTGATTTGCTTTATCAGTATATAGAAAAACCGGATATTGCCCTGATTATGGACCTTACAAAAAAAATTGCTCCTGAGCGGATTGAAGCCAAAACAGACATTAGTGAATTTGTTTATAACATTAACATAGGCAGGCAAATCGTAAACGATAAGGCACTGAACTCCATTTTTCTTCCTGAAGAAAAGAAGTGGATCATCATGACCATCAACCATTTTTTTGACCAGCTTCTTTACTATGCCATAAAAGAGTTTTCATCATTGAATGATGTTATCATCGAGAATAAAAACCAGTTTATTCAGGAAATGCACAGTGACAGGCTTACGATATTAGGGCAGATTGCGGCAAGCTTTGCACATGAGTTTAGGAATCCGTTAACTTCTATTAAAGGATTCATTTATCTTTTGGAATCAGAGCTTGTACCGAATGAAAAAACCGACCATTATATTTCTATCATCAATGATGAGATGGAAAATCTGCAGGACAAGATCAGCCAGTTCCTATTGCTTTCCAAGATGAAAGGACTGGACGACCTTATCGCTATCTTTGATCTATCTATCTGTTTGCATGAAATGATCGACTTTATGTACCCTCGTTTTCTAGAAGCGAAAATTAATCTAATGGTAGAAATCTCTCCGGATCTAAAGGTTGAAGGGGACAAGAACCAATTGAAACAAGTCATCTTGAATATACTGAACAACGCCGTAGAGGAGCTTTGTGATCTTCCGGAAGAACGAATTATTAAAGTAAAAGCCTATCGATCATCAGAAAAAATCAGGCTTGAAATATCAAACAATGGTTCACAGATTCCAGCCCACCTGCTCGAGAACATTTTTGAACCTTTCATTACAACCAAGGAGCTGGGGACCGGACTTGGATTATCGGTCTGCAAGCAAATTGTTGAAAAGCATAATGGCCAAATCCTTGTTGACTCCAATGCTTCATATACAACCTTTTCCATCAGTATTCCAGAAGCAATCGAAAGAACATCTTTATAAGGTGTTTTTTTTTTTTGCAATGAAGTAATGTCTAGAATCGATGCTTGACGAACGGACTTTAGCAGAGGCTTGCACCTTTCTTATGATTCACAAATCTGACATAAGAAAAGTGATTGTAATCACTATGAGGATATTTTCGTTTTCTTATAATGAACATGTAATCAATATTGAAACCAAAGGGGACTTTGTCATGCTGGATCAAAAGACAATTGAAGTGATTAAATCAACCGTACCTGTGCTTAAAACTCACGGAAAGGAGATCACTACCCGTTTTTATAAAAATTTGTTCACTAAACATCCGGAACTGTTAAATATTTTTAATCATGCCAATCAAAAACAGGGCCGCCAGCAGACGGCTTTAGCGAACGCCGTTTATACGGCTGCTGCCAATATTGATCAGCTGGAATCGATTATTCCAGCAGTGAAGCAAATTGCCCAGAAGCATCGAAGCTTAGGGATTCTGCCTGAACATTATCCGATCGTCGGCGAAAACCTTCTTATAGCGATCAAGGAAGTGCTTGGCGACGCTGCAACTCCTGAAATTATAGAGGCATGGGGAAAAGCATACGGTGTAATTGCAGACGCGTTCATCGGAGTGGAAAGCCAAATGTATCAGGAAGCAGAACATCAGCCAGGAGGCTGGGAAGGATTCCGGAATTTTATCGTGGATCGGGTCGAAGAAGAGAGTTCAGTTATTACCTCTTACTATTTAGTCCCGGAAGATCAAAAAGCCATCGCTGCGTTTAAACCTGGACAATACATCAGTATCAAGTTTGTGATCGATGGCGAAGAATACAATCATATTCGCCAGTACAGCTTATCAGATGCTCCGGGAACCGGCTATTATCGGATCAGTGTCAAGAAAGAAGCGGGCGGCTCCCATCCAGGCAAGGTTTCTGTTTATCTTCATGACCATATTAAACAAGGGGATATTCTGCAGGTAAGTGCTCCTGCCGGAGAGTTTTATCTTGATACAAAAAAAGCAACTCCTGTTGTGCTTCTAAGCGGAGGAGTGGGTTTAACCCCGATGGTCAGCATGCTGAACACATTGGCTCAAGAACAAACAGAGAGAAACATTACTTTCATTCATGCTGCCATCGACAGTACATTTCATGCATTCAGGGACCATGTCAAGAATTTGGCTGCAGAGCTTGATCATATTAAAAGTTATGTCGTCTATGAGAATCCAACTCTTGAAGACGAAGAAAAAGGTTTGTACCACAAAAAGGGCTACATCGATCTCAACTGGCTGAAAGGACTGAATCTCGATTCTAATGCGGATTATTATTTCTGTGGACCACTTCCATTCATGAAGGCTGTGTATCACTGCCTAAGGGATCTTGGAATCCACGAACAGCAGATTCATTTTGAATTTTTCGGGCCAGCAGCAGAACTTACAGAAACCGAAAAAGTAAAAGCATAAAAAAAAAGCATCCGCAAAGGATGCTTTTTTTAAATTTACAAATGATCGTTTTCTTTAGAAAACGAATGTTTACCAGCTGCTTTGTTTTTTTGTTCAGCTTCATTTTTTAACTGCTGATCCGCTTGACGATCGTTTTTTTTCTTATGATTGTCTTTCGTGTATTTATGTGTCAAAAGTCTCGCCTCCTCATGAATTAACATGAGCGGGCAGGAGTAACTTTATGCATCGGAATAGGGCTTTGTAAGAAAGAACATGGCAATGGTGCCTGGACCCGCATGAGAGCCGATGGCACAGCCGATCATGGATATCATAATCTGTTCACAGCCGGTTTCTGCTTTAATCATTTCTTTTAAGGCATTTGCTGCTTCTTGATCATCGGCATGGCTGATCCCGATAATTTGATCTTCAAATGAAGTTCCCCGTTCTTTCATCAATTCGATCATCCGGCCAAACACTTTCTTTTTGCCACGGATTTTTTCGATCGGATAGAGTTTTCCTTCCTTCATATGAAGAACCGGCTTTATTTTCAGCAGGCTTCCCATTACTGCTGCTGTCCGGCTAACACGTCCGCCTCTTAATAAATATTCCAAGTCATCTACGGTAAAAATATGCTCAGTATGGCTGAGGTAATAATTCGCTGTGTTTATTACTTCTTCTAGATTTTTTCCTTCCTTCGCAGCCTTTGCCGCCTGATAAACAACAAGGCCAAAACCAAGAGAAGCACATTGGCTGTCGATAACACTGATATTTGCATGAGGATATTCCTCAAGCACCTCCTGGCGCATGAGTTCAGCGGTCTGGAAAGTTCCGCTTAAGCCTGAAGAAAGCGTGATATAAACACAAGGCGTTTCAGTTTCTGCGCATTTTTGGAAGGCTTCCTTAACAAGCAAAGGAGGAACCTGGGACGTTTTAGGTGCCGCACCTTCACGCATCTGATTATACAGCTGAAGCGGCTGTATGGTTTTACGGTCATATTCTTCATGGCTATGAATGGTTACGACTAAAGGAAGCATATTAATTTCAAGTTCGTCTATTATGTGCTGCGGCAGATCACAGCCGCTGTCTGTAATGATCTGGACTCCCATATCAATCACCTTCAATTATGTATGATATCTTCAGTGTATACTTCACTATTGGTAATGGCAATAGAATGTTTCAAGCTAAAACCTTTGTGCCTATTGACTCCAGAAGTTAATTCTGATAAAAAAGTATAGTTGGGAAGCAATGAATCGAAAGGAAATTTAATAATGAATTACACACCCATGCAAGAAATCAAGAAAATTATCGTCATTATTTTAGGTGCTGCGTTGAATGCAGCCGCCCTTAATTTATTTTTAATACCCGCCAAAGTGTATGCGAGCGGATTTACCGGTGTGGCACAGCTCGTTTCTAGCTTGCTTATCCATTCACCAGTTCCTATCTCAACTGGGATGCTTTTGTTTGCTCTAAACATTCCGGTAGCTATTCTAGGATGGATGAAGGTTGGTAAATCGTTCACCATCTACAGCTTTTTTTGTGTTTTTATGATGTCTTTTTTTCTTGAAATCATTCCTGTTGTTGAAATCTCAAAGGATATTTTGCTCAACGCAGTATTTGGAGGAGTGATTGCAGCTGTTGGTGTTGGCTTTACGCTAAAATATGGTGCTTCAACAGGCGGCCTTGATATCGTTGCCATGATTTTGTCACGTAAACACAACCGCCCGATCGGAACATATTTTCTTATTTTAAACGGCTGCATCATCCTTGCGGCCGGGCTGCTTTTCGGGTGGGAGAAAGCCCTTTATACACTCGTTACTTTATATGTTAGTACACGTGTCATCGATGCAATCCATACCCGCCATGAGAAACTGACGGCTATGATCGTGACAAGAAAGGGAAGCGAATTAAAAGAAGCCATCCACTCAAGGCTGGTTAGGGGAATTACGATTGTCCCTGCAAAAGGAGCATTCTCAAACGAAAACAAGGAGATGCTAGTTATTGTCGTAACCCGTTATGAGCTATATGATTTAGAAAACATCATTAAAGAAGTCGATCCAAGTGCATTCACCAATATTGTGAACACGACTGGAGTTTTCGGGTTATTTCGAAGAGATGATTAATAGAAAAAAGAGTACCTTCAGGAAATTTTACCTGCCAGGTACTCTTTTTTTTTTCATTATAACGTCTCCAGAACTTTTTGAATTTGGGGCACCAGTTCGTCCCAATCACTTTCAGGAAATTTGTTTACGGTAAGAAAGTCTTGAAAACCGAAGATGGATTCCACACCATCAATGCCAATAAGGGATTGTGCCAATTCTGAATCAGGTGTGTCTCCTGCTCTGGCTGATAATCTGCCTTCTAAAAAGGGCTGGCTTGCTGAAAATTTAAGAGCATTTGGGTTTGGGGTTGGTTGTATTCCAAATTCTACTGCCATTCTTCTCATCTCCTGTTATTAAAAATTAAAACGATACCTCTGTGATACAATATCATGAAAATCAAGGGAGTTATACAGGTGTTTCGTGACTGAATTGTTGATTCCTGTTTCCAGCTCTATGGACTTAATCCCTTCACGTTCTGCCCAATGGATCAGATGCAGCAAAATTTTGCGGGCAATCCCTTTGTTTCGCGCATTTTCACGGACGAAAAGTTCGTTTAACCAAAGATAGGGGCCGCCGAGAGGCAAACTGATTCCGATGTTGTAGAATGCAACTCCGAGAATTTCTCCTGCTTCCTCGGCGATGATGACGCCTGAGTTGGAATCCTTCTGGATGGCAAGAGAAATGCCGTTTAATACTTTTTGATAACTGCCATCATCCTCTGAACGCGTCCGCTGCTGAGAGATCAAATCCGCGATTTTCTTGGTTAAATCCTCAGTGGCGTCAGCCGGAACTTCATAGACAAACATTAAAATCCTCCATGCAAATAGGTTTTGTAGCTACATTATAACAAAATAATCACTTTGCGACTGTGAGCAAATGAATTTTACAGGCGAATATTTATAATGAAACTAAAAAATGGCAAGGGGGGAGTTCATGAAAACATTGGTGTGCTTCGGTGACAGCATCACTTCTGAGGAAAAAAGCGATGATGGTACACTTAGGCTGACTTCAAGGGTGCGTTTGTCCCTGCAGAAATGGAATGTTATTAATGCAGGTGTACCCGCTGAAACCACACGATTGGCGTTAACCCGTTTTCAGGAAGACGTTTTACGGCATGACCCTGATCTGGTGACCATTCTTTTTGGTGCAAATGACGCGAGCAGCCATCGTTTAATCGAAGTGGAAGAATATAAAAAAAACCTGGAATACATGATTGAAAAGCTTGGTCCATCAAAGGTCATCCTTGTTTCTCCGTCACCGGTTGACGAACGTTTTCAACATGCGAGATCAAATGAGGAGTTGAAGAATTACGCGTTAGCGGTAAGGAAACTGGCAAAAAAGTACAATACCCATTTCGTGGATTTATGGACAGAGATGATCAACAAAGATTATTGCAAGATGCTTAACAATGATGGCCTGCATTTTAATAAAAAGGGCTATAAACTCCTTGCAGATCTCGTCATCCGAAAAATGGAAAAGCTGACAAGTTCCCAAGCTTCGAAACGAATGTTACTGCTATAATGGGTAACCCATAAAAAAAGGCTGAGAGAAAACTCTCGGCCTTTTACTGCTGGTCTTGTGTGCTGCTTTTTGTCTGGTCAAGCTCTTCCTGCAGTTCAGCAAGCTGCTGGCGTTCTGCATCAGAAGAGTCAGCCATGGCGGAAGAGATAATATTTTGTGCTACTGAAACGTCTTCGTTGCTGAAGTCATTGTTTTGCTGGCTGATTTGCTCATGCTGTTCGTGTTGCCCCTCTTCATTTTTCCCAACCAGATTGGAAACTGCTTCTCTTGCTCTCTGAAAAATATTATTACCCATCGGTTAATTTCCTCCTAATGTAATATTTTTTTGAACTTCTTGCTTCGTTTCTTTAATGTCTTCATTTAGCTGCTGCTGAACGTCATTATGCTTTACTTCATCAGCGCCTTGCTGTATAGCACGTTTTGATTTGCTGTGCTTGCTCATTCATCTTGGCCTCCTAACGGTTTATATTAGTTTTTACACAAGCACGAGTTTTATGTAGAAAGCTCACCCTTCCAAAATTTATAAAAACCCGGCAAAGATTAGTCTTTGCCGGGTTTAATGGATTACATTATTTTAATGACAATACATCTTCTAAGTAAAGGGCGATTCCATCTTCTTCGTTTGTTGCCGTTACAAAGTTTGCGATATTTTTCAATTCGGAAATGGCATTGCCCATTGCGATTCCGTGTCCTGCATATTCAATCATTTCCAAGTCATTGTCTTCGTCGCCAAATGCAATGACCCTTTCTGTTGGTATGTTGTAATATTCGGCGATTTTCTTTAATCCTACAGCTTTGTTTAAACCGGCACGTATGATTTCTATGATGTTCCAAGGAGCAGCCCATACACGCTGGTCGATTACTTCAGCATGTTCCTGTTTCAGCTGGTCCCGTAATTCAGCAACGTGATGATCCTGAGGATGAATCAAAATGGAGGTAGGGTCATCAGTGAGCATGTTTTGAAGGTCCCCCGTCTGTGCCGGGTTCTCTCCCATGATAAACGTATTGACAATGACCTCGTCTTCTTTGTGCAAATACACATCATCCAATACTTCAGCCATAATATTTTTCACAAGAAAGTCTTCAGCAGTTTGAATGACTCTTTTCGCATGTGAAAGTTCCAATGGGGAATGGTACACACCAAACTTCTTATCGTGGGGGTGATGGACAAATGCGCCGTTAAAGTTTACAATTGGTGTGTTTAAGCCAAGTTCATCATAATACATGGTGCTTGCACGATAAGGGCGGCCGGTTGAAATGCAGATGATATGGCCCTCTTTTTTAGCCTGAAGAACGGCGTTTTTTGTTCGATCCGAAATCGTTTTTTTATCATTCAGTAAGGTGCCGTCTAGATCTAACGCGATTAAATACGGTTTCTTCATTCAGATTCCTGCCTTTTCTTCGGTTCTCAAGTTTAGTGTAATGCTTTCCTTAATCACTGTCCAATATAAGGAAGTTTTACAGTATCGGCTCAAGGGTAATGCTACATACATATTGGTTCAAGAAGGAGGAGTTTCCATGAAGAAGAAATATTTGCTGCTATCTGGTTTTGCATTGTCCGCTGCCGGAGTAACATCCTACCTCTTGCGTAAGGGTTCCAACAGGACTATGGCTAAAATGATGGTCAATGACATGAAAGATAAAATCCTTCCTTTTATGAAAAAAGAGGAAAAAGATCAGAAACTGCCTGTGAATAAAGCGGGCCATCCCGATCCATATGATATCGATGATAATGAAATGGTGTCGGAAGGAAGCATGTATCCCGTGAATTATTACAATAAAAAGAAACAGTAAGGCAATGACCAAGGTAAGAAAGTATAAAGCAACTTAGCATGCATAGATGTAATGTCTAGCTCAATCACCCAGTGCTGAAAACGAACTTCAGTTTTCAGCATAAGTTCTCGAGAGACGAAAAATATTTACCATTTCGTCTTAGGTCGCTTCACTCTTACCCAACAACACAAAAAGCGTGTTGTTGGGTAAGAGTTCCAGCGCTGTCGGACTTTAACGGGCGATTGAGCTTTTCTAATACGCAAATTTCGATTAACTTGTTATGATAGAGAAAACAATAAGCAAAGGAGGAGTATATGGTAACCATAGAAACACGAACAATTGATAACATTCCGGTGCTGCATGCTTTTGAAACGGGCAAAGAGAATGAAAAGCTTCCTTTAATGTTGTTTATCCATGGATTCACGAGCGCAAAGGAGCACAACCTGCACTTTGCCTATGCCCTTGCCCAAAAAGGATACCGTGTCGTTCTGCCGGATATGCTTCATCATGGTGAACGAATGTCTGACGTTTCAGGAGATAAAAGGATGTATTCCTTCTGGGATATCGTCGTTCAAGGTATCCAGGACATACATACACTTGTTCAATCTCTTGATCGGGAAGGCATAATTGACCCAAAGAGGGTAGGGGTTTCAGGTACTTCCATGGGAGGGATCATTACATTTGGAGCTCTATCGCAGTATCCTTATATAAAAGCCGCTGTAACACTCATGGGAACACCGTACTATGAAGATTTTGCTTATTGGCAGATTGAAAAGATGAAACAGCAGGAAGTTTCCTTTCCTTTTTCAGAAGAGGCACTCGCGAAGGTCATCTCCATCATTAAGCCCTTTGATTTAACATCGTGCATGGAAAAGCTTGATAATCGGCCTCTGTTATTATGGCACAGCAAGATCGATGAAGTGGTACCTTTCAGCCAAAGCTGCGATTTCTATAGAAAAGCAAAGGCTGTTTATAAAAATCCTGAGAAAATCCAATACATCGCGGATGAAACCTCAGGGCATAAAGTATCTAGGACGGCGTATCTCGAAACGGTAAAATGGTTTGCCAAATATTTATAGATCTGAAATAACCAAAGAGAGAGAGGTGAGCATGATGCCGATTGAAAAACGGGAAATCATACCCGTCTGGGAAGCAGTACGGAGTGTACTGGATCAAACATTTGAATTGCCGACCGAAAAGATTCCTCTTGAAGTAAGTGATAACCGTTATTTAGCGGAAGACATTAAAGCTACCCATGATGTGCCTCCTTTTGATCGTTCTCCTTATGATGGATTTGCAATTAGAGCTGAAGATACAAATGGTGCATCAAAACAAGCTCCTGTAATCTTAAACGTGATCGATTCAATCGGAGCAGGCCATGTTTCTGAAAAAACAGTTCAAGAGGGAGAGGCCGTACGCCTAATGACAGGGGCTGAGATCCCAAAAGGTGCAGATGCCGTCATCATGCTGGAGCTCGTGAGCGAGAGGGACAGCAGGCATATTGAGATAAGACGAACTGTCCACCCAGGTGATAATATTTCTGAACAGGGTGAAGACACAAAACAGGGAACTCCGATCTTAAAAAAAGGCTCAAAAATTCATCCGGGTGCTGTCGCTCTTCTGGCTACCTTCGGTTATGAAAGAGTGAAGGTTATGAAGAAGCCGGTGGTGGGGATATTAGCAACTGGTACAGAGCTGCTGGATGTTGGGGAGGAGCTCGTTCCCGGAAAGATTCGAAACAGCAATGCCTACATGATTGCCTCACAGATCAAAAAAATAGGCGGTGAACCTCACATACTCGGCAAACTACCGGATGATTTCGAGCAAACGTATACGGGTATTGTCGGCGCTTTAGAACGATGTGATGTTTTAATCACGACAGGCGGCGTTTCAGTGGGAGATTTTGATCATTTGCCGGCAATCTATAAGAAGATGGGGGCAAAGCTGCTTTTTAATAAAATCGCGATGAGGCCGGGGAGCGTTACTTCAGCATCGGTTTACAAGGGGAAACTTTTATTTGGCCTCTCCGGCAACCCGTCAGCATGCTTTGTGGGCTGTGAGCTGTTCGTGCGTCCTTATCTTTTGAATGCCTTGAATGCCGAAAAGGTTCATCTTGGCGTTTTAAAAACAGAGTTACAGGAGGATTTCCTTAAACCGAATCCATTTACACGTTTTGTGCGAAGCAGAGTGGAATGGAGGGGCTCTGCACCATCTTCTGTTCCAGTAGGCTTGGATAAATCGGGTTCCGTTTCCTCCCTCGCAGACGCCAATGCGCTAATCGTTCTGCCTGGGGGAACGAGGGGGTGGGAAAAAGGATCGGAAGTGACCACGCTCTTATTAGACGGGGAAGGCAGTGTATGGCCATGGGATCTGGCAGTAAAGTCCAAGTCGTAGGATATAAGAACAGCGGAAAAACAACTTTGATTACAAACCTATTAGAGGCTGCGGCCAAGGCTGGAATCATGACCGGAACGCTTAAGCATCATGGACATGGCGGCCGGGTTGAATTTCGAGACGATGAAACGGATACCGCAGCACACCGCAGAGCGGGGGCAGTTGTTTCAGGGGTTGAAGGCGGGAATGCTTTTCAGCTTTGTCTTAATATGCAAGCAAGCTTATGCAAGCTGCTGGAACTCTATGAACCGCTGGGACTTGATTTGCTGCTGCTAGAGGGATTCAAGGAACATCAGCTGCCCCGCATCGTCCTGTTAAAGGAGAATGCAGATCTAAAACTTCTTGAAGACAGTGTGAAAATTCTTGCGGTGATTGCATGGCCGCCTGTTTCCAGGCAGCTGATATCAGCAGATCTTCCATTTTTCAGGATTGGCGAAAAGGAACAATATATAGATTTTCTTCTGGATTTGTTTAAGGGGTTGAATACATGAAACGATTTGAAATTATCACTGGACCAATTTTGATACAGGACATTATAGATAAAGTGATCAGGGCGGAAGCCGGTGCAGTAAATACGTTTATAGGAACTGTCAGAGAGTTGACGAAGGGTAAAAGAACGGTCTATTTAAAGTATGAAGCATATATTCCGATGGCAGAAAAACAGCTTGCGAAGATAGGCGATGAGATTAGTGCCCGCTGGCCGGGATCAAGAACGGCCATTTCCCACCGAATCGGCAGCCTGGATATTTCTGATATTGCTGTTGTTATCGCGGTTTCTACACCTCACCGGGCAGAAGCCTTTGATGCATGCCGCTACGCGATCGAGCGCATCAAAGAAATTGTCCCCATCTGGAAAAAAGAACATTGGGATAACGGAGAGATGTGGGTGGGAGATCAGCTTGAAACAGAGGCCTATTCAAAAGGCCATCCTGAAAGCGAGGAAGATAAAAATGATTAGAGTGTTGTTGTTTGCCGGCATGCAGGAACGCGCAGGCACGGCTGAGCTTCAGTTGGATGAAGAACGGCTCCGTATTTCTGATATTAAATCCGCATTAGAAAAAAAGTATGATTTTCCAAAAATGTTTATAGGCTGTCTATCGGCGGTCAATGAAGAATTTGCCGATGATGATACAGAAGTGTCCACAGGGGATACTGTCGCCTTTATTCCTCCGGTAAGCGGAGGTTAATTTTCGCGTTCTGCACACGAAAAACATAATAATGTCGTTTGGTCCACATGAATGCCATTTAAAAAGCCCTCTAAACAATAGATGGGCTTTTTGCATTGGCTGCATTCTCCCACGTATTCCTTCATTCTCCCACCTCCTTTTCCTTATCTTAAACGCAACGATTTGTGCAATCAACTCAGAAAAAATAAAAAATTTATAAATATACAGTTGAATTTATCTTTATACATACATATAATGAAACATACATTAAAAAAACGAGGTGGAAGTTTTGAATGTCGGTATTGTAGGAGCAACAGGCTTCGGGGGTCTTGAACTTGTGCGGCTGCTGCTGCAGCATCCCGGTGTAAAAAAGCTTACGTTGTATTCATCAAGTAAAAAAGGAGAATCGATTGAAACAATCTATCCCCATTTGAACGGCATCAAGGAGGGAAAGCTGGAAGACATCGATCCGTACAAAATTCCTGAACAGGTTGACTTTCTGTTTTCATCAGCACCTACGGGGGTCTCTGCAAGTTTGCTGCCTCCGATTCTTGAGCGGGGGATGAAGGTGATTGACCTTGCAGGCGACTTCCGCTTAAAGAAAAGTGAGGAATATAAGCAGTGGTACAAAAAAGAACCGCCCGATGCCAGGTGGGTTGATCTAGCGGTTTATGGACTATCAGAGTGGAACACAGATCTAATAAGAAACGCTCAGATGATCGCCAACCCCGGGTGCTACCCGACGGCAGCTTTGCTCGGCCTTTTGCCGCTGATCAAAAAGAGTTTAATAGAAGTCAGTACAATTATTATTGATGCAAAGTCTGGTGTATCAGGAGCTGGGGCGGTTCCTTCTGTTTCGGCACATTTTCCGTTTGCTAACGATAATCTGCAAATCTATAAGGTAAACCAGCATCAGCATATTCCAGAAATTGAACAAATGCTCCATCACTATTGTGAAACGAACAAGCCCATTACGTTCAGTTCACATTTGGTTCCTATGACGCGTGGAATCATGAATACGATGTATGCAAAAGTGAAGGAGGGGGTCAGTCCGAAGGAGATTGAGGAAACCTATATCGAGTATGCAGAACAGCATGATTTTATCAGGCTTTCTCCATCACAAGGATTTCCTTCCACCAGGCAGGTGTACGGAAGCAATTTTTGTGACATCGGCTGGTCCTTTGATCACCGGACACAGCGCATAACAGCTGTATCGGTCATCGATAACCTGATGAAAGGTGCAGCAGGCCAGGCTGTACATAATTTTAATCTAATGAATGGATTTCCGGAAGCAGCCGGATTGCCGGCAAGTCCAGTTTTTCCATAAAGAAAGGAGAGCCGATGTGGCTTCTATCGTTTCATCTCATCTAAAAAAAGTTACAGGATCAAATATTACATTGCCAAAAGGATTTTCAGCTGCGGGTATGAACTGCGGAATTAAATACAAGAAAAAAGATCTAGGTATTATTTTGAGCGAGAAACCAGCTTCAGCTGCGGCAGTATATACAACAAATAAGATCAAGGCAGCTCCCCTGGAGGTCACGAAGGAAAGCATTGAAACTGAAGGATTGCTGCAGGCTGTGATTGTTAATTCTGGGAATGCCAACGCCTTTACGGGAGAACAGGGCAGATTGGATGCCTATGCCATGCGCAATGAAGTGAGTGAACGATTTGGACTGCAACAGAATCATGTTGGGGTAGCCTCCACAGGCATTATCGGCGAGACAATGCCGATCGATACAATATTAAAAGGAATTCAGCAATTGAATCCCGCATCCAAACTGAATCAAGCGCTGGAGTTCAGCCAATCGATTTTAACGACCGATACGAAGACAAAAAACGCTTGTTACTCTTTTACTGTAGGCGAATCAGAGGTGGTGCTGGCGGGTACAGCGAAAGGATCTGGAATGATTCATCCGAATATGGCGACGATGCTTTCCTTTTTAACAACGGATGCTAACATATCTCCCGAAAACCTTCATCACGCACTGAAAAAAGTGACAGATCAAAGCTTCAACTGTATTACTGTTGATGGTGAAACATCGACGAATGACATGGTTCTCATACTTGCCAATGGATATGCAGATCATGAGGAACTCACTCCTGATCACCCTGACTGGGGAACATTCCTTCAAGCATTGACACTAACGTGCACCGATCTTGCGAAAGCCATCGCAAGAGATGGAGAGGGAGCAACGAAATTGATCGAGGTGAAGGTGGAAGGGGCGGCAAGCAATGAGGAAGCTAGAGCGGCAGCAAAGTCCATCGTTGGTTCACCGCTAGTGAAAACGGCCATCTTCGGTTGTGATCCCAACTGGGGAAGGATCGTAGCTGTCCTTGGATATGCAGGCATCGAAATGAGTCCAGAAGCGATTGATCTTTATATAGGAGATTTTCCTGTACTGGTGCAGAGTGAAATCGAACGCTTTAACCATGAAGAGATCTCTGGCTACTTAACAGGGAGCGAAATTTCCATAACAGTCAACCTCCATACAGGAAACGGAATAGGAAAAGCTTGGGGCTGCGACCTAACCTATGATTACGTACAAATCAATTCCAGCTATACGACGTGAGGAGGAGACAGGATGGATCAATTGGTAATCATTAAGTGCGGAGGGAGCGTTCTGAAAGCGCTGGAGCCTTCATTTTTTCAGAGGTTAAAAGATATGCAGGAAGAAGGAAAACAAATCATACTTGTTCATGGAGGCGGACCGGATATTACCAAATTTATGAATGTCCTGTCCATACCAAATGAATTTATCAACGGTGTGAGGCGAACCTCCGGCCGAGCGGCAGAAACAGCCGAAATGGTACTTGCAGGCCGGCTGAATCCCTGGTTTGTGTATCAGCTGAACCAGCTGGGGCTCAAAGCTATCGGAATAAATGGCAATGATGGTGCGCTATTGGAATGTGACTATCTGAAAAAAGAACAATGGGGCCATGTGGGCAAGATTTTAAAGGTGAACAGCGGAACGCTGACGCAGCTGATCAAAGCTGGTTTTATCCCTGTCATCGCATCAGTATCAAGGAATCTTACTGGAGAAATCTTGAACTTAAATGCAGATACAGTCGCCTTTGAAGTTGCCTCTGCGATGGAGGCGGAATCTCTGATTTTTGTGACAGACGTCAACGGAATTATGGCAGAAGGCAAGACTGTTCAAAAAGCGTCCATCGCTTCAATACATGAGCTGATTAATAACGGGGTCATAACAGGAGGGATGATTCCAAAAGTACAGGCGGCTATAGGATGTCTGCAATCCAAAATTAAAGAGATTCAGATCGTAGGAAAAGAAATGAAAGGGACGATGATCATAAAAGAGGAGGTATACAGTTGAGTGCACTATTTTCAAACTACGGCCGATGGGACCTGCAGATTGAAAGTGGAAGCGGGAGTACGTTGACCGATCAGGCGGGCAAGTCTTATCTTGATTTTACGAGCGGTATCGGTGTTTGCAATTTAGGCCATGTTCATCCAGCGGTCACAGCTGCGGTTGAAAAACAATTGAAAAAAGTCTGGCATACATCTAACCTGTTCCAATCTGATCTTCAGGAAGAAACTGCAGAACTGCTGGTTAAGCCTACTCATCTAAATAAAGTGTTTTTCTGCAACAGCGGAGCGGAAGCGAATGAAGCTGCTATTAAACTGGCAAGAAAATTTACTGGGAAAACAAAAATCATAACGTTTGAGCAGTCCTTTCATGGAAGAACCTATGGAGCAATGGCAGCAACAGGGCAGGATAAGATTAAAAAAGGATTCGGGCCGATGCTGGCGGACTTTCAAACGGTTCCTTTTAATGATTTTGATTCATTGATCAAATACGCTGATTCACAGACAGCTGCGGTAATGCTCGAAGTGGTTCAAGGAGAAGGCGGTGTCATACCGGGAAATGAATCCTTCTTGCAAAGGGTTCAGCAGCATTGCAAGGATCATGACATACTTTTGATCATTGATGAAGTGCAGACTGGGATTGGACGGACTGGGAAAGCTTTTGCTTTTCAGCATTATGGATTAAAACCTGATATCGTTACGTCCGCAAAAGGACTAGGCAACGGTTTTCCAGTAGGTGCTGTACTGGGGACTGAGGAAGTAAGCACAGCGTTTGGACCAGGCAGCCACGGAACGACTTTCGGGGGGAATCCGCTTGCCATGGCAGCAGCGAGTGCCGTACTAAAAGAAGTGTTCTCTGACGTATTTCTGGATGAAGTGATGAAAAAAAGCGCTTTTTTAATTGAAGAATTACAGAAAGAACTTTCTCCTTGTAAGGAAGTATTAGAAGTCAGAGGGCTGGGGTTGATGGCAGGTATTGAATTCAGTCATAAAGCCGCGCCACTCATTCAGGAACTTCAAAACGATGGGGTGCTGGCACTGCCGGCAGGAGAGTGTGTTTTGCGTCTTCTCCCGCCTCTAAACATGAGTTATGAAGAACTGGCGGAAGGCGTCAAAAAAATATCTAAAGCTGTTAAAAAGAAAAGCATCCTAGTATAACTCATTTTTTTTTACAAGAAAATGCATAAAAATCCAAATATATAAATTAATATACAAAGGAGAAGGAATGATGAAAGGATACTTGCAGCTTTCTAATGGAGAAAGTTTTAAAGGGATTTGGCACGGGAAGACGCAATGCTCGAGCGGTGAAGTGGTGTTTTTTACCGGAATGACCGGATATCAGGAGGTACTGAGCGATCCTTCTTATCACGGACAGATTGTTGTTTTTGCTTATCCTCTCATCGGAAATTATGGGATCAATAAAGAAGACTTTGAATCTATCGTTCCTCAGCCAGCCGGAGTGGTGACATGCTCTGCAGATGAAGAAGGCCATCACTATCAGAGCCAGGAGTCATTTTCAGCTTTGCTGAAGAAGCATAATATACCGCATTTGAGCGGAGCAGACACCCGGTCTCTAATAAAATTGATCCGTTCCGAGGGAGACATGAAAGGGTTATTAACCAGCAGTGAACAAACTTTGCAGGATTTCAAAGAACAAAAAGGGATGCAGGGAAGGCTGGTAAAAGAAGTAGCCGTGACAAAATCTGAGGTGTACGGCAAAGGAAAAACACATATCGTAATGATTGATTTCGGATATAAGAAATCCATTTTGGATGCCTTTATCTCGTCCGGATGCAAAGTGACCATCGTCCCTTATGATACACAAGAAGAAGTTCTCCATAAACTAAAACCGGATGGCCTTCTCTTTTCAAATGGACCGGGCAATCCAAAAGAACTGGCACCCTATATGCCAGTGTACAGAAGGCTAGCCGAGCTCTACCCTTCATTTGGTATTTGTCTCGGTCATCAGCTTTTGGCACTGGCTTTCGGCGGAAATACTAAAAAATTAAAATTTGGCCATCGGGGAGCGAATCATCCCATCATTAATGTGAGAACGAATAAAGTGGCGATGAGCTCGCAAAATCATGGCTATGTTGTGGAGGAAAACAGTTTAATTCATACCGGGTTTCAAGTGCTCTATAAAAATATCAATGATGGAAGTGTAGAAGGGATGT
The DNA here is from genome assembly GCF_036216745.1 of Fictibacillus sp. B-59209. NCBI lineage: Bacteria > Bacillati > Bacillota > Bacilli > Caryophanales > Fictibacillaceae > Fictibacillus > Fictibacillus sp. B-59209. The sequence goes on along the minus strand of NZ_JARMMC010000018.1, from coordinate 467,771 downwards.
TTCATGAAACACATCCGGTCATGACGGCCCAGTTTCATCCTGAGGCCAATCCAGGACCGGAAGATCATGCTCATTTGTTCAGCAGTTTTATTGAACTAATCAAAGAAAAGAGGAGCGAAAAGATTTATGCCTAAGCAGCAAGAGATTCATAGTGTCCTGGTGATTGGTTCGGGGCCTATCGTCATCGGGCAGGCAGCTGAATTTGATTATGCAGGAACACAAGCCTGTGCAGCGCTGAAAGAAGAAGGAATACATGTTGTTCTCGTCAATAATAATCCGGCTACCATCATGACGGATGAAACGTATGCCGATAAAGTATATTTTGAACCTCTGAATGCCCAGTCCTTGGCAAGCATTATCTCAAAGGAAAAACCTGACGGACTTTTGGCTTCAGTCGGCGGTCAAACCGGGTTGAACTTGGCAATGGAGCTTCAGGAAAAGGGGATTCTAGAGGAACACAATGTAAAACTGCTTGGGACAAATTTGGAGTCCATTAAAAAAGCAGAAGACCGCGAGCTTTTCCGTGCATTGATGCATGAGCTTGATGAACCTGTACCCGACAGTGAAATTGTAACAACAGCTGAAGAAGCTGCTGCGTTTGCAGGAAAAATAGGGTTTCCGGTAATTATTCGTCCAGCATACACGCTGGGAGGCTTCGGGGGCGGTACTGCGCATACAGAGCACGAACTGAATGTCATCGTTAAAAAAGGTCTATCAGCAAGTCCGATCGGCCAATGTCTGATCGAGAAAAGCATTGCCGGATTTAAGGAAATTGAATATGAGGTGGTACGCGACTGCAATGATACGTGTATCACGATATGCAATATGGAAAATATTGATCCGGTAGGCATACATACCGGCGATTCGATGGTTGTCGCACCAAGCCAGACAATGACAGACCAGGAATACCACATGCTGCGTTCGTCAGCCATAAAAATCATCAGGGCACTTGGTATTATCGGCGGCTGCAATATCCAGTTCGCTCTTGATCCAGAAAGCAAAGCCTATTATCTGATTGAGGTGAACCCTCGTTTAAGCCGATCATCTGCCCTGGCTTCAAAAGCAACCGGATATCCAATCGCAAAAATAGCAGCCAAGTTAAGCATTGGTTATCAGCTTCATGAGCTGAAAAATCCAGTTACTGGTTCAACGTTTGCCAGCTTTGAACCTGCTTTGGACTATATTACGGTTAAAATGCCGCGCTGGCCGTTTGACAAATTTCCGGAAGCAGAAAGAAAACTCGGAACGCAAATGAAGGCCACCGGAGAAGTGATGGCCATCGAGAGGAACCTGGAAGCGGCTTTGCAAAAGGCTGTCCGTTCTCTGGAACTGGACACGGAAAGTATTTTTTTGCAGGAGCTTAAGACATGGGGGAGCGGGAAGCTGAAAAATCTTTTATTAGAAGCGGACGACCGCCGGTTCTTTGCGATCACCGAATTGCTCAGCAGGGGAACTTCGGTTGAAGAGATTCATGAATGGACGAAAATCAATTCATTTTTTCTTGCTTCATTTAAAAAACTGGCAGACCTCGACCAGCAGATAAAGAGCAGTTCAATGAAAGACCTGGAAGTAAACAAGCTTTCTGAATGGAAAGCTGCGGGATTCTCTGACCAGACGATCGCAGCGGCCTGGAACGTGACTGAAAATGAAGTAAGACAAAAAAGGATTCAATCAGGAATCGTTCCTTCATATAAAATGGTCGACACATGTGCGGCAGAATTTACTGCTGATACGGCTTATTATTACTCAAGCTGGAGAGGGAAAAGTGACAAATCACCAGTGGACAAAGAAAAAGTTGCTATTATCGGTTCTGGCCCAATCCGGATCGGTCAGGGAGTGGAGTTTGATTATTGCTGTGTTCATGGCGTGCTTGCTTTGCAGAAGGAAGGCTATGAGACCATTCTGATCAACAATAATCCCGAAACCGTAAGTACTGATTTTGAGGTCGCGGATACACTTTATTTTGAACCTCTTTCATTTGAGGACATCATGAACGTACTGGAGTTTGAAGGAGCCGAAAAAGCGATCCTTCAGTTTGGGGGACAGACAGCTATTAATGTAGCAAATCAGCTGGAAGAAGCGGGTATCAAAGTCCTTGGTTCAAATGCGGATCTGATCGATGAAATGGAGAACAGGGATCGGTTTTATCACTTTCTGAAAAAATGCGGCATCCCTCATGTGCCAGGGGAAACAGCGTATGATCAGCAAGAAGTGCTGACATCCGCACAGAAGATCGGCTACCCGGTCTTGCTTCGCCCTTCCTACGTAATCGGTGGGAAAGGAATGATGATTGTTCACTGTGATGAGGAACTGAAGAATTATATGAACACACAGGCCATCGAGTTTCCCGTCCTAGTCGACCGTTATATTGCCGGAAAAGAGGCGGAAGTGGATGTCTTGACGGACGGAGAAAAGGTATTTATTCCTGGGATTTTCGAACATATCGAGCCAGCTGGCATCCATTCTGGAGACAGCACAGCTATCACACCTCCAGTCAGCCTGCAAAAAAGCACGATAGAACATATCGTCACATACACCCAAATTATAGCAAGTTCTATGCCATTCAAAGGAATATTCAATATCCAGTTCGTCATCGATGGAAACCAGGTATATGTCCTTGAGATCAACCCTCGCGCATCGAGGACTGCACCAATATTTAATAAAATATCAGGTGTGAACATTATACAGGCATCAGTACAAGTCATGATTGGTAAAACATTGCCTGAAATCGGAATAGAAGCCGGACTAAATGAAAGCGATTATTTTGCTGTAAAAGCACCGGTATTCTCCAATGTTAAGCTTCCAGGACTCTCGCCAAAAACCGCACCAATCATGCGTTCAACCGGAGAGGTGCTGGGAATTGGAGATTCTGTAGGGGAAGCCGTACAAAAAATCTTTACAGGATGCAATCCAGCTGCGCGAACAGGAGATGCTTCGATGCCAGCCAGCCTTTTTGCAGACATGGAGGAAGAACTGCTTTCTATAGAAGAAACTCAACTTCTTCAAAATTGGAAAGAGAAAGGCATGGAGGTGTTCTTTCCTTCACAGCTGTCTTTTTCAGAGTGGAACCAATCGAGGCAGACGGGCATTTATTTTTCAACGGGCAGTGATGAACAATCGCATGAAAGATTAATGGAAGCCAGCCTGGCGGGCAATTATATCTTTACACAATGGGAAACATGCGCGTTCTATCAGTATGGGCTATTGTCTTATAACGAAAATCCTATCCATATCAAAGAAAAACAAGAAAGAAAGGGAGTTAAACTATGAATCCGATGGCATCCATTGCGGAAACGTCACTCAAAGGCAAGGACCTGTTAACCCTGGCGGACTGGAAGGCGGATGAAATACAACAAATCCTTCACTATGCCCTTCAGCTGAAAAAAGAAAACCAGCTAAAACACCTGCTGGGAGGAAAAACCCTAGGAATGATCTTTGAAAAATCATCGACCAGAACCAGAGTCTCGTTTGAAGTCGGCATGCTTCAGTTAGGCGGGCATGCTCTGCACCTAAGTTCCCGTGACATTCAAATGGGAAGAGGAGAATCGATCGCCGACACCGCTAAAGTGCTGTCAAGGTATCTTGATGGAATTATGATCAGAACATTTAACCATGAGATTGTTGAAGAACTTGCTCTGCATGCAGATATTCCTGTAATCAACGGATTGACCGATGATTATCATCCATGCCAAGTACTTGCTGATCTCATGACCATTCTTGAATATAAATCCGCTTTTGCAGGAAAAAAATTAACGTATATTGGGGACGGAAACAACATGGCCCATTCCTTAATGATCGGCTCGGCTAAAGTGGGACTGGACTGTACCATTGTGACTCCGAAGAATTATAAGCCGAAAGCGGAGATTGTAAGTAAAGCGCAGGAAATTGCAAAAGAATCGGGTGCGAAGATTCTTGTGACCAATGATTTAAAAGAAGGCATACAACATGCCGATATCGTGTATACCGATGTATGGGCAAGCATGGGCTGGGAAGACGAAACCAATGAGCGTCTCGAAGCTTTCAAAGATTATCAAGTAAACAGCGAATCTTTATCAGGCGCAAATCCGGATTATATTTTCATGCATTGCCTGCCTGCACACCGAGGGGAAGAAGTGACAGGTGAAATAATAGATGGAACTCATTCCGTTGTCTTTGAGGAAGCAGAAAACCGTCTGCATGTTCAAAAAGCACTGCTTGCATCTGTCATGTAAGGGGATGAACACATTGGGGCTGGGTGAATAACATGTGTTAGTAAGGAGGTGCCCCATGTTTAATAACCAGAATCCTTATTATGCTCAACAGCAAGGTTTCCAGCCGCAAGGCTACCAGCAACCGCAACCGGGCTTTCAGCAGCAAGGCTTCCCGCCGAATCCTCAAATGTTCAAAAAGATGCAGAAGCTGTGCCGGAAAAACATTCAGCGATTTGTTTCGGTAACCATGCTCGATGGCAGTGTATACGATGGATTTATTGAATTCATGGACGGACAGAATATTTATTTTGCTTCTCCCATTATTGATGAGGGGCAGGACAGTGAAAGAGAGAACAACGAAACCGAATACGATTATCCATATTACGGGTTTTCGCAGCCTGTAAGAAGCTATGAAATTGAACGGTTTATCATCCCGGTATCCAACCTGGCGAACGTCACGCCTGTTCCATATTACTAATTTCCGAGCCAGCCATTATTGGTTGGTTTTTTTGTGTGTTTTTGGGAATAGTAATCAACGAAAATGTAAAAAGGAGTGTGGAAACATTGGGTCAGAATCATCAATTTAAACATGGGCAAAAGGCTCCAAACAATGGCATCTATGTAGAAATCGGCGAAACCGGAAGCATGGTCAACGATCCGCAAGAGGTCCAGCTTAGTACGGGGGATCCCTTTCCGAAAAATTCAAATCATAACCGTGTTTGGACGTATAAACGAAAGCCATGATTCTGCTGAAAAAAGAGATTGGCGCGTAAATTGCCGGGATCGGCGAGTAAAAAGCTAAGATCGGCGCGTAAATCAACCTGATTGGCGCGTAATTTTAACGAACTGGCGCGTAAAAGAAAAAAGGACCTGGGATCAGGTCCTTTTTTCGCGGTTTTCGAATTCTTCTTTGACAGTCTTTAGAAGCTGTGGATTCGTCAGGAGGTCATAGCCGGTTAGTGCAAGTGATTTTGCACCGATGAGCATTCCATCATAGCCCTTTTCTGAATTGGCTGCAGTGCAAAATTCTCTCGTATGGAGATTATGAAAGGCATCCGTAATCTTAATATACGGGTGGATCGCTGGTATAACCTGGCTCACATTACCTAAATCGAGTGATCCATGGTCATTCCCTGTTTCAATTTCTTCGAGCGGAATGCCGAGGGATACGAGATTTTTTGTAAACGCATCTGACATGGATTCATTCGTAAGCAAGTTGGCGTAGCCGAGTTCATAATGTGAGGCTTCCCATTCACAGCCCGAACTCATAGCTGCTCCTGCAGCACAGTCTTTTACTCTTCTCACCAGGTCTGGCAATTGTTCAACAGTGGACGCACGCACATAGAATTTAGCTTGTGTTCGATCCGGAATTACATTGGGTACGGTACCGCCCTGCGTGATTACTCCATGGATGCGGACATCTGGGGTGACCTGCTGTCGGAGAGCATTCACATTGTTAAACAATGAAATGACAGCATCCAGAGCATTGATTCCTTCATGAGGTGAAGCAGCAGCATGCGCGGATTTGCCCTTAAAGTCAAATTGCAGAGCTTCCATCGCCATACTCGATCCGCTTCGTTCAAAGGCTTTGTATGGATGGCACATGAGAGCAGCATCTGCACGGTCAAAGTATCCTTTATCGGTAAGGTGAACCTTGGCTCCTCCAGTTTCTTCTGCAGGCGTTCCATATACAAGTACTTTTCCTCCGGTCTCGGCGAGCACTCGGCTAAGTGCAATTCCGGCAGCCGTACTCATCGTACCAATCAAATTATGGCCACAAGCGTGGTTAATTTCCGGAAGTGCATCATATTCTGCCAGAAAGCTGATGGAAGGTCCGGATTGTCCGCTGTCATAAACAGCAATAAATGCCGTTTCCATTCCCTCGATATTCTCTTCAACCTCAAAACCAAATGATCTTAATGTGTCAATGAGTTTATTGGATGACTGATATTCATTATAGCCAAGCTCGGGATGCTCCCAAATATAGCGGGCAACTTCTTTAAATAAGTCAAAATTGTCATCCAGGAAAGCGGTAATGGATTCTTTCATTCGATAACCTCCAGATACGTCCTTATTATGAAAAAAAGCCCTTCACGGATGTGATGGGCTGCTATTTTGGTTATTCTGCAGTTTCTGCTTCATTTGGAAGTACAGCACCGATGATCATGATAAATACGGCAAAGATCACGCCAAATGTTGTAGCTTTTGCGAAGTCGTATGCTCCGCCCTGCATGGAAGCCAGTACATAAAATGCCATGTTGCTTAAAAGTAATGACCAGATTAACGTCCAGAAATAGCGCATTTAGTTCACCTCAGCTTTATGTAAACGAGTTCTTCTCTTGATATAGTAACAAAAAATCAATGTTTTGTCTTTAAATGTTTTAGGAAATCAGCCAGGAATAGGCATATCCCTTCTCCATTTCACAGAACGGACATAGAATAAGTAAGAAAACTTTGGATGAGGGGAGAAAAGTGAGTATCGAAGAGAGATCATTCAGCTTAGATGGACAATGGAATACAATACATCTTCCTGAACAGCCAAACGGTTTTGCTGTCATGGTATTTGGAGACTGCAATCATTTTGTTGATAATCATACAAGTTTATGGAAACAGAACACTGACCGGTTCATGCTCATCCGTACTCTGATGGAAATGGGATACACCGTTTTTTACTCTCATCTATACGGACGCAACTGGGGGAACCCAGAGGCTGTAAATCTTGCGAGAAGAGTTTACCGATATGTTCTGAAATATGAAATTCTAAATCCGAAGATTCATATCCTGGCAGAAGGAATGGGTGCTCTTACCGCACTCGATTTTATCAATGATATGGAAGGATACATCCGGTCTGCCATTTTTATCAACCCCTGCCTGGATCTAAAGGGGCATTTTCAGCAGGAAAAGCAAAACAAATTATTTTTAAAGCGAATCCGCAAAGAAATCAGCCAGGCTTACGGAATAAAAAACGAACAGATCGATGGATTTCTAGACAAAGAGATTTCTCGGTTCAACCTGAAAAGCAATGTACCGATTAAAATTTTTCATGATGCGGCAGGTTCGGTTTATCCTTTCAAAGTGCATAGCCGGCCCTTTGAATCCTCTTGCCTTGAAAAAGGTTTCTCTGTTTCGCTGACCATACAGATGCCGGGTAAAAGTGCAGAACGGTATACTTCCATCCCTTATTTTTACAGCCGCTTTGAAACCATCCTGTGACTTTATTGTTGCAGGTTTTTTTATGTGCTTTTCTTAAGATGCATACTCCTTAAGTTGAAAAATACGATATAGAGAAGGATAAAGAACGGAGGATTGTTCATGAAACGAGCACTCGTTACAGGAGCAGCAGGGTTTATTGGCTCCCACTTATGTACCAAACTTTTAGAGGATGATGTGGAGGTCATAGGAATCGATGGCTCCCAATCAACCGAAAAATTAGATTATATTGGAAGAAACGCAAACTTTGAACTCATTAATCAGCGAATCGAACAGGCGGACCTGATGAAGATTATGCAAAAGGTCGATGTGGTTTTCCATCTTGCCTGTGGGATTCAGCCAAATGAACAATGGAGTAATATTGAAGATAGAGTAAAGGACCATGTTCATTGTATGCGGCTGTTAGCTGAATCAATAGACAGCCGAAAAACGAAATTCATCTTTTCCTCTTCTTATGATGTGTATGGAAAAAAAACAGGTGAAGTTACAGAGAACTCTGCAGCGAATCCGGAGACATTGTACGGATTGGTTAAACTCACAGAAGAGAATTGCATTCGAATGGCTGCTGCAAAAAAGCATTTTTCATACGTCATTCTAAGATTTCCAACAGTATATGGCCCTTGGCAGCCTGAGGGGATGACTTTTCAGCAGATCATCAGCGCAGACGAAGGAGAACGTGATGTAATGATGGTAAAAAAAGATTCTGTCACGGAGGATGCGATCTACGTTGAAGATGCTGTCAGAGCATTATGTCTGGCTGCAGAAAACGAAAGCAGAAATGTGATATATAATATAGTCAGCGGAACAAGCGGAGAGTGGCGCAAAGGATTAAAACTCCTATCTATAAAAGAAGATGAATTTCCAAAAGAAAAGCGAAACATGGTAGTTGTAGGAGAAAAGGCAGCTAAAGAACTTGGATTCCGCTCAGATATTAAAATCGAAGAAGGTTTGAAAAAGCAGATTCAGCATAGCAAGGAAAGGCTCAAAAATAGGTTTAAGGCATAAAAAGGGAAAATATGTTTTCCCTTTTTTTATTGTCCAGCTTCAGCGCCTAGGTCCTCGAGGTCGCTTCACTCTTACACCTCAACACAAAAAGCGTGTTGCTGTGTAAGAACTCCAGCGCTTGACGGACCTTATCAGGGCGCTTGCGCTTTTCCCATTATTCTTTATACTAAAAAAAGGGGATATCCGGCAAGCGAGGAAATGGGAGTGAACGTCCAAAATGCAGATCAAAACATTGCTCCTGGCAGCTTGTATACTGTTAGGTCTCACAGGATGCCAGGAAAAATCTTCACAGAACCTTCAAAACACGGGACTCCTGATTCAGGATACAATCAATGATCAGGGCTGGGGTGACAAGGGGTATAAAGGGCTTTTAAAGATTCAGGATACATATGGGAATGAAGTTTTTTATAAAGAAAAAATAGAAACAAAAAGCCAGGTGCTTAAAGCAGTAAAAGAGTTTCAGAAGAAAAAGGTTAACCTCGTTTTTGGCCATGGTAAGATTTATGCTGATATCTTTGATCAGATCAGCAGTGATTTTCCCAAGATGCACTTTGTGAGCTTTAATGGAAAAGTACATGGCAAAAATGTAACGAGCATTCATTTTAATTCATATGGAATGGGTTTTTTCGCTGGAATGGCAGCAGCCAAAATGAGCCGCACCAACCATCTTGGAGTAATTGCCGCCCAGGATTGGCAGCCTGAAATAGATGGCTTTATAGAAGGTGCTCGTTACCAAAAGCCCAAAATTAAAGTGGATAAGAATGTGGTACACAGCTGGAGCGATGAACAGAAGGCTATCAGCGCATTCCGTAAGATGGAAGCTTCCGGGGCAGATGTCTTCTATCCTGCAGGTGACGGATTTACCATCCCTGTTATTGAAGAAGTGAAAAAGAAAGCACTATACGCGGTAGGCTATGTATCTGACCAATCGGATCTCGGCCGCGCTACAGTACTGACTAGTACGGTGCAAAATGTTGAATATGTGTATGGATTTGTCGCTGACAAGTTTAATGAAGGCGATCTGAAATCCGGGAATCTGCAATATGGATTTAAGGAGAAAGCCATTTCTCTGGGCAGGTTCAGCCCGCAAGTGCCTGCTTCTTTTGAAAAGAAGATAAAGCAGGAAATTGACGAATACAAAAAATCCGGAAAGCTCCCCAACGGAAAAGTAATGAAAGAACATGTATTGGAGGAAGAACAATGAATCAAGAACTCAATATGAAATTCATGCAAATTGCCATGAAGCATCTGCCAGAAGGAAAAGAGCTTTTGGAGAAAAAAGGAATGGAATTATCCATGGAGGATATCCAGCCTATGTTGAATCTTCTGCTTAAAGTAATGAACGATGCTTATGAGCTCGGAAAACAGGATTAAGAAAACGGAAAAAGGAGCCAACTCTGTGTTGGCTCTTTTATTTTTTCCTAAAGGCATTAAAGAGCGGTGAGACCTGCTGTGCTACTTTAACGGTCTGATCAATAACCGCCATCAGCTTGTTATAATCAAACGCCCCATCGTTCGTCCGGAATGCACTTAATAAGGGATTGGGTCGCTGAAAGGGCTGGCGGTAAGCCATAGGTATAAAGGGCGGCTCACTTGGAGGCTGTTCTCTTGTTTGCCGCGGTGGAGGAAATGGGCTTCTTGCATGCATCAGCGGCCTTGGATGCCTTGGTGAAGGAGGCCCATAGCGAGGCGAATTCAAATGTACCACTCCTTATTTTCAGACTGATTACATCTCTCTCTAGGATATGCCCTGATTTGAAGTTGGTATCTTGTACCGGAAATCTCGGTACTGGACAAAAAACAAAAAATATCTTACATTAGTACCAGGTCTTAAAAATTGATACTAAGTTAGCTGGCGAACAAAATATAAAAAATAAACCAAAGGGGTAATGACATGAATGCTGGAATACTGGGTTTAGGTGCTTATGTCCCTGAGAAAGTGTTAACAAATTTCGATTTGGAAAAAATGGTAGATACAAGTGATGAATGGATTCGTACTCGAACAGGAATTGAAGAACGCAGAATAGCATCTGACGATATCAATACATCACACATGTCTGAAAATGCTGCACGAGAGGCGCTTAAAAACGCTGATATGAATGCAGAGGACATTGATCTGATTGTTGTGGCTACCGTCACTCCTGACAGGCCTTTTCCTTCCGTTGCTTGTATGATCCAGGATCGGCTGGGAGCGGTTAATGCTGTTGCTATGGATATAAGTGCAGCCTGCTCTGGGTTCATGTATGGAATGGTGATCGCTAAACAATTCATTGAATCGGGAACCTACAAAAATGTCTTGGTAGTCGGAGCTGAAAAATTGTCCAGAATTACAGACTGGAATGACAGAAATACAGCAGTGCTGTTTGGTGACGGAGCAGGTGCTGCTGTAATGTCGACAGTTTCTGAAGGCAGAGGGATCCTTTCCTTTGAACTGGGTTCAGACGGCAGAGGAGCGAAACACCTTTATCAGGACAAATATCTTTATATGAACGGCCGGGAAGTGTTTAAATTTGCTGTCCGCCAAATGGGTGAATCATCCATGAACGTTGTTGAAAAAGCTGGATTGACTAAGGATGATGTAGATTACCTTATTCCGCATCAAGCCAACATCCGGATCATGGAAGCAGCACGGCAGCGGCTTGATCTTCCGAAAGAAAAAATGGCAGTTACCGTAAATAAATATGGAAATACTTCATCAGCTTCTATTCCTATGGCTATTTCTGATGCCTTAAAAAATGGTAAAATAAAAGATGATGATCTGCTAGTACTCGTTGGATTTGGAGGCGGCCTTACATGGGGTGCAGTTGCACTTCGGTGGGGAAGATAATAGCTAACTATTCTTCAAAGGAGAGTTGAATTAAAAATGAAAAGACGTGTAGTAATTACAGGAATGGGAGCCGTTACTCCCCTTGGAAATAGTGTAGAAGAAACATGGAACCGAATTGTTGCAGGTGAATCTGGTGTTGGCCCGCTAACTCGCAGGGACCGGGATAAATTCCCGGTAAAAGTAGCTGCAGAAGCTACAGAATTCGATCCCCAGGAATTCATGGACCGCAAAGAAGCAAGAAAAATGGACCGCTTTACTCAATTTGCAGTAGCTGCCTCTAAAATGGCAGTGGAAGATGCAGAGCTTGACATTACAGATGAGATCGCACCGCGTGTAGGGGTGTGGATCGGTTCTGGAATCGGCGGAATGGATACGCATGAAGAACAATTCCGTGTTTTTGAGAAAAAAGGCTACAGAAGGGTCAGCCCGTTCTTTGTACCGATGATGATTCCGGATATGGCAGCAGGACAGGTTTCCATTATTCTTGGAGCAAAAGGTATGAACTCCTGTACGGTAACGGCTTGTGCATCAGGTGCAAACTCCATTGGTGACGCGTTTAAAGTGATTCAGCGCGGAGATGCGGATGCGATGATCTGCGGAGGAACTGAGGCACCGATCACAGATATGGCATTGGCTGGTTTTTGCCAAGCTGGAGCACTCTCCTACAATGAGGATCCTGCAACAGCCAGCCGTCCATTTGATGCGAACCGCAGCGGTTTCGTCATTGGTGAAGGTGCAGGTATTCTTGTCCTTGAAGATCTTGAGTTTGCAAAAAAACGCGGAGCGAAAATTTACGCAGAAATCGTAGGCTATGCAGGCACCGGTGATGCCCATCACATTACAGCCCCGGCTCCAGGAGGAGAAGGCGGAGTCAGAGCCATGACACAAGCTGTTGAAGACAGCGGTCTTGCATTAGAAGAAATTGATTACATCAATGCTCATGGAACAAGCACAGATTATAATGATAAGTTTGAAACGATGGCGATCAAAGAAGTATTTGGAGAGCATGCTTATAAAGTGGCTGTCAGTTCAACAAAATCAATGACAGGGCATCTTTTAGGCGCGGCAGGTGGAATTGAAGCGATTTTCTCAGTAAAATCCATTCAAAACAGTATCATTCCTCCTACCATTAACTATGAAACAGCGGATCCGGAGTGTGATCTGGATTACGTGCCGAATGAAGCAAGAAAAGCAGAAGTTAACGCTGTGCTCAGCAACTCTTTAGGCTTCGGCGGCCATAACGCAACACTTATCTTTAAAAAATACAGTGAGTAGTACAAAATCTTGGTTGATTTTTTCAACCAAGATTTTTGTTTGTGTACAAAATGATGGTTGATTTTTTCAACCAAGATATTTGTTTGTAATACAAAACCCTGGTTGATTCTATTAACCAGGGTTTTGTGTTCCTTTCGGGATTTTTCTTCCCATGCCATAGAATAAATTGGACAACCTCTGACTATACTGTTTTTAACAAAACGGTTAAGCGAGGGGTTGCAGATGTTATATTTACGAGATGTTTGGGTGAATTGGTTCGAAGGTGAAGAAAATGGCTATAACGTTTGTGAGTTCCATGAGTGGAGAAAGGATGACTTTATTGAATTGCTCGATCAAGTTCCAATCGTGAAAATGGATTCTTCACTCTTTCATTATATTGAAAATGAACTTAGCGATCTTCCAGATTCCCTTTTAGAGGAAGTACACCAAAAAGCATACGTAAGAAAAAACAACCAGAGAGTGCAGCTTGATCATTGTTTTATCATAACGGATGAGAAGAAAACGATGGTGATTGACACGATGGGCTATCGTATCCCGATACGAAAGAGCAGACTGATTCCGAGACAGGAACAGCTCGTCTATGAAATGGCGGAACAAATGGAGACCGCAACTTACACGTTCAAACCAGAAATCAAAGAAAAAGAGCATCATATCCTATCACCGGAACCGATTATCATGAGAGGGCTCACAAGAAAAGAAAGACAGTTAAAGCAGCTCTTGTTCATGGTGCTGGATCAGCTTCATACAACTAAAAATGTTGCGGAAGTGCGTTATTGGTATACGGAGTGGATGCCTGAGAATTACATGGCCATTCAGCGAATGGAATTTGAAGAAGCATGGGCAGCACTTTATTCTGAAATTAAAGACGGCTGGAGCGACCAGCATTATGCAATCTGTGAACGATTAGTAAAAGGGCAGCCTTACTTTGAAAAGATATGGGAACTTGAGAACGGGACACACGTAAACTGACCATGAAGCAATAAGGGGCTGTCCTGAAAGTCGAAAATTGACCTTCAGGCAGCTCCTTTGACGTGAAAAATCTTCAATGAAAAGTTGATTGGAGTGCAAGGTGCGAGATTCCTCGAAAATGAACTTCACATTT
>NZ_JARMMC010000018.1:96574-454139 GCF_036216745.1 Fictibacillus sp. B-59209 | reverse complement strand
GACTTCTTGGACAGCCCCTTATTATGATCTTCAGGATTGAAGCCAGGGGTGGAGTTATGTGAATACTCATTTCGAGTAACGCTCAATTAAATCAAGATTCGGATTAAATCCCTAAATTAACAACTGTTTTTCCGCGAGATTCAAACTTCAATAAACACATAGAAACCCCCACTTAAAGTGGAGGTTTCTTCACGTGTTCCGGGTTTTACACTCGTTTTCTGGCCAAGCCCATTGCACGCTCTGCTTTATTCAGCATTTTGTTTGCTGCCCGGTTGGCTTTTTCTGCCCCTTGGTCAAGGATTTGATCAAGTTCATCAGATTCGATGAGGCTGAAATACCGGTCTTGAATCGGTTGTAAACGTTCAATGATCGCTTTAGCTGTGCCTTCTTTAAAATCTCCGTAACCTTTTCCTTCATATTTGGTCTCCAACTCGGAAATGGACTCTCCGGAACAAAGAGAGTAGATTGTCAAGAGATTTGAGATTCCTGGCTTATTCTCTTTATCAAACCTAACGATACCTTCTGAATCAGTTGTCGCACGCTTGATCTTTTTTGTGATGACCGCTTCATTATCTAAAATAGAGATGAAGGCATTCACGTTCGGGTCTGATTTGCTCATTTTTTTAACCGGATCAACGAGGGACATGATTCTCGCACCGACTTTGGGAATTCGAGGCTCAGGAATCGTAAAGATCTCACGGTACTTTTTATTAAAACGTTCTGCAAGATCTCTTGTAAGCTCAATGTGCTGTTTCTGATCATCCCCAACAGGAACTAGTTCAGTTCCATACAGCAGGATATCAGCAGCCATCAGCGGCGGGTATGTCAGCAACCCTGCAGAAACAGCATCTTTTCCTTTGGATTTGTCTTTAAATTGAGTCATACGTTCAAGTTCTCCAATATAAGCGATACACTGTAATATCCATCCCATCTTCGTATGAGCAGGAACCTCCGACTGAATGAATAGTGTAGACTTCTCCGGGTCAATTCCAACAGCCAGGTATAGGGCGGCAAGGCTGCGGCTGTTCTTTTTCAGCTGGACCGGGTCTTGCGGAACTGTAATTGCATGCTGGTTTACCACACAGAAGTAACAGTGGTTATCTTCCTGATAGTTTACAAAGTGCTGCAGTGCTCCTAAATAGTTGCCAAGTGTGATCGTACCGCTTGGCTGTATGCCTGAAAATATAGTTGCCATAAAATATCCTTCTCCTTTTACTTCAAAATCAATACAAAAAGGCCCATCCATCCCATTAAAAGGGACGAATGGACCGCGGTGCCACCCTTACTTATTCATAAAGAATCTCTCAAAGCCGTACTGTCATACGGTGACCATTCTATCGTGCGGACAAACACGCCTGTTCCTACTGTAAGTTCAGACAGGAGCTCAAAAGCCCATTCCATGCTTATTCACTGCCTGTTTACACCACACACAGGCTCTCTGAGAGCTTCAAAAACATGTACTTTTCTTTATCATCGCCAAGATCATTCAATTAAAATAAGTATAGTAAATTTAAGACAGAATTGCAACCAGGCTAGAGACCACAAACAGAAAAAGACCCGAAGAGAGGAGCGGAAAAACAAATTCTCCTGATACTCTTTCTGAAAGATAGAAGTTCGATTCGGTTTCATGGCTGCTTGCATACTCTGCAGACTTAGAGAAACTCTTCATAACTTTTTTCAGTGTCCTGGAAAACAGATCGAATAATCCTCCCCTGATGACAAAAAGGGTTAAGCCAATTAAAAGGAGGGCGAGGGAAACCATGAAAAGGTTGTTCACTAAATGAATGAGGTGGATCTTTTTTTCAGAGACAAGCTCTATAATGAGCGAAAGTATTATGGATCCCGCGGTTAATAACAATGAGGAAGTCAAGCGTGACATCAAATTTCTCCAATCTGAAAAATTCAAGTTTGTTTTATACATTTTAACATGAAAATTCACGAATGAAGTAATACTTTTTACCTAGTAAATCCCCCTGTCGATCTTCTTGAAGTGAGCTTTTTGATTCAAAACAGCGGGAGAGCGAAAAAAATTTGGGGTAATAAAGGAGGATATATCACCAAATATTCTGGAAATTACTGTCTTAAAAACAGAAAGAAAACGACGGACAATAATAGGTCTTTATTCCTATTTTTTGTTAATAAAACGTAAATATTATGGGCTTTTTGTAAAAGTCGTAAAAAAAAGTATATGCATAATAGTTAGAAAACTTGTATAATACGGTTGTGGGCAAAATGTCTGATAATTCACGAAGCTTTGGTCCACTAATTAGGTAAACAGAAAAAGGGGAGGTCAATTCATGAAGAAGTCAAAATGGTCGTTACTTCTAACGATCGTGCTCGTATTGAGCGTCTTCCTTTCTGCGTGTAGCGGAAAGAACGGTAAAGATGACAAAGCAAATGGCAATGCATCTGAAGGTAATGGAAGCTCATCTAAAGAAAAGGTGCTTAACCTGTTAGACTCATCAGAAATTCCGTACCTTGATAACATCATGGCGGATGACTCTGTATCTCTAAACGTTGCAAACAACGTTTACGAAGGTCTTTACACTTTAGATGACAAAGATCAGCCAGTCCTTTCTGGTGCTGCTGAAGAGCCGCAAGAAAAAGACGGCGGTAAAACATGGGTATTCAAACTTCGTGATGACGCTGTTTGGAGCAACGGTGAAAAAGTAACAGCAAATGATTATGTATTTGCTTGGAGAAAAGCTGTAGCGAAAGAAACAGCTACTCAATACTCTTTCATTTATCAAGTAGCAGGTATCCTGAATGCAGATAAAATACTTAACCCTGAAGACAAAATGTACAACAAAACAGATCAGCTTGGCGTTAAAGCAATTGACGATCACACGCTAGAAGTTAAATTTGCAGCTGACCCTGCATCAAAACCTTACACTAAAGCGGTTCTTTCATTCCCTACTTTCTATCCGCAAAATGAAGCTTTCGTTAAAAAACAAGGCAAAGAGTTTGCTCTTGAAGCAGACAAAGCGCTTTATAACGGCCCTTACACTCTTTCTAAATGGGAGCATGAAAAAGGCTGGCAGTTGAAAAAGAACCCTAAATATTGGGACAAGAACAACGTAAAAGTTGACACAATCAACGTAAACGTAGTTAAAGAAGAAGCAACTCGCATCAACCTGTTTGAAACTGGAAAAGCAGACCGTACTACCATTTCTGCTGAGTACGTGGATCAATACAAAGACAAGAAAGATATTTTCAGTACTGTTCCTGAATCAACATTATTCTTCTTGCGTATGAACCAAAAGAACAAAGCGTTGGCTAATGAAAACATCCGTCACGCAATAGATATGGGCTGGGACAAAAAACAGCTTACTGACGTTCTTTTAAACAATGGATCTGTTCCTGCTTACTTCCTAGTTCCTTCTAAGTTCGTTAACGGTCCAGATGGATCTGACTTCCGTGAGAAGTATGGCGACCTTAATAAAGGCGATGCTAAAAAGGCAAAAGAACTTTGGGAAAAAGGCTTGAAAGAGCTTGGAACAAAGAAAGTAGATCTTACTCTACTTAACTATGACAGCGATACAGCACAAAAAGATGCGCAGTTCATCAAAAACCAACTTGAGAAAAACCTTCCTGGTCTATCTCTAAAAATTAAGCCACAACCATTCAAACAAAAACTTAAGCTTGAAGAGAAACTTGATTACGATATCTCTTATGCTGGTTGGGGACCTGACTATCCAGATCCAATGACATTCGTAGATATGTTCGTAACTAATAGTCCTCATAACGAAATGGCTTACTCAAACAAAAATTATGACGAACTAATCAAAAAAGCTTCATCTGAAACAGACCTTAAAAAGCGTTGGGCTATGATGCAAGACGCTGAGAAAATCTTGATTCAGGATGATGCTGCAATCAGCCCAATGTACCAACGTGGTCTTGCTTACATCACTAAGCCAAACCTTAAAAACGTAGTAAACCACTCATTTGGCGGAGATTTCAGCTATAAAAACTGGGATGTTAAGTAAAAAATAATATTAAATGGTTAAATAGCTATACGCGGAGAGTATATGTCAGTAAGCCATATACTCTCCTTTTAACTGCAAAATTCTCACTAGTTGAAATTTGTCGAACTTTCAAATAAAACTATTGTAGGATATTGTAATCTCAACTATTATAGATATATAGGTATATAGCTGGGGTTTATTATTAGGAGGTGCAATAGTGGTTCGTTTTGTACTCAAACGCATGGTTTACATGTTGATCACACTATTTATTATTTCTTCATTTACGTTTTTCTTAATGAAGCTGCTGCCAGGTTCTCCGTTTAACAACGAGGAAAAATTGACAGCAGAGCAAAAAGTTATCTTGAATGAAAAATACGGGCTGAATGATCCGATTCCTGTACAGTACTTTAACTATATGAGCAATCTCGTAAAAGGGGACGCGGGTGTTTCCTTCCAGTATGACAACCGGCCTGTATCCACTATGATTACAGAGAGAATTGGGCCTTCTGCTGTTCTGGGTGTTGAAGCAACTATTTTTGGAACGATTATCGGATTGATCTTAGGAATTGCCGCTGCATTAAAGCAAAATTCGGCGATTGATTACGTTTCTTCACTATTTGCTGTATTAGGGATATCCATTCCTTCATTTGTATTTGCCGGTGTTCTTCAATATTACGTGGGAGTTAAGCTAGATTGGCTGCCCGTAGCCCTTTGGGATGGTCCGAAATATCATGTTCTGCCAGCACTTTCGTTATCGGTTTTTGTAATAGCAACAGTTGCGAGGTTCATGAGAACGGAAATGCTAGAAGTGTTGGGACAAGATTATATTACAACTGCTAAATCCAAAGGTTTAAAAAATATTGTTGTTATTTGGAAACACACGATTAGAAATGCAATGATTCCGGTAGTAACTATTTTAGGGCCTCTTGCCATCAACCTGATCACAGGTACGCTGATCATCGAACGAATTTTTGCAGTGCCTGGCCTGGGATACCAATTCGTAGGTTCGATCACACTTAATGATTATCCGGTAATTATGGCAACTACCATTTTTTATAGTGTATGTTTCATTGTAGTCATTTTAATTGTTGACATTTTGTACGGAATTATTGACCCGAGAATCAGGGTTGCAGGAGGCAAGGAATAATGAGCATGCGTGAAAAACAACTTAACAATGATTTGTTCCAGCCTGCGGTGATCTCTGCGGAAGCTTCTGAAAAAATAACGAAAGAGAGCACTTCCTTTTGGCAGGATGCCAGAAGACGTTTGTTTGAAAACAAGGGAGCTGTTGCTGGGCTTATCATCATCGTAGCTATTCTCCTTTTTGCCTTTTTAGGTCCAGTTATGAGTCATAACGGCTTTGATGATCAAGACACAAGCAGAACCAATTTGCCGCCGCGTATTCCTTTACTTGAAAAGGTAAGCTTCCTTGGTGTTGATGGTGTGGACATCCGAGGCGTCGATCAGTATAAAATGAAAAACCAGACAAAAAATTACTACTGGTTTGGAACGGACGCTCTGGGCCGGGATCAGTTCGTAAGAATATGGAAAGGGACACAGATTTCTCTTTACATCGCATTCTTAGCTGCAGCCATTGACATGATTATTGGTGTAGCTTATGGAGCCATTTCAGGTTTCTTTGGCGGACGAACGGATAATATTATGCAGAGGATTATTGAGATCGTAGTCGGTATCCCCAACTTAATCGTCATTATCCTTTTCATTCTAATTCTTGATCCAGGTATTTTATCCATCACAATGGCATTGGTTATTACAGGCTGGACAACAATGGCCCGTATTGTACGTGGACAGATCTTAAAATTGAAAAACCAGGAATTTGTAATGGCATCAAAATCATTGGGGGCAACAAGTTCCCGTATTTTGACAAAGCACATGTTCCCGAATATTTTGGGTGCGATCATCATTACATCCATGTTTACTATTCCTAACGCTATTTTCTTTGAAGCATTCCTAAGCTTTATCGGACTTGGACTTGCTCCTCCAACAGCTTCTCTAGGGTCATTAGTAAACGAAGGATTTAAATCATTACAGATCTATCCTCACCTAGTAATGTACCCGGCTGTCATTATCTCGTTGATCATGATCAGCTTTAACCTATTGGGTGACGGATTACGTGATGCTCTGGATCCTAAGATGCGTAAATAGGGGGAGAAAATATGAAGAATATATTAGAACTTAACAATCTTAATGTCTCCTTTCATACATTTGCAGGAGAAGTAAAAGCGGTTCGCGGGGTAAGTCTGCATCTTGAAAAGGGTGAGTCCCTTGCGATAGTAGGAGAATCCGGATCAGGTAAATCTGTTACTTCGAAAGCAATCATGCGATTATTGCCTGAAAAAACGAGTGAGATTAAGGAAGGCCAAATCTTTTTTGAAGGAAAAGATCTAGTGAAGCTCTCCAACCGCGAGATGGAGAAAATCCGTGGCTCTGAGATTTCTATGATTTTCCAGGATCCGATGACTTCCCTAAACCCGACGATGACAGTCGGGAAGCAAATCATGGAAGGTCTTCGCAAGCATCAGAACTTGTCTAAGAGCGAAGCGAAAGAAAGAGCAATCAATCTCTTAAAGCTTGTAGGAATTCCAAATCCGGAACTCCGCATTACAGAATATCCTCACCAATTCTCTGGTGGGATGAGACAGCGTGTGGTCATCGCCATCGCGCTTGCGTGTAACCCAAAAGTATTAATCGCCGATGAGCCAACAACGGCACTTGATGTTACGATTCAGGCACAGATCCTTGATTTAATGAGAGATCTGCAGCAAAAGACCGGAACAGCTATTATTCTGATTACCCATGATCTTGGTGTAGTAGCCAATCTTTCACAAAGGGTCGCGGTAATGTACGGTGGAACGATTGTTGAAACAGGTACAACGGATGAAGTGTTCTACAATCCTAAACATCCTTACACTTGGGGATTACTATCCTCCATGCCAAAGTTAAACACGAACGACAAAGAATTGCTGGCGATTCCTGGTACGCCGCCAAACTTGCTTAATCCGCCGAAAGGCTGCCCGTTTGCTGCACGCTGCCCTTATGCGATGCAGGTTTGTGTGGACCATATGCCGGATGCCTCAGACGTTACTTCAACTCATAAATCGGCTTGCTGGCTGCTGGATGAGCGTGCGCCTAAGGTAGAACCGCCTGAAGCTGCATTAGTAGGAGGTGCCCGTTAATGGCAGTTGTAGAAAGAGAGAAGTTATTAGAAGTCAAGAACCTGAAAAAGCATTTTAGAGTTGGCAAGAATGCTGTGTTAAAAGCAGTTGACGATGTCAGCTTTGATATATATAAAGGTGAAACACTCGGACTTGTTGGAGAATCCGGCTGCGGAAAATCTACGACTGGAAGAACGATTATTCGTCTATACGATGCTACAGACGGCAATGTCGCTTATGAAGGTGTTGATGTTCATGGCAAAAAGTCCGGTAAAGAATTAAAATCCTTTAACCGCAAGATGCAAATGATCTTCCAGGATCCCTATGCATCCTTAAATCCAAGGATGACGATCAAAGATATTATTGCCGAGGGAATAGATATCCACGGTCTGGCAAAGAACGATAAGGAACGTATGGAGCGTGTTTACGAGCTTCTTGAAACGGTAGGGCTGAACCGTGCACATGCCAGCCGTTACCCGCATGAATTCTCAGGCGGACAGCGTCAGCGTATCGGTATTGCCCGTGCCCTTGCAGTGGATCCTGATTTTATCATCGCTGACGAACCGATCTCAGCGTTGGACGTATCCATTCAGGCGCAGGTTGTAAACCTGCTTATGAAACTCCAAAAAGAACGCGGACTAACGTATTTATTCATCGCCCATGATCTTTCCATGGTTAAACATATTTCCGACCGCGTGGGTGTTATGTATCTTGGAAACATAGTTGAGCTTGCGGACAGTGATGAGCTTTATGAAGAGCCTCTGCATCCGTATACTCAAGCGCTTCTTTCAGCCATTCCTGTTCCGGATCCTGAAGTAGAACGAAGCCGCGAGCGAATCATTCTTGAAGGTGATATTCCGAGCCCAATCAGCCCGCCAAGCGGATGCCGTTTCCGTACGCGCTGTCCGCATGCAATGGATGTTTGCGCAAGTACAGTTCCTAAATGGCAGGAAGCAAGAGAAGGCCACTGGGTAGCTTGCCATCTTTATGACAATGAATTGAACAATGAGAATAAACAGTAACAAATGACGCGATCTCCTGTATATCAGGAGGTCGTTTTATGATATGTTTAAGGAGGGTTATAAGGATTATTTGAAACGAGGTAATTGAATGAATATCACTTTTATTCTGGATAGTGCAAGCGACTACTGTGTAGATCATCATACATTATCCGTCCCTTTTGTCATTGTTCCGCTTAATATTACTTTTAAAGACGGTCATTTTTTAGATGGGGTCGATATCAGTATGGATGAATTTTACGAGCGGATGGCAAGAGAGGAGAATCTTCCTAAGACAAGCCAGCCATCTCCACAGGCTTTCTATAATGCTTTTCATTCTGAACTTGAAAAAGGAAACGAGCTGATTTATCTAGGACTTTCATCAAACCTGAGCGGTACTGTGCAAAGTGCCGGAATCGCGAAAGGAATGCTAGATGAAGCCGTTCAGCATAAAGTGCATATTATCGATACAGGAACAGCTTCTGCAGGAATTCATGTATTGCTAAAAGAAGCGGAAAAACTTGTTCAGCAAGGCAAGAGTGCTGAAGAAATAGTAGCATCCATCAATGAGAAAAAAGAAACGGTTTTGGCTTATGTACTATTGGAAACGCTGGAAAATGTGAAAAAGGGCGGCAGGATATCTGCTGTTCAGGGAGCCATTGCTGAATTTCTGAATATAAAACCCCTTCTTTCCGTACAGGACGGAATCGTTGAAACGGTTGGAAAGTACAGAGGGAAGAAAAAAGGATTAATGAAACTGAAAGAATTGCTGCAGGAATGGAAGCAAAAGCATCCTGAAAAAGAGCTTTTTATTATTCATAGTCTTCCTTCCAAAGAAGAAGTAATTAAGGAGTTTGGTGAACTGTTTACATTCTCTGCGTTTAAATCGATCTCGTTCACCCGATTTGGCAGTACGATTGGTACGTATGCAAGCCAAAACGCGATCGGGTTCATCTTTCATTAATATATAAATAAAAACACTCCGTATGGATATGATCTATACGGAGTGTTTTAGGTTTTGTGTCTCATAATGAGCATCCACCAATCGGTCCAGATTTTTAATTCGGTTAAGTGCCGTACTTTTATCCAGTTTTCGATAATGATGCAAACCGCCAGGCTCCTCATCTGCTTCGTCGGCAAGCGCAACTACACGCTGTAGCGGCAGAAGCTGAAGCTGTCCTTCCGGCAGATAAGAATCAGTGTGCAAAAGAATGGCTAACGCAATCTCTTTTGCTTTCCTTGGATCTTCTCCCAGCTCAATGAGCAATTTATGCGCTCTTTCAGCACCTTTAATGGCATGAATGTCATTTTCTTTATAAAGGGAGTAATCCCATTGGCCGTTTGTATACCAAGTATAGTGGCCGACATCATGAAGAAGTGCAGCTTTTGTTGCGAGATCCGGGTTGACGCCATGCTCTTTAGCGAGTGAAAACGCATGGTATGCTGTTGAGATCGCATGCACAAGGCCAGAACGGTCCAAGTATTTCTGAGCATATGGATGAAGAAATATATCGGTTAATGTCACGTTTCTCATCAATTTTTCTCCTTTCTGCAAACTCCTCGAACAGGCAGGATACGAGGGATGCTAAAAATGTATATTGTTAAATACTATACCACCGTTTTGCCTCTTAATCAATAAAATAAAACAAAAAGAAGGGCTCTCATGGGAGCCCTTCTTTCCATTAACTTTGTTAAAGCATATTGTTGATTTTCAATTATATTGGGCATCGCATACTGATCCTAAAAGAGATCCTCAAGTCTTTTTCTTCAATCACACCCCACCAAAACAACACATGAACTAACAGAGCTTTTCCATTAAAAATATTCCTTCCAGCGCTTTGAAACCAATTGGTCAATATCTGGCCGTGTTTCAACCGTTTCGGGATAAAAAGGCTTCATTCTTGCATCGATAATGACTGGTCCGCTGTATTTAATTTTATTTCGTACAACCTCACTTTTGGCGTAAAGATCATACGCTGGATCAAAACGCGTAAAGGTTGTCCATAAAAATTGGGATTGAGATGAGGCGATGGAGGCATCGTCCACTAAAAACACCAGCTGCCATTTATTAAGCTGCTGTTCGCCAGCTTGAAGCAGTTTTTCACCAAATTCGGGTTCTTCTTCAAATGTTGGTCCAGAGACACATAAACATCCTCCGCAATACGCCTGGACGTCATGAATCCCTGGAATGGTTCCACCTTCATATACTCTTTTCAGTTCTCGTACGGGCTCTCCAAGCCCTGTCATGATCGCTTTGCTGCCGGTGTTGAATTTTCGTCCTGTATAATCCAGGGTATCCATGGATGTATCATGCAGGATCAGCAAATCACGCTCAGGCAGGAATCTCTCTAACACCGCTTCGAGAAGCTGGGAGAAATCCTGAAGATCCACTTCCTTATTGGTTACCATTAGAAATTTAGTTAATGTAAGCTGACCCTCACCCATGATTCTTAAAGCATGTGCGAGCCCTTCCTTATAATAGGATTCTCGGACAACTGCACCTGCAAGGGCGTGAAAGCCTGTCTCTGCATAGGTCCACAATTGTTTAACACCATTCATGACAACCGGGAACAGAGGGCTCATCAGTCGCTGCAGATATTCACCGATAAAGTAGTCTTCTTGTCTTGGCTTTCCAACCACTGTTGCGGGGTAAATGGCGTCTCTTCGTTTCCACATATGGTTCACATTGAATACAGGGAAGTCGTGTGCCCATGAATAATAGCCGTAATGGTCACCAAAAGGCCCCTCGGGTTCCCTGATATGTGGTGGAACAACTCCTCCAAATGCAAACTCTGCTTCAGCGATCAGCGGGTGGGAATAACCCGGCGCATGTGTAAGGTTTAGCTTGTCTCCCATTAGCATAGAGGAAAACATAAGCTCCGGAACTGCTTCAGGGAGCGGAGCAATTGCGCTGATCATTAGGGAAGGAGGCCCGCCAAGGAATAATGTTACAGGAAGCTCCTCGTTTTTTTGTTCAGCGGCAAAGTGGTGGAAGCCGCCCCCTTTATGAATTTGCCAGTGGATGCCGGTTTTCTTTTCTTCTTTAATCTCGATTCTATACATTCCAAGATTGTGCTCGTGTTTATCAGGATGTTCGGTGTAAACAAGAGGGAGCGTAACAAACGGGTTACTGTCCATATGCCAGCCGGTTAAAGCAGGAAGCTTCTTCATGTTCACGTCAGCTGTGTAGGTTTCCATGATTGGAGCTTTTGCCGGTTTTACGGTTCTTGTGCCAATTTTCAGTATGTCTTTGATCATCCCTTTTTTTCCCCACAGTTTTGAAGCAGAAGGAGGGAGAAGGTCATCAATTGATGCGACCAGCTGCTTAACAAGAGCTTCAGGTTTAGGGCCGAACGCCATATCTACACGGCGGATTGTTCCGAATAGATTGGTTACAACAGGGATATCACTGCCTTTAACATTCGTAAAAAGCAGGGCTGGCCCCTGTTCATCGATGACCCTTCGGTGAATTTCTGGAATTTCAAGGTATGGATCAACCTCGGCTTTTATTTCAATAATTTCATTTTCTTTTTTTAACTGCTGAATAAACGTTCGTAAATTGATATGCATGAATCTCCACCTCTAGTATGTATAATCTTCTTTTATCTTCACAAAAAAACAACTTCTCGTAAAGTAGAAGTTGTTTACCGGTTTCTTCTTTGTACGTTACTCCAATTGGACTGAAAAGATTTAGAGTGGTCTACGAATTTAAAAACAGATTTTCCGCCGAATACTTTAAGTGAGAACCAATGTGCGAGTATACCCATAAAAGCAGTCAATCCGATGACAAAAACAGCGAGCAGGAGTAAATCACGGAAAAACATCACCATCTAATCCCTCCATTGAAAAGGCATACATTTCCTCTTTATTGTATAAGATGTTTATCCCTTTGGAAAGAGGGAAAACTAAATCAAATTCTTTTTACTCTCTCTATAACTAAATCATTTCAGTTAGGAGCTGTCAGGACAAAATGAACTGGTACGAAAAATTAAATCAATATTTCCCAATTGAAGAAATGAAATCTCAAGAACATATGGAACTCCTTCTAGAAGACAAAGGAGATATTTATCATAAAGATGAAGGCCCCCATCATGTGCTGATGTATGTAGAACTGGATGATTTTATTTTCATTGATTATTTGTTCGTGTCTAAAGAATCACGCGGCCAGGGGCTGGGAAAGACCTTGCTGAAAAAGCTTAAAGAAAAAGAAAAACCGATCATACTTGAAGTTGAACCCATTGACTATGAAGATACAGATACCGAAAAACGGCAGCGGTTCTATCGGCGGGAAGGATTTAAGCATGCATCAAAGATTGGTTACAGAAGAAAGTCACTTGCTACTGATCAAGTGAATGAAATGGAGATTTTGTATTGGGCTCCTAAAGGAGAAAGTGAAGAAAGTATTTATGAAAACATGAAAAAGACGTATAATGAGATACACACGTACAAAGATAAAGAATTGTACGGTAAAGCTTATCAGGATGTAGCCGATGTGCTCACCTTTCAGCACGGTAAAGACGCCATAACCGAGTAATTTCTATGGCAAGGAGGTATCTGCATGAAAGCCAAGGATAAGAAAAAACAGAGTAAGCGGGAACTATTGAAAGAGATGTTGAGAAAGAATTTAAAAGGCTTATCCACGGGTCCGAAAAAAGGGCCGGCATCTCAATTCAAATCAATTGCATAAAGTGATTATGGGATGAAAACTATTTCATCCTATTTCTTTTATGTTTTGTGAAACTTTTTTTGGGGTAATACGTCTATATAGATGGAACACATTGTTTTAGTTGGGTTGTATAAGTTTTATTACATTTTTGTGAAGACCTTTCTTGTTTAAAGAAAATGTAGTATAATAAAAAATATGATTTAATAACTATTTTAAAGTAGGGGTTAAATCAGTAGGATGGGGAAGGAGAAGATCCATATGGTTACTTTATTTACTTCGCCGAGTTGTACATCTTGTCGTAAGGCAAAAGCGTGGTTAAAAGAGAATGACATTCCATACCAAGAAAGAAATATCTTTTCAGAGCCTTTGAGCATAGAGGAAGTAAAACAAATCCTTCGTATGACTGAGGATGGAACGGATGAAATTATTTCAACCCGTTCAAAAACATTTCAGGAATTAAACTTGAATGTCGAGACGATGCCTCTACAGGATCTTTATCAGCTTATCGCAGATAACCCTGGGCTTTTAAGAAGGCCGATTATCATGGATGAAAAACGACTCCAGGTAGGCTATAATGAAGATGAAATCAGAAGGTTTTTACCTAGAAAAGTCCGTACGTATCAATTGCTCGAAGCGCAGCGTATGGTTAATTAAAAAAGCTTCTACAGATTAAGTTCTGTAGAGGCTTTTTTTATCAATCATTTATGTTTTCCGGTCCTTCTCGATTTTGAAAGAAAGCCTGCAGCAATCACTCCGATTACGATAATGATGCTGAATGCGGATTTGATGTGGGGGCTGGACAGGAATAAAGGCTGAAGTTCTTTTTCCGAACAGATCATACCCGCTGCTGTGTAGGCCAGAATACCGGCGCCGATATAAATCAGGATTGAAAAGCGTTCCATCATATGAAGGATGGCCTTGCTTCCCCATATAATAATAGGTACAGAGATGATAAGACCAA
The DNA here is from genome assembly GCF_036216745.1 of Fictibacillus sp. B-59209. Taxonomy (NCBI): domain Bacteria; kingdom Bacillati; phylum Bacillota; class Bacilli; order Caryophanales; family Fictibacillaceae; genus Fictibacillus; species Fictibacillus sp. B-59209. The sequence goes on along the minus strand of NZ_JARMMC010000018.1, from coordinate 440,373 downwards.
TCACGACGAGCTGAACCGATCCATGTGAAGCTCCAGCAATAGCCAGTACATTATCAAGGCCCATTGCAATATCGGCTACAACAATGGTTCGGATGGCGCTGATCAACGACATGCCTGGTTTAATATTATTTCCGTTTTCATCATGTACCAGCAGCTGGAAGGCGATGTAAATTAACAGAACTCCCCCTGTCAGGTAAAGAAGGGGAACCTTGAGCAAATAGACCACAAGAACGGTTAAGATGATTCTGACGATGATTGCGAGGCCTGTCCCAATAAAAATCGCTTTATTTCTTTGATGCTCAGGCAAATTACGGCTGGCCAGAGCGATTACAATCGCATTATCTCCCCCAAGCAGAATATCAATGGCGATGATCTGTAAGAGGGATATGAGGAAATCTGTTTCCACGAATGCCAAACCCCTTTCAAGTGCTAAACGGGACTATGTATGTTAAAATGTACAAAACTTCTTTCAAATTAAGACCATTTATTTTTTCGAAAAGTCATTTAATCGTTAAAAGAGCCCGTTTAATCTAAAAAAAAGGGCAAAAAAATGGTCAGCATTTTTATTTCCAACTTCGATGTTTTGTCATAGAATAGAAGTACAAGAATGAGCCAGCTTTGGATTGAATTTTCTTTTTTTAGGGAAAAGTGACAATACATCATACCCAGGGGAAATTATCCCTTCATAGGTTACAATACGGTTAGAAGGGAGAGAACGAAATGGAAATAGAAAGAGTCAATGAATTTACAATTAAATTTTTCATAACGTATAGAGATATTGAAGACCGAGGTTTTGATCGTGAGGAAATCTGGTCCGACCGTGAGCGGGGGGAAGAATTGTTCTGGGAAATGATGGACGAAGCCCACCAGCAGGAACAGTTTCCTTTAGAGGGTCCGCTTTGGATTCAGGTGCAGGCCATGGATAAAGGGCTGGAGATTATTGTAACTAGAGCACAGATGTCAAAAGACGGCACCAAGCTTGAATTGCCTCTAGGTGATGAAAAAATCGATCTTCCTGTAGATAAAAATATCGAAAAGATGCTTGATCAGCAGTTTACGCCAGATGATCAAGAGGAAGCTGAAGATATTGAACTTGCAGACGAAGATTATTTGTCCTTTCTGTTAATCTTCAGTGATTTTGAAGATATGATCATGTTATCCCACAACATTGACAGTTCTTTATTCGCAAATTCCCTTTATCACTTTGATAATAAGTATTACTTGTATGTTACGTTCAATCCAGAAACAACGGATAGGGAGCAGGATGATTTATTATCTCAGCTGCTCGAATATGGCACAGATTCTGATGCATCCATCCATCGAATCCAAGAGTACGGAAAACAGATTATTGCTGAGCGGGCCCTTGAAGACATTTCGGCTCACTTTACATTGTAAGCACGCACCGATTTCATTACTTGGAATCGGTGTTTTTATTTTGAAGAAAGCCAGTTCCCTGTTTACTCCAACAAGAGCTGGAGCTGGACAATATATCTATGCAGTTCATTGAAAAAAACAGACGATGATCGCCTGTTTTACTTAACTAGCTTCCATTGGTGCTGCCGATTGCTGGTTTTGGTCTCGCCGCCGTGTGAAATTTCTATTGTGTAAGGTTTTAGTTCAGGAAACGTTGAACCTTCTTGAAGTTCCACACGCTGTCCTCTTTTTACTTTGCCGCCGCCATGGCCTGCTTCAGCATATGTCCCGTTTACGTTTACGGTTTCTCCGGATTTAAACATGATCATACCTTCTTTCTGTTCATCTTTAAGCTCACAAGTTGACTGATAGTCTGACAAATATAGTATAGCAATACATGAAAATATTTCCACTCTAAATCAACCATCTTCTTGAAAATGGGATTTCTTTACTATAAAATAAAAGAAAAAAGAGGTGATGCTATGCTTGTAGCCCATACGAGCACAGGTAAAAGAATCAGTCTTCATACCGGCTACTCTAAAGAAGAGCTGAGGTCTATTCAAAAAAGCAGCGGTTTTTATTGTCCTCAATGCAATGAAAAAGTTCAGATCAAAGCGGGAAACATAAAGATCTGGCATTTTTCACACGTTCCCGGCGTTACCAATTGTACTTTATCAAGAGGAGAATCAATGTACCATCTGCTCGGCAAAAAGCTCTTGTATGAGCATGTCAATAAGGAATTTCCCAATGCACTTCTGGAACCATTCTTTCCGGATATCTCCCAGCGCCCCGATATATGGATACCACCCCAGATTCCCATAGAGTTTCAATGCTCTGCTATTCCATCCCCCATTTTGATTGAAAGATCCAAAGGCTACATCAGCAGGGGAATGACCCCTTTTTGGATCCTCGGTAAGAAAAGGCTTAAAACACTTAGTTCCACTACTTTTCAGATCTCATCATTTGATTGGCTGACCGCCCGAATTTCTTCTGTTAACCACTTGCCCTCACTTTATTACTTCTGTCCTGTTGAAGCAAAAGTGTATCATCTCTCCTCCATTGTTCCTGTTACATCAACAAGAGTGTATGGAAAGCTTGATTCATATCCCCTATGTGAATATTCCTTTCAAACTCCTCATCATCTTCAACCATCAAAAAGAGATTCCCCATTGTTTCAAGTTAAATCCTGGCTGAACGCAAAAAAACAATGGAGACTCCACGCCTTTAAACAAAACCATCAAACCTACCTCCAACTGAAAATCCTTTTTTTTAAAAATCATTCAACGCTTACTTACTTTCCTTCTGAAGCAGGGATGCCTGTCCCTTTTGCTTATACTCTAAAGGAACCTTCATTTATATGGCAGTCATATGTGCTGCTGTACTCCATCATTCCTGTACAGATTGGTGAATCCATTCAGTTCTCCAGCGTATTAAACCATATGAAATGGCTTATCCATAAAAAAATAATAACTCTGCGGGAACTGCCGCTCATTGCAGATGTACATTATTCATTTGCTGTCATGCATTATCTTAACCTGCTTTGCTTTTATGGGATCATTAAACGAGTTGGAAAAAAAGAGTTTGTAAAGATCAGAGACCCCGTTTTCCCAAATACGATGGATCAGGCATTGGCCAATGATTTTATTTTAATGGAGTCAGGGGTAAAACATGGTGTGAATATTCTGTTTTCTGGTAAAATGTAGGTATGCACGAAATTAAAGCAGGAGGTGCCGCTGCATGGCTCAAACAAAATCAAAATCTCTTCCGAAACGAGAAGAATTATTACAGCAGGATACATGGGATCTTGAAGCCATTTACGCAACAAATGACAAATGGGAAGAAGAATTCAATGAAGTTAAAGGCCTTTTGCCTGAATTGAAGGAATTTCAAGGAAAACTTGGAGAATCGGCAGAAACGCTCTATCATTACTTTCAAAAACAGGACGAGCTCACAAAAAAGCTTGGGAAGCTCTATACATACGCCCATATGCGGTACGATCAAGACACAACAAACTCTTTTTACCAAGGATTGAATGACCGGGCATCAAATCTAGCAACTCAGGTAAGCAGTTCTTTATCATTTGCTGTACCGGAAATTCTGTCGTTGCCCGAGGAGACCATTCAAACCTATGTTAAAGAGTATAAAGAACTGGCCTTATACAAGCATGCCTTGGATGAAATCAACCGCCAGCGGCCGCATGTTCTTTCTAAAGAGGAAGAAGCTCTTCTGGCTGATGTCAGTGAAGTGACGGCAAGTGCCAGTACCACATTCGGAATGCTCAACAATGCCGACCTTAAATTTCCTGAAATCAAAGATGAGAACGGAGATGAAGTCGAGGTTACACATGGCAGGTACATCCGGTTTCTGGAAAGCAGCGACCAACGTGTAAGGGAAGATGCGTTTAAAGCTGTTTATGGAACGTATGATAGATTTAAAAATACATTTGCAAGCACGCTGGCAGGTACCGTGAAAAAAGATAACTTTTTTGCCAGGACAAGAAAGTTTGAGTCTGCAAGGCAGGCCGCTTTAGACAGCAATAATATTCCTGAAGAAGTGTATGAAAATCTCGTTAAAACAGTGAATGACCATCTTCATCTCCTTCATCGTTATGTCGACATCCGAAAGCGGGCACTGAATGTAGATGAACTTCATATGTACGATCTGTATACACCGCTAGTTCAGGATGTGAAGATGGAAGTTCCTTATGAGGAAGCGAAAAACCTTGTGTTAGAAAGCCTGAAGCCGATGGGCGAAGAGTATGTGGGTATCGTGAAAGAGGGCTTGGAAAAGCGCTGGATTGATGTACATGAAAATGCAGGGAAACGAAGCGGAGCCTATTCATCTGGAGCATACGGGACGATGCCTTATATATTGCTGAACTGGCAGGACAATGTAAATAACCTGTTTACATTGACACATGAAATCGGGCACTCGGTTCACAGCTATTATACGAGAGAATATCAGCCATATCCTTATGCTGATTATTCCATCTTTGTCGCTGAAGTAGCTTCTACCTGTAATGAAGCGCTGTTAAATCACTACATGTTAAATAAAACAAAAAATAAGCAGGAAAAGCTTTACTTGTTGAATCACCACTTGGAAGGCTTCAGGGGGACGGTATTCCGTCAGACCATGTTTGCAGAATTTGAACAAGCTATCCATGTTAAGGCAGCAAACGGTGAGCCATTAACACCAGAACTTCTCACCAAGATTTATTACGATCTAAATCTGAAATATTTTGGTGAGAATGTGGTGATCGATAAAGAGATCGGCCTGGAATGGTCAAGGATTCCACATTTCTATTACAATTTTTATGTGTATCAATACGCTACTGGCTTCAGTGCGGCAGCTTCTCTTTCAAAACAGATCCTGGAAGAAGGAGAAAGTGCAGTTTCCCGTTACATTGACTTCTTAAAAGCCGGAAGCTCTGATTATCCAATAGAAGTGCTGAAAAAAGCAGGAGTTGATATGACGACGTCTAAACCGATCGAGGATGCATTAAAAGTGTTTGAAGAAATTCTGGATGAGATGGAAGACCTGCTATTTGAGAAATAAAAACAAGAGGAGCTCTTTACCGATTAGACCGGTAAAGAGCTCCTTTAATTGTGAAAGGGTCTTTTCAATTTGTTTCGGTAATTGATACATAACATGAAAAAAAGGATGGAAAGAAAAAGCAAGGGAACGGATAAAGCAAGAGAAATCATTTTTAACAATGAAAGGAGAAAAAAATAAAAGCAGCCGGCAATAAAGAATAAGGACATCGTGAATAAGAACAAATACATGGCGACCCTCCTTGTCTCCATTGTATTCACCCTGTTCAGCCGCTATTCAAAAAAAGACGAACCTTTATGTGAAAGGTCCGTCAGTCAACCGACTTGTGATGAATTGTATCTCCAGAATGTACCGTACTTTACCGGAACACGTTCTACCACCTGTTGAAGAACGAGCTTTTTCATGGCTTTTTCTATCTCATTGGCTGCCAAGTTGTACACGACGGAAAGCTCTTTCGTTGCGACGAACCGGTAAATTTTCATGAACTCTTCAAGAGGGGGAGGGGATTTGGGTTCAGGATAAAACCCAAGCATCTCGCCAATAATTTCAACATAAATCGAATATTGGTAGCTGCCGGCAATTTTTATTCCGTCTTCTTCGGCCTTATCATTAAATATGATAAGGGTAGGAATCTGGTCGATTTCCATTTCATTTGTAAATTTCCAATCGCATTGAAGGGCTTTTATAGCCGATTGTGAATGCATATCTTTTATGAATTCATAAGCGTCCAAGCCAACGTTCTTGGCGATTTCAAAAAGCACTTCTTCTTTTGAAATGTTTTGCTTCTGCAAAAATAAATGCTCTCTAAGCTTGCGCAAAAATTTGTTTCCTGACTGCTTGCCTTGAAGTTCTGCTGCTTTAATGGCAAGGAATACAAGGTAGGGCGCAAGGATGGGATCTTCAAACCAGAGATCACCGTCACAGCTCATGCCCGTCATATTTGCTGTTTTTTCCCATCGGTCTGCAATTCGTTCAGCAGACTGATAGCCTTTCCGTCTTCGAAATGAATTTAAGGAGTCCAATTTCCCGCCAATGATGTGCCTTAATGTGAAATATTGTCCATACTCAACCTGCAATTTCTTTAAGATAGGTTCCAGCGCCCAGCATTCGGGGCATAATGGGTCAATGACAGAGTATAATTCCAAGGGCTTATGACAGCTGGAAGCAGTAAAGTTACCCTTGTGCTTCGCTTCATAAGGATATTCGGCTTCAAAAGGTGTCAATATTTATTCTCCTTTCCATGGCTATCATCGGACGTATTTACCATATGATAAGCAGTCATGGTTAGACGGCTGATAATAAAATCCCTGAGGGGGCCTTCAAGGGATACAGAATCCATTGCTTTCCCCATACACTCCAGCCAAGCTTTTGCATGGCGCTCTGTAATCGGAAAAGGCATATGCCGTGCTCTTAGCATAGGATGCCCATGTTCCATCGTGTATAATGAGGGACCGCCAAGAAACTGAGTAAGAAATTGAATCTGTTTACGTGCAGTTTCAGTAAGATCATCAGGAAACAGGGGCGCTAAATCCTCGTTTTGTTTGACATGTTGATAAAAATTGGTGACCATTTTTGTAAGAACAGCCTCTCCGCCCAGATGTTCATATGGGGTCATATCCATTTCATTCATGGTGAAAACTCCTTCAAGCATTTTTCACAAAATCAGATTCATAACTGGGATTTGGGTGACCGCTGATCACGTTCAAAAAATCCTCAGAGTTTGTTTGTTTTCGAACTCCGCATTTGATGATGCGATAAACTTATTGTAGCAAGGGTATAGCCGGATTAGCAAACAATAGGATTCCCGGAAAAGCCCATAAAAAAACCGCACCTTTCATAAGGGCGGTCAAGCATTCATGCTCTGGTATGATTCCATCACTTTATTTACATAATTTTGTGTTTCTTGAAAAGGAGGGATGCCTCCATATTTAGCTACATTGCCAGGGCCAGCATTATAAGCTGCGAGAGCAAGCTTTTCATCACCGTTATAGCGGTCAAGCATCTGTTTAATGTACTTCACGCCGCCTTCGATATTATCTTCAGGGTTATAGGGATTCTGTACACCAAGCGCCTTTGCCGTCTCAGGCATAAGCTGCATCAATCCCATGGCACCTGCCGGGCTTTTGCTTAATGGGTTAAAACCTGATTCATGCTGTATGACCGACCGGATCAGGCTGGGGTTTACATCATATTTAGCACTGATTCTTTCAAGAATTGAATCGATAACTTTTGCTCCGGATGGGTGCGTTAGCTGTAATGAAGGCTTGGTATTCGGAACAGCCGGCAATGCAGAGACTGTCTTCACTGGTATTACTGGTTCTCCACCAGGCTGATCTAACCCCGCGGCTTCACTCAACTGCTGAAGAATCATGGCAAAGGGTGAAGATACAGGAGCAGCTGCTGTCCCATTTACATTTAACTGCTGAAGCGCTTGAAGCTCCATCAGCATTTTTATAGCATCAATTTTCATTTTTGTTCTCTCCTCAAACTATATGTATAATCATATCAAATGAGGAAGAATTAAACAATTAGAGTTCGCTGTTTTTAGCTTCAAAAAAACGTTGTATCTTATTGAGTGTTTTTCTTTCAGGTATTCCGTATTGCTTCAAGAAAGTGCTAAATTCAAATTCACCTTTTTTTCTTTCTTTCGCTTCATATTCCAGTTCGTAATCGATAACGGAAAGATATTGATTTTCATCGAGGACAAGGAGGCCGTCGGTGGTTTCTTTTTCCGCTCGCTTCGTTGTCAGCGTTCCAAGGTAAACGATGCTTTTCGGATCAACGCCTAAATCGGACAGGATGGAATAAACATGGCCTTCCGCAAACTTTTCGTTATTCATGTAAGAGCTGTATTCTGCTTCGCTGAGTTGTTGATGCGTTTCGAGCAGTCCATCGGGATGAGGCTGCTTTAAGGTTAAAACAAAAGATCCGTTTTTTTCGCGGATTCGCAGGGCACACCGGTGACTTTTAAGTGAAAAATCGGGGGTATCAAAATAATGGTTCGTCTGTGTGGTAAAAGACTCTTCCTTGAGTGAAAGTTCATTAGATAACAGGAAGAATTCATCAGGGGTGAGCATATTTTTAAACTCTATTTCAACTTCTTGCTCCATATTTAGCACTCCTTCGTATATGTACTGCACGAATCCCATTATGACACAGCCTTATTTGATTCTCAAATGACAATCTGTCTCTAAAATTGTGTTAAACTAAAGAGTAGAATAATTGTTTTTAGGAGGTACAGCATGGCAATCAGACATAACATAAAGCAAGCAGAAATAGGTGAACAGCTTACGCTGAGCATAGAGAAGGGTGAAGGCTTTTCCGAATGGAAAGACGGCAGCAGGATGCTTGTTGATTCGGATCAGCTTTCATTCATCTATGTCATGGAAACAGAGGATGACCTCGTATATATTTCGCTGCCAGAGCAGTTTTGGGGACAATTGAGTGAAGCCCTTTCTAAAGAACTTCCCGTTGTACTAAAAACAGCTGAAGAAGACCATTCCTTCGAGCTGTCTGCTCTGCATTCTGAACTGTCTTATTTGCTCGAAAACATAAAAGGCAACAGCAATTATGGCGATAATATGCTTGAGGCTGTAGAACGATTGTTTCCAGCGAATAGCAAGTAATAACAGGAAGGTGGATGAGGCAATGGATTGGGAGACCCTTCTCGCCCCCTACAAACAAGCTGTAGATGAATTAAAAGTAAAATTCAGAGGAATAAGGGAACAATTTCAGAAGACCACAAAGCAATCACCGATTGAATTCGTCACAGGAAGGGTAAAGCCTATTAATTCTATTTTGAATAAGGCGTGGCAAAAAAATATACCGTTTGAAAAAATAGAAGAAGAAATTCAGGACATTGCCGGTTTGCGCATCATGTGCCAGTTTACGGATGATATTAAAAAAGTGACAGATATGCTCAGGAACCGCAAAGACTTCGAAATAGTTGAAGAGCGGGATTACATCACGAACAAAAAGCCAAGCGGCTACAGATCCTATCATCTGGTCATCCGTTACCCTGTGCAGACCTTGGAAGGGGAGAAGCCCTTGCTGGCAGAAGTTCAAATCCGTACGCTGGCGATGAATTTTTGGGCAACCATTGAGCATTCTTTAAACTATAAATATCAGGGACAGATCCCGAAAGACATTCAGCTGCGCCTGCAGCGGGCAGCGGAGGCCGCAGGCCGTCTGGATGAAGAAATGGCTGAGATCAGAGGCGAGGTTCAGGAGGCACAAATCGTATTTTCGGAAAGAACGGATGATGGGAAAGGATCCAGTCCGACTACATAATTTCTTCGAAAGAAGGTGATCCATTCGTGAATTTTGCCATTATTTCAAAAGGCGACCAAAAGTCAAATACGCTGAAACAAAAAATTAAGACCTATCTGCAGGAATTTGAGCTGCAATACAATGAGACGGAACCGGATATCGTGATTACGGTTGGCGGGGATGGCACATTGCTTCACGCTTTCCATCACTATGTACACCGGATTGACCAGACGGCATTTGTCGGGATTCACACGGGCCACTTAGGCTTTTTCGCCGATTGGGTGCCGGATGAAGTGGAAAAGCTCGTGATTCATATTGCAAAAACACCCTACCAAATTGTAGAATATCCGCTTCTTGAAGTGACAGTCCGCTATCTGGATGATGTTGATGAAAAAAGCTATCTCGCCCTTAATGAATGTACAGTCAAAAGCGGCGAGGGCTCTCTTGTCATGGATGTGGAAATTAAAGGTGATCTGTTTGAAACATTCCGCGGGGATGGACTCTGTATTTCTACACCATCAGGAAGTACGGCTTATAACAAGGCTCTTGGAGGAGCGATCATTCATCCTTCACTTCCATCCATCCAGCTTTCGGAAATGGCTTCGATCAATAACCGTGTATTCCGTACAATTGGTTCACCCCTGGTGCTTCCTCAGCATCATACATGCATGCTGAAACCGGTGAACGATGTGGATTTCCATATTACCATCGACCATTTGTTTCTGCTGCAAAAGAAAGTCAAATCGATACAATGCCGGGTAGCTGAAGAAAAGATCCGGTTTGCCCGATTCCGTCCTTTCCCATTCTGGAAACGGGTGAAAGAAGCCTTCGTTACCGATTAACAGGAGACATTATGACCACATTTACAATAACGTGGAAGGTTAAAGAAAATGAGGCTGGTTTGCTGCGTGAATTTTTGCTGCTTCATAAAAATATTTCTAAAAGCGCACTGGCTGATATTAAGTTTACTGGAGGAGAGCTACTCGTAAATGGAGTACCTTCTACTGTCAGAAAAAGTGTGAACACCGGGGATGAGGTTGAGGTCCGGTTTCCACCCGAGGAAATCAGTTCTCATATGGCGCCGATTCCTATGCTGCTTGATATCCTGTATGAGGATGAACATCTTCTCTTCGTAAACAAGCCTGCAGGGATTCCTACCATACCATCACGCTACCAGCAGAACGGCTCCCTGGCCCAGGGAGTCCTTTCCTATTATGAACAGGAAGGGATTCAGAGCACATTTCATGCCGTCAACCGTCTTGATAAGGATACTTCGGGTCTCGTCATGATTGCGAAGCACCGTTTTGCACATTCGTTATTGTCTCAGCAGCAGAAGATAAAAGCGATCAAGCGAACCTATCTAGCTGGTGTGGAAGGCAGGTTTGAAAGTCTGAGCGGGACAGTGGACGCCAGCATTGGAAGGAATCCTGATAGTCTGGTTGAAAGGATGGTCACAGATCAAGGTCAGAAGGCCATTACTCATTTTAAAGTGCTGAAGGAGTTAGCGGGGAACAGTCTTGTTTCTCTGCAGCTTGAAACCGGTCGGACCCATCAGATACGCGTTCATATGGCCCATATCGGACATCCGCTGCTCGGAGACGACCTATATGGTGGACAGGTAGATCTGATTGTTCGGCAGGCCCTCCACAGCTGGCAGGTCTCCTTCTATCATCCGTTAGAGGAGAAGATGATGAACGTAGAGGCACCGCTGCCGCAGGATTTACAGCAGCTTTTTGGAGACGTAGCAGAACAGTAAAAAAAAGCCCTTTTGGGGGCTTTTTTTTGTTGGTCCAGTTCTTACAAGAAACTCCGAAACTTTTCTTCAACAAATGGCATAGTCGAAGGTACAGAAACGGTCTGTTTCTCAGGATGGCGCAGGGCGGTCAGGCGGTTGCCAAACACGCAGCCGGTATCAATGTTAATGGTGCCATTCACTTCCCGCGGTTCTAAGACAGGAGTATGGCCATAGATGATGCAGGCATTCCCGCTATAATGACTTGCCCAATCCCTTCTAACGGGTGTTCCATCCGGATTGGTTTCACCTGTAATATCACCGTACAATACAAAGGTCTCAACTTTCTTCCCGGACTTCCCGATATAATCCTCTCGAATTCCGGCATGGGCAATCACAAGCTGGCCATGGTCAAGTACAAGATATAGGGGAGAGCTTTCATACAGCTCCATGAAATGATTTTTCACCTGATTAAACTCGCTGGGCGGAAGTTCATTTAGCTCAGCTACGGTTGTTTCCAGTCCGTGAGTAATCTTAACATTACGGCCCAGGAAATAGCGGTAAAGCTTATTGCAGTGGTTTCCCGGAACATACAAGGCTTGATCAGCCTTGAACAGCTGATAGACATGTTCCATCACTTTGATAGAGCAGGGGCCACGGTCCATAAGATCACCAACGAAAACCAGTTTACGATCCTCATCATGTACAGGCATTTCATTTTTCCATATGTATCCTAGCTTCATGGTTAGTTCATAATATTCATCCCAGCAGCCGTGAATGTCTCCGATTACATCGTATTTCATGTTCGTCACCTCAATTATCCTTTACTTACTATAACCTCAAGAGAAAAGAAAAACACCTGCAAAAACAGGTGTTTTACTCAAACATATATTTTCTTGTCCTTGATCGAACATTGAGCACGAGGCCAAAAGCGATCATCTGGGCCAGAACCGAACTTCCTCCGTAACTGATGAAGGGGAGTGGAATTCCTGTGATCGGCATAACCTGAATATTCATTCCGATATTTTGGAAAACCTGGAATGTGACCATCCCAATTACACCTGCACACAGGTAGCTTCCAAATGCTTCATTGCTTTCTAACGCTGTATTGATCATTCGGTAGATCATAAGGAAGAATAAAGAAATCAATACGCTTGTACCGATAAAGCCCCATTCTTCACCAACGATTGAAAAGATGAAATCCGTCTGTGCCTCTGGAAGGTAAACAGACCCATGGGTAAAGCCCTTTCCGAACAGCTGTCCTGAACCGATGGCCATTAAGGCGTTCCGGATATGGTAACCTTCATCTTTGTGTCCATAGGGATCAAGCCAGGCGTAAAAGCGTTCCAGCTGATATTCATCAAGGATATGATCCAGGAAAAATTGCGGGAAGGTAAAATAGATCCAAACCAGCAAGGTGATAAAAAGAACGCCTATTAAAATGATCACGGCAATAATCCGCCACCTGATTCCGGATACGAGCATCAGACTCAGTGTAAGGGCGATAAACACCAAACTTGTACCGAGGTCAGGCTGCATCAGGATGAGGAGCATTGGAGGCATGACGATCAGCGCAATTTTACCGATAAGCAGCAAATCTTCATGCAGGGTCCGCACAATATATTTTTCATTATGGGTTGCAATGGTATTGCTGATCGAAATAATCAAGGCGACCTTCATCAGCTCTGATGGCTGAAGAGCGAAGGGACCGAAGCGGAACCAAGCTCTTGCCCCATTAATATTCGGTACTAGAGATTCAGGAGCAATTACAATCCCGATCAAGAGCAGGATGCCGAAACCGTACAAATACCATGATAGTTTTCTAAACTGGTCAAAATCCAGAATCATTACACCGGCAACAGCGAAAGCGCCGACTACGTACCACATAAGCTGCTTGATAACAAAGTTAGAATCATATTGTGCAATTTCCTGGGCACTGTATATGGCCATACAGCTTATGCATATCATTAGAAACAGTAAAAATATTAAATTATAATCAATCTGCTGCAGAGGGGACTGCCTGTTATTTTCCATTGCATTCATACTCCTTATCTCGGATAACATGTTCTATCTTACCGAAAAATGAGAAGTTTGCATACTGAAAAGGGGGACATTAATTTGACAATTACATTACTTCTTTTTTATAGTGGACAAAATCAAGTGGTGCATACTGATATATAAGGAGTTTTTATGTCATACATCTTGGGTAAATAAGTACTTATTGTAAAAAAGGAGGTAGCTATGGGAGGCCATGCTTCAATTTCTTCACTCGTTATCGTCATTTTAACAGCATTCTTTATACCAATTCTGCTCAACAAGTTTAAGATCAGGTTTTTACCGGTAGTGGTCGCGGAGATCATCGCCGGAATCATCATTGGAAAAAGCGGATTTGATATTGTTCATGCGGGAACATGGCTGGATATCCTTTCCGTGCTCGGTTTCATCTTTTTAATGTTCTTAAGCGGGCTCGAGATTGATTTCTCGGTGTTTGCTCCAAGTTCAGAGAAGAAAAAGCTGGCGAACGGTAAGACAGAACCGAACCGGCTGGCTGTCTCCACCATTATTTTTACTTTGATTTTCGTCATCTCTTTTGCTTTATCCATGGTCTTTGTATGGACCGGGTTTACTGATAATGCGTTCTTTATGACGCTGATCATCTCGACAATATCATTGGGAGTAGTTGTACCGACTTTAAAGGAAGAGGAGTTGTCCAAGACTGGAATCGGCCAGATTATTCTTTTGATCGCGGTCATCGCCGATCTCGTCACGATGATCCTGCTCGCTGTATTCGTTTCTCTTCAATCGGGAGACAGCGGACAGATGTGGCTTCTGCTTATTCTATTCGGTGCTGGCATTGTACTGTATTTTATCGGAAAGTACATGCGCCATCATACGTTTCTTGAAACACTTTCTAAAGGGACAGTACAAATTGATACACGAGCCGTATTCACGCTAATCATCGTTCTAGTCGGTGTTTCTGAATCCGTAGGTGCTGAAAACATCCTGGGAGCCTTTTTGGCTGGGGTATTAGTCTCACTTCTTTCTCCGAATCAGCATATGGTCCATAAACTGGATTCCTTTGGCTACGGATTTCTTATTCCGATCTTTTTTGTTATGGTCGGTGTGGAGCTGGACCTGGTTTCTGTATTAAAGGACCCGAAAGTGCTCATCTTGATTCCGTTGCTGCTTTTAGGGCTCTTGATTTCTAAATTTGTTCCTATATTAGTGCTGAGAAAATGGTATGACTGGAAGACTGTACTGGCATCAGGATTTTTATTGACGTCTACCCTATCACTCGTAATTGCTGCGGCAAAGATTGGTGAAAGGATTAAAGTGATCGATTCTAGAACATCATCAGCCTTGATCTTGACGGCGGTCATCAGCTGTATTATCACACCGGTGTTCTTTAAGAAGCTCTTGCCGAGAAAAAAAATCGAAAACGCCAAAGAAAGATTGGCCATCATCGGTGCCAATCAATTTACACTGCCAGTTTCCAAAGAACTCGACAGCGGGCGCTATGAAAAGAAGGTCTATCACACGAGACAAGAAGAAAAAGATCCGAAGCAGCTGGAATCCTTTGAGATCATCGAACTGGAGGACTATTCAGCAGATACACTAAAAAACAGCGGTGCCTTTGATTCGGATATTCTGATCGTAGCTACGGGTGAAGACGGTGTGAACGAATCGATCGCCCATGAAGCCAGCAATTATGGCATCAAACGGGTCATCACCCGAATTGAGGATCCCTTGAAAAGGGAAGAGCTGGGCAATAAAAATATTGAAGTATACTCTGCCTTTTTCAGCTCTCAGGTACTGCTTAAGATGATGATTGAGAATCCATCGGTCGCGAGCTTTCTATCCCATAATGACAATTCTCTATATGAGATTTCAGTGAAAAATATGGATTATCATAAAACCGCACTCCGAAACTTCCCGCATTTTGGAGATGCGATCATCGTCAGGATTTTCCGAGGCAAGGATTCTCTCGTTCCTCATGGCGATACCGAAATTTTGTTCGGTGATAAGCTGATTGTGACAGGCAGCAGGGAACATATTAAAGAGTTAAAGCGTGTATTAAGGTAAAAGAAGACGTACGAAAGCATGCTGTTTTTTTTCAGCAGCCTGCTTTCGGCGTCTTTTTGTATGAAATTACGTCCATACTAACGATAAAAAGGAGTGATGAAAATGAGTTTGCCAATCGTTAGATGTCCTCAATGCCACAAAGAAGCAGAGATTGATGCCGTACTGACGGCTCAGTCCAATCAAAATGTAATCTTTAACTGTCCCGGCTGCGGTTACGAAGCCCGAAATATTGAAACGAGCAAAGGATAAAAAAGATAAGAGGGTTCTAGTATTTCCTTTCTTTTAAAATCTGTTATACTAATATTAGGACTAGGTACTAATAACAATTGCTAATATGGTCCGAATGAAATTTATCCTGCCATATTTAATAAGGAGGAACTACAAAATGAATCTATCACTTGAAAACCGTACATATGTCATTATGGGAGTAGCCAACAAACGAAGTATTGCGTGGGGGATTGCCCAGTCGCTGTCTAAAGCAGGAGCAAGGCTTATTTTTACATACGCTGGCGAGCGCCTCGAGAAAAACGTAAGGGATCTTGCTGAAACGCTTGAGCGCAAGGATTCCCTGGTTCTCCCTTGTGACATTACGAACGATGATGAAATTAAATCTGCTTTTGAGCAGATTAAAGCTGAAGTCGGGGTAATTCATGGGCTTGCCCACTGCATCGCTTTTGCGAATACAGATGAACTAAAAGGTGAATACCTCAATACGACGAGAGACGGGTTCTTACTCGCTCATAACATCTCTTCTTATTCGCTTACTGCAGTTGCTAAAGAAGCACGCGGCCTAATGACAGAAGGCGGAAGCATCGTAACATTAACTTACCTTGGAGGAGAGCGTGTCCTCCAGAACTACAACGTAATGGGTGTTGCCAAGGCTTCACTGGATGCGAGCGTGAAATACCTCGCGAGTGACCTTGGAAAAGAAAACATTCGTGTAAACGCGATTTCGGCCGGTCCAATCCGTACGCTCGCTGCGAAAGGAATCGGCGACTTCAACAGCATCTTAAAGCAAATTGAAGAAAAAGCCCCTCTCCGCCGTACAACGACTCCAGAAGAAGTTGGCGATACAGCTCTATTCCTGATGAGTGATCTTTCAAGAGGCATCACAGGGGAAACGATTCATGTGGACAGCGGGTACAGCATTTTAGGAAACTAATCCTTGTCATATCTTAATTTTTTCTGATTGAGAGCATAAAAAGCGATAAAACCGGTACAGATGCCGAAATAACCTTTACATTCGTGATAATAATTAATCCGCCAGCCAGTATACCCAGTATATTGGCTGGTATTTTTTTTACGGGGATTGCTGCAAACTGAGCATGAACCAACAGCCCTATCATAATAGGCAATACAATATATAGTTCATAGTTTTAGAATCCAATGAGATTAGAAAACCGATCGTAGCCGATAATGAAATGGCAAATTCACTGTAATTTACAGAACCGATTGCTTTTCTTGGTTCCAATCCTTTGAGAGCAGGACCGGAGTAGTGATCGGCCCCCACCCTCCACCGCCTATGGCGTCCAATAGGCAACGGTGAATAAATAACCGAGGACAAGCGGATAGCATAAAGTGATTGTAGGAAATGTATCTGGAAAGAGGGATGGTTTCGTTGAAGAGAATGAGCAGGGTTTTATGCTAGTATCTGTTGTAATGCCTGTTTATAATGGTGAAGCTTTTTTAAGGGAATCTGTTGATAGTGTCCTTAATCAAACCTATAAACATTTCGAATTAATCGTTGTAAACGATGGATCCACAGACCGTACGAAAGATATTCTGAGTTCATTGAATGATGATCGAATGAAGAGTATTCATCTGGAAAAAAACGGTGGAGCTGCAAATGCATTAAATATTGGCATCAAGGAAGCCAAAGGGGATTGGATAGCAATTCAGGATGCTGATGATATCAGTTTACCGAACAAGTTAGAGGAACAGATACGTTATATCTGTGAACATCCGGATGCAAACGCTGTAGGTTCCCTTATAGAATGTATTTCAGGCCATGCTGAAGTTCCTATGAGAAATCTGCAAATAGAAGCCACTAGAAATCACCTTTCTTCCAAAGAGCATATTTACGCTTATCGTTTTTATTTAAACCCTTTTTGCCACGGATCAGTTTTATTTTCTAAATCAATTTTTAATCAAATAGGGGGCTATGACCCTCAATATAAAATATGTTATGACTATGATTTATGGTTAAGGATGCTTGAGTTAACCCCCATTCATAAAATACCTATTGTGTTGTACCAGTATCGAGTTCACTCTGGGTCGATCAGCCGGAAAAACCAGCAAACGATAAATGAAGATTGGCTAGTAGCTTCTAAACATTTAAAAAAACAATTACAGGAGCGTTTTAAAAAAGCGCCGAGTTTTATCGTATTTGGCAAAGAAGAGGCCTGCGAAGATTTTAAACAAGTCAGTTTAATGAACAGAATAGACGTATCAGGATATTTTTATAAGGATTTTGACAATGATGATATGCTGCAGCTTTATTATGAGAGGAACACCGATGGGATTATTTTTTTGGAAGATATTAGCCTGATAAGCCTGTTTTATAAACTGCAGGAAAAAGGATTAGAGCTGAATAAAAACCTGTATAAAATTTGGGCAGGATATTATAAATAACACTTGCTGTAAGGATAAGAAAGTAACAATAGTTTTGAATGGGAGGCAGCAGCATGGCCATTTTAGTTACGGGAGGTGCAGGTTATATTGGCACCCATACGTGTGTGGAACTTTTAAATAAAGGCTATGACATTGTTGTGTTAGATAAATTGTCCAATAGTAAAAGAGAATCAGTCAACCGAGTAATGGAGATTTCAGGCAGAAGTTTTAAATTTGAGAATGTTGATCTTGTAGAGAAAAAGGAACTGGAAAGAGTTTTTACCGAGAATAAGATTGAAGCTGTCGTCCACTTTGCCGGATTAAAGGCAGTTGGAGAGTCAGTGAAAAAGCCTCTTGATTATTATCGAAATAATGTCATGGGTACGATTTTGCTTTGTGAGGCAATGCAGCAATTTGGTGTGAAAAATGTGGTGATTAGTTCTTCTGCCGCAGTTTATGGTACAACGAAGCAAATGCCAATAGCAGAAGATGCACCGCTTGGTCCGGATAACCCTTATGGCCGGACGAAGCTGATGATCGAAGAAATACTTCGAGATCTCTATGTTTCAGATAGCGAATGGAGCATTGCTCTCCTGCGATATTTCAATCCGGTTGGAGCGCATGAAAGCGGGCGAATTGGGGAGGATCTGAACGGAATTCCTAGTAACTTAGCACCCTATATCACACAGGTCGCTGTCGGGAGATTGAAGGAAGTTAATGTCTTTGGCAATGATTATCAAACAAAAGATGGTACAGGAGTCAGGGATTATATCCATATCACTGATCTGGCAAAGGGACACTTAAAGGCGTTAGATAAAGTGTTGGCCGGCAATGGTGTAGAGGCTTTTAACCTTGGGACTGGAAAAGGGTATAGTGTGATGGAAATGATTGCAGCGTTTGAAAAAGCAACTGGACAAAAGATACCTTACAAAGTGGTGGACCGCCGGCCTGGAGATGTTTCAGTCAGTTATGCAGACCCGGCAAAAGCCAAGAGGATGCTAGGATGGGAAGCCCAAAAGGGGATTGATGAAATGTGTGCTGATGCCTGGAATTGGCAGAAGAACAATTTATATGCTTCATTGATAAAAAATGACTCAGTTATAGGAGAGTATGAATGTTAGTTTCAGTTGTAATGGCTGTTTACAATGCTGAAGACTATGTTGAAGAGGCTATTAAAAGTATCTTAAATCAGACATATGACCAAATAGAGCTAATTATTGTTAATGATGCATCTATTGATCGGTCATATGAAATTCTTGAGTCAATAAAAGATCAAAAGGTAAAGGTTATCCATTTAGATAAAAATCAGGGAGCTGCTCATTGCTTAAATATCGGAATTAAGCAAGCTAGCGGAAGTTGGATTGCGATTCAGGATGCCGATGATCTAAGTCTTCCAAATCGCATTGAAGAACAGGTAAAGTATGTTACAAACCATGCCGGGATAGCAGCAGTCGGCTCGTTTATTCATTGTATACATGGAAAAGAATTAATCTCAAATGAATTATTATTAATGGAAGAGGAAGGATATAATGCCTCCAGTGAACATTTAAAAGAACACCGTTTTTTTTCCTGTTTTATGTGTCATGGTTCCGTTATGTTTTCTAAATCTGTTTTTGATAAATTGGGCGGTTATAATCCGGCATATAGAATCGCCTATGATTATGATCTTTGGATGCGTATGCTTGAAATATTGCCGATTCATAAACTGCCTAAAGTATTATATGAATACCGAATACACCCGGATTCACTTAGTCGATTAAAAAGGCAGGACACAGTTAATGAAGTTTGGCTGATTTCCAGTAAAAATATTCAAAAAAAATTAGTGGATGGTTTAAACCATAACCCCAATTTTGTTATTATCGGCGACCGAAAGACATGTAAAGAATTTAAAAACATTGCGTGTACAGAAAATTCTCTCTCAGTCTATGATTTTTACTATAAAAACAATAGAAGTTTAAGTTCTAAAATTTATAAACTTTATTGCACCGGTAAGGTGGATGCTGTAATTTTTCTTAACAGTTATAAATTATTAGGAATTTATGAGCAGTTAAAACAACAAGGATTGATTTTTAACGATAATTTGTTCAGGATCATGGTGTAAGATATCTTCTTACTATAATGCAATCATAGTAATGTATAACTCCGTGGTTTTTTGCCTATACATCCCCTTAATTGCTGAATAGATTAAACTAATACAATGTATTTAAGTTTCGGGGGTGTACGATGCTTAACACTGGGAATGAACGGATATTAATCATAGCACCACACTCCGATGATGAAGTATTGGGTTGTGGAGGATTGATTGAGAGAGCATGCAGGTTAGGAAATCATGTGAAAGTTGTCATTGCAGCATTAGGAGAAACAACATTCATCCATTCCGGAATGAAAGTGACAGCCGATATTAGAAAAAAGGAACTGTCCGATGCCTTATCGTTTTTGGGTTGTGAAGATTATGAAGTCTTGTTTGAAGATAAAGAAGGGATATTGGACACCATTCCGCAAAAACAATTAGTCTCAAAAATTGATGATATCTTGATGAGTTTTAAACCCTCAATGGTGTTCATACCATATCCGAGTTTTCATCAGGATCATAAGGCGCTTTTTCATGCCTGCATGGCCAGCTTAAGGCCACAGCCTCATCTAAATTATAAGTTGATTGCTATGTATGAGTACCCTTTAATCGTCTGGCAATATCCTCGAATTAACAATGCCGGTGAGCTTTTCTTGGATCTTGGTGAAAAAATAGATATGAAAGTAGAAGCAATGAAAATGCATGTTTCCCAAATCCGTGAGTCTCAACATCTTATTTCACCAGAAAGTATAAAGAAATGGGCAGAAAAAAGAGGGATGGAGAACGGGTCCCAATATGCTGAGAAATATTATATTTTACGTGCAAAGCTTTTTTAGCATTCTGCCAGGAATAAAAGAGTTATTAAGGAGGAATTTTTGCTGAATAACTTTTCAATAAGACCCAAAAGCAGAAATTTTGGATTCGATCGGGGAAAACCTATTGATAGATTTTATATTGAGAAATTTTTAGAGAATAACCGCGCAGAGATAAAAGGACATGTTCTGGAAGTAGGAGATAATTATTATACGAGTACCTATGGAACTAACGTTTTGAAAAGCGATGTGCTGAACCTCATTCCTTCACCTGAAGCGACCATTGTAGGTGACTTGGCAACAGGAGAAAATATTCCTCATGAGGTTTTTGACTGTATTATACTGACCCAGGTCATTCATGTCATATACGATATTAAAATGGCATTAAACAATACAATAAAAGCGTTAAAACCAGGAGGCACATTGCTGATAACGACGACTGGTTTAAGCCCAAGCTGCCGAACAGATTTTCATGGAGACTATTGGAGATTTACGGATACTTCATTGAGGATGCTGTTGAATGAGCTCGTTGATGAAGAAAAGATAGAGATAGATGTATTTGGCAATGTTGCTGTAGCGAAAGCATTTCTTGACTGTTTGGCCGTTCATGAAATCCCTGAAGCCATTTTAGGCATTAAGGATGAACATTACCAGGTGATTCTAACTGCAATAGTTAAAAAATAATGTTTAAAAGAGCAAATGATGAATTGCTCTTTTTTTTATTTGATACAAACATCAGTACAATCAGGATTGGAATTAAGTGCATATAAATTAATAAGGAATATTTTTTTTACAGGATATTATAAATTTTAAGAGGTGTTTAAGTAGTTGGATAAAGAAGTGACCATTTTAATACCTTCATTTAATTCAGGAATATATTTAAGAGAAGCTTTAGAGAGTGTGTTTAATCAAACATATCCCTATTGGAAAATTATTTTAGTGGATGATGCATCAACTGATGATAGCTTGTCCCATGCTGCTGATCTGTTGGAAGATCAAAGAATTACACTTATCAAGAATAAAAAAAACGTCGGCCAATCTATGTCACAAAACATTGGGCTTGAAAGAATAAATACAGAATTCTTTATGCAATTAGACGCTGATGATTGGCTTCCAGAAAACACACTGGATTTATTAATGGATACAGCAAGAAATTTACCTGAAGAAGTAGCATTGATTGTTGGCAATGTTATTGAAGTGACAGAAATGAGAAAAAGAAAAAGGTACAGATATGTTTCTAATGAATGGGACAATATTCTGCAGGAAAAATATGAACTGTTGCTTTCAAACTATATTCCCTGGCCAAAGTTTTACCGAACATCATTGATAAAAAAGATGGGCGGATGGGCAGTTAATGACCCGTTTAACGGCAGGCATGCAGAAGATCTTCGTATGTTTTTACGATTAATAGAAGAATACCGTTTTTACTATATACCACAAACCATTTTATACTATCGAATACATGCAAGGAATTCCACACATCAAAAAGACGTTTACAGAGAGGCTGTAGAGTGGATCGTACGCGATGCTCTTCACCGGTGGGGAAATGAATATGAACCAGTATTTAAGGAAATTAGAGGCGGTTGGAGAGTAGTTAAAAAGTTAAACCGGATTGAATAGGAAGGGTTGGTGAAAATGGACGAAAAAGTAACGGTTCTAATCCCCTCGTATAACCCTGGCAAGTATTTAAGAAATGCAATAGAGAGTGTAATTAACCAGACGCATCAAGGCTGGAAAATGGTCATCGTAGACGATGCTTCGACTGATGATAGTTTATCAACGATACAGGACTATCTATCCGATCCCCGTATAGTCCTTATAAAAAACAAGCAAAATTTAGGACAGTCCAAAACCCAAAACGCTGGTTTAGAGCAAATAGATACTCTTTTTACAATAATGCTGGATAGTGATGACTGGTTTTTTCCAGACACACTTGAAATTCTGATGAATGAGGCGGAAAGGTTGCCCGATGAGGTAGCATTGATCTGCGGCAAAAAAACAATCGTATTAGAAAATGATCAGGGTGAAGTGGTATATAAGATGCTGGATATAAAGGGTCGTTCATATGAAGATCCTTATGAATTTTTGTTGGAAAATTTTGTTCCATATCCCCGTTTTTACCGAACATCCGCGCTTAAAAACGTAGGAGGCTGGCCAACAGATGACCCATATGAGGGGCGTTATCTGGAAGACCGTCGCATGGATGTCCTTTTGATTAAAGATTATAAAATTCGATGGATCGATAAAATGCTTTATAATTATAGGAAACATATCAACAACGTAACCGTTAATAAGAAGGCTATTTTAAATGAGATGATTAAATGGAATATTCATTATGCGTTAAATAAATGGGGGAATGAGTTTGAGCCACAATTCTCAATAAATAAAAACGGCTGGGTTGAATTGAGTTCACTTATTCCAGTAAAAACATAGCATAGACCCCATTTTCCAATCCGTATAAAAAGACTGTCTCAAGAAGTTCGTTTAAAACGATCTGAATGAGGCAGCCTTCTTTTTTATTTGGTTGATTTCCGGAGTTGTCAGCTCTTCCACGTCTTGATTCATTTAGTTACTAAAAGAGGATTTATAAACATTTATTGTTCTTCGTAATCCTTCTTCCAGGCTTACCTTAGGTTCCCAATCAAGAATTTTTTTTGCTTTGTCAATGTTTGGCCGTCTTTGTTTAGGGTCATCTTTTGGCAGAGGGAGAAATACAATATCACTAGAGGAATTTGTGAGTTCTTTTATTAATTTAGCTAGATTTAAAACGGTAATCTCATTTGGATTACCTATATTTATAATTTCTCCGTTTGCGGCATCATTCTTCATCATTAACATAATTGCACGGATGGTGTCGTCTACATAGCAAAATGACCTTGACTGTGAGCCATCTCCATAAACTGTAATTTCCTCTCCCTTTATGGCCTGATTTACAAAATTAGAAATTACACGTCCATCGTCATTTCGCAAACCAGCAGAATATGTGTTAAATATCCGGGCAATCTTGATTTTCACCCCGAAGAGGCTGTGGTATAAATAGCAGAACACTTCCCCAAGCCGTTTGCTTTCATCATAGCAGGCCCTGGGCCCCCAGGTATTAACATTGCCCCTGTAATCTTCCGTCTGAGGATGGATTTCTGGGTCGCCATAAACTTCACTTGTACTTAAATATACCATTTTGGCATTGTGAATTTTACTCAGTTCTAACATGTTTTTAGTTCCAAGGGTATTGATTTCTATGGTTTCAAAAGGAAATTTTTGATAGTATTTGGGGGATGCGGGAGAAGCGAGGTGATAAATTTGGTCTATGTCTGTTATTTCCTTAAGTTGAAAGAGGTTTTCTGAGCAAACATCATGTTTTATAAAGCTGAAGTTTGGATGAACATTTAACTTATCAATATTTTGCATCCTGCCGGTAGAAAGATTATCAATTCCTAAAATGAAGCAGCCTTCGGATAAAAGTGTTTCTGCCAGCTGATATCCCAAGAAACCGGCCACTCCGGTAATTATTATTTTCTCCAATGCACCTATCACCTCTCAAGTGATTATTCGTAGCCTATTCCTTCATAAATATAGCCAATAGCCCTCATCTCTGCTGCATCGAGCATGTTTCTCCCGTCAAAAACAATAGGGGACTTCATTTTATTTTTTATATCTGACCAATCTATACTTTTATAATGAGGCCAGTCCGTACAGATTAAGATGGCATCTGCATTTGTCATTGCTTCTTCTGCAGAATCTTTTTGAAAAACCTTATCCATTAGATCGCCAGGGAGTTTGGCAATGGGATCATGGACTTCTACCATTGCTCCTTCATTTATTAAGTCTTGTATGATCTTCAAGGATGGCGACTGTCTTATATCATCTGTTTGAGCCTTAAAGGAAAGACCCAATACAGCCATTTTTTTTGCCGACAAACTTATTAATCTTGTTTTTATTTTTTTAAAGAGATAGCCTGGCTGATTCTCATTAACCGCATGAACTTTCTCCAGAATCGAAAGATCTACATTGTTTTTCTTTGCAGTATCGATCAAGGCCAGCACATCTTTTGGAAAACAAGATCCCCCATAGCCAATACCAGCATCTAAAAATAATTGGCCGATTCTTAAATCCAATCCAACCCCTTTAGCCACATCTTGGACATTAATTTGCAATTTGTCACAAAGTATGGCTATTTCGTTAATGAATGAAATTTTAGTTGCTAAAAATGAATTAGCAGTATATTTAATTAATTCTGCAGCACTTGGTGTAGTAACAATAAATGGTGACTTTATTCCCTTATAGAGTTCTTGAAGGAGTGCGGTTGCTTTATCATTTTCACTTCCAAGTATTATTCGGTCTGGATAAAGGGCATCATGTAAAGCACTGCCTTCTCTTAAAAACTCTGGATTTGATAATACGTCAAAAGAGACAGGATCTTTCTTTGTATATTCGATCCACCGCTTTACTTGTTTAGAGGTGCCCGCTGGCACAGTGCTTTTGATGACGATTATTTTGTATTCATTCAGATTAGAACCGATAAATTCAGAAGCTTCTCGTAAAAAGTCCAAATTGGCACTTCCATCTTGATTTTGCGGAGTACCGACACAGATGAAAATAAGGGGATTATCTTTTATAGCTTTTTGATGATCCATTTCAAATGTGATTTTTCCAGAAGCTAAGTGCTTAGTTAGCAGCGTATCTAAACCGGGTTCGTAAAAAAATAGTATTCCTTTCTGCAAATCATTAATTTTCTTTTGATCAACATCTATCACTGTTACCGAATGTCCCAATTCAGCAAATATTAAACCGGTAGTTGTTCCTACATAACCTGCCCCGATGATTAAAACATTCAATGAAACACCCCCGTTAAAATGTAACTATATTAAATTATGATTTTAAGCAATAAAACGAAACGGCTATAGTTTGTAATTAGTCAAATTTTATATTTTTTAAAGACACGCCGGTCTTCACTAAATGGGTTGATAATCTGAGATTGTGCTAAATGATTATTTTTATAAATATTTCGTATTTTATCACTTACAAGTCTTCCATTGTCAAAGTAATCATAACTCCATGGAATGTTTGATAAATCCCGATGGCCATGATCTTCTAACAATCTCTGATATTCATTGAGTATGTTAATGCCGTGAGTTGTTGTTTCATTGTTTATTAAATACAAGGTGTCAGATATATAAGGCAGTCCGGAAAAATGAAAAAATCGTAAAGGTTGGTCATTTACCTTATAGTTATCGCTTGTTTTTGTAATATTTCTTTCAAATAGATTCCAATACGCAACATTGTATCCCGGGTGTTTTAAATTCATGACTTTGTCAAAAAAAACAGGGACAAGATCCATCCACTTTTGTTCATTGAATAACCCTCTTGGAGGATCGGTATAACAGTATTGATTGAGCCGATCACACCACCAATCCAAAAAAAACTGACATTCTGTAGATCGCTTGAGCGCGATAAAACCAGTATTGAAATTTCCGGAGTTCAAGAGTGCGAATTCCCCAAATAAATGGGCTGGATTTTTTACTGGATTTAAAATATGTGGAGTTAAAGCAATAGAATGTAAGCGAAGGGTATCCTCAACCTCTATGAAAGGTCCAAAAACCAGGGTATCACTATCCAGGTAAATGACATGTTCTTCTTTTGGATACTTTTGAAAAATATATCGTAACAGCTGTCCTTTACAGAACCCTGCTGTTTCATATTGACTATATTTAAATATGGTATGTTCAAAATTAAGATATCCCATATCTTTCGCTAAAACGATTTCATCAAACAGGTCTAATCTCCTTATAGAAACAGGAAGATTTTTTTCGATCAAACAGACGACCATCTTTGATTCCGGAATATGCTTTTTAATGGATTGTGCTAATGTCTTGGCCATAGCAAGGTGGTTCATGCAAACAGAAGTACAGAAAATCAATGTTTTCTCACCTGCGTTTTTCGTATTTTTAACCGTTTAATGGCTTTATTGGTTAGTGAATAGGGGTTTGTAGTATGTGCCTCTAATTCAGAATTATATTTAAATACTGATCGTGATTTATCATCTATCCGTTCACCATGATCAAAAAAATTATAGCTCCATTCAAAATGGGTAGGATAGAGGTTTTCATTTTCCTCCATTAGAGCAATGTATTGATGTACAACTTTATATATAGACGGATTGTCTGGAAGGTTATCCCGGAGAAAATGTAATGTTGAAAAATGAAAAAATCGAAAAGGTTCACCGTTAGCATAATATACGCCATCTTTCATGCTGATGTTGCGCTGGTTTATATTCCAGAACGCCACATTATAACCGTCATGTTTCAGTACATAAATCTTATCAAACAACATTAAGGCTGCTGTTAGCCATCTCTGGTCGGTAAACAGTCCTTGTTCCGCATCATTAAAAGCATAGCGTTCAAGTCTTGCTGTCCACCAATCCAGCATTGCTTCTGCTTCCATTGAACGTTTAACTCCAATGTACCCGCCGTTAATGATCCCGACTCTCAGAATCAAAATTTCTGCATTTTCCCCCCAAATGGTGTATGTGTTTTTTGGCGGTTCATTATAATGGGGAGTCAATACAATGGAATGCGTTTTAAAGGCAGCAAATACTTCATCAAAACGGGAAAACACTTGAGTATCTGAATCAATATAACTGAAAAATTCCACATCTTTATACTTGTTGTAGACATATTTCATAAGTTGTCCTTTACAAGCACATGCCGCTTCGTATTGATTATATTTAAATATAGTGGTTTCAAAGTTTGTAAAGCCCATGTCCTTAGCCAATACCACTTCATGAAAATCTTGATCGTCCAATAAATGGGCAGGCAAGCTTTTTTCTAGTAAACAAATAACCAATTTACTTTCCGGCATATGCTCTTTTAGTGAATTGGCCAATACCTTTGCCTTTGCCAAATGATTTAAACAGACGGATGTACAAAAAACCATATTTCACATCACCTTACTTGGAAATTATTTTAGTGTCATCAAAAAAAATGCATTCAATGGAAGTGTTTTCTATGTGCAGTTTATCGATTTTTGTCCCTTTTCCGAAAATACTATGAGTTATTAAAGAAGAGACATCACTTACATAAACATTTTCCAGAATTATACTGTCTTGAATCCTGCAGTTATCTATAACAGCACCCTGTGAAACTGATACATACGGACCTATTGTCGAATTTGTTAGCACACAGTTTTTATCAATATGAACGGGCGGAATCAACTTGCAGTTTTTGATGATGGTTGAAGGGTCTGTAGTCTCCTCTGATCGATTCAGGGAATCTAAAACCCAACGGTTGGCTTCTAACCATCGTTCTATTGTGCCTACATCTGAATATTCCTTTTTTGTAATTTGGTAAGAGATATTATATTGATGATTAATTAACCATTGAATGGCGTCAGTAATTTCGTATTCTCCTCTTGAGGAGGGTTGTATATGGTTAATGGCAGTGAGCACATTGGAGTCAAACGCATAAGCTCCAATTATTGCAAGATTGGATGCTGAATTTTTTGGTTTTTCTTCCACTTTAATGATCTGGTTGTTTTCTACATGGGCGATTCCAAATTCACTAGGATTAGAGACCTTCGTAATCATAACAGCACCGTTGATTGAACTAGACAGGATAGCTTCTTTAATGGATAAAAGCGATTCATTGATCAGGTTATCTCCTAATAAAAGAATAAATGGTTCGGTCTTCAAAAAATCCGATGCTTGCCTTACCGCATCTCCAATACCCTTTGCTTTCGGCTGATAAATAAGTGTAATTGAAGTATTGTCGGCTCGTCGATTATCTATATACTCACAAATATCTTTTTGTAAAGGGTTTAATACAATACCAATTTCGTTTATGCCTATTTTTTTCAGGCTTTCAATACAATATTCTAGTAAGGGCTTATTAGCAACTGGTATTAAAGTTTTAGCCCTTGCTAGTGAAAATGGCCGAAGTCTAGTACCTTTTCCGGCTACTAATATTAATCCTTTCAATAAAAAAACACCACCAGACTGACTAAATAGTATTGTATCTATCATCAAAATATATGTTACATTATGCATTTATACTGAAAAACGTTACATAAATAGGTGATGTCATATGGATATAAAAATCTATTATATGCCCAACCAATTTGTAGCTTTTGGAATAATTTAAAAGAAAAAGAGGAATTTTTATTAGAGGTGAGAGCAAATAAATGTATTCAAAAGAGTTCTTTAAAAGTAAAAGAGAAGATTCATTATCATCCGCAAACGGGGTTGTTCCCATCGTAATGGAATTAATCCAGCCAAAATCAGTTTTAGATGTTGGATGTGGGACGGGAACGTGGTTAACGGTTTTTAAGAAGAAATATAGAATAAGAGATATTCTTGGCGTTGATGGTGACTATGTGGACAGGAGGCAGCTGGATATACCAAGAAGAAAGTTCTTCCCGTATAACTTGGAGAATCTTCTTGATTTGGGAAGAACATTTGATTTGGTTGTATCGCTTGAAGTAGCGGAACATCTCCCTGAGCATTGTGCTGAAACCTTTGTGCAATCCCTTGTGAATCATGGCTCAGTTGTATTATTTTCAGCAGCTATACCTGATCAGGGCGGTGATCACCATGTTAACGAACAGTGGCCAGATTATTGGATTGAAAAATTTAAAAAACATGATTTCCTGGTCATTGACTGTATACGAGATAAGGTGTGGAGCAGTGATACAGTTGGATGGTGGTATGCTCAAAATATGTTTTTGTTCGTAAAAAGGGAATATTTATTTAACCACCCGGTTTTATTGTCTTTTTATAAAGATGTAAACCCAGTATCTTTTAATAAAGTACACCCCAATAACCAGCTTTCAACTTTATGAAAATTAGAAAAGAATAATGAAGAACATGGAGAGGTTTATGGAAAATTATGATGTTACCGTTTTGATACCTTCCTATAATCCTGGAATATTTTTAAAGGATGCATTGGAAAGTGTGTTCCGGCAAACTTATGATAAATGGAAAATAGTTTTGGTAGATGATGCCTCCACAGATCAAAGTCTTGCTTTTGTCGAAGACTATTTAAATGAACCGAGGGTTACTTTAATTCGTTTGAACGAAAATGCAGGTCAGTCAAAAGCACAAAATGAGGGCCTTGCCGTTATTGATACGCCTTTCATAATGAAGCTTGATTCAGATGATTGGCTTTTTTTTGACACAATTGAAAAACTAAGAAATGAAGCAGAAAAGGTTTCAGATCACGTTGCACTTATTTGGGGCAATAAAACAGATATTTATGAGGATCGGGAAGGGAATAAACTATTGGAAGTACCGCGCATCGGGGGACGTTCCTATAGTGATAGGTATGAATTCTTATTATCTAACGATGTACCCTTTCCCCGTTTTTACAGAACGTCCGCTCTAAAACAAGTGGGTGGATGGCCAACCGATGATCCATGGGAAGGACGTCATCTTGAAGATAAACGAATGGATGCATTGCTTATTGAACATTTTGAAATTCACTGGATAAATGAGATGCTTTATAATTACAGGCAGCATGCAAATAATGCTACCAAAAAAATAGATCTATATAATGAAGTTTTTGAATGGCACATCTATAATACTTTAAAAAATTGGGGTGACTTGTATACCCCTGTTTTTAGAACATATTGTGGCTGGAAACAGCTGGCACAGCTTATTCCAAAGCAAAATCCTGTATAAAAAACAGGATTTTTTCTTTTATTTCCTTGGAAAATACATAGCAATCTCCTTTATTGCATACATAAATCATATAATCCCAATTCTGGGGAGGAAAAGATGAAATTCGATTATTTAATTGTTGGAGCGGGTTTCTCAGGTTGTGTTATGGCTGAAAGAATTTCCAGTAGATTGGGGAAAAGGGTTCTAATTGTCGAACAAAGGAATCATATTGCAGGTAATGCCTATGATTATTTTGATGAAAATGGAGTTCTCGTTCATAAATTTGGTCCACATATTTTTCACACGAATTCGAAGAAAGTGTGGGATTATCTTTCAGCCTATACGGAATGGATTCCTTATTATCACAGAGTACTTGGTATGCTTGATGGAGAAATGGTCCCAATCCCATTTAACCTCAACTCACTAAATATACTATTTCCTTCAACCAAAGCCAAAGCAATAGAAAACGCCCTGTTGGAACAATATAAGTTTGGGGAAAAGATAACGATTCTACAGCTTCAAAATAACAAAAATAAACAGCTGCAAAATCTCGCAGATTATATTTACGAAAAGGTATTTCATGGTTATACGGTAAAACAATGGGGGTTAAGACCCGAAGAGCTGGATGCGTCTGTAACAGGACGGGTACCTATTCTCATCTCCAGAGACAATCGGTACTTTCAAGATAAATATCAAGCGATGCCAAAGCATGGATATACTGAAATGTTTAGAAGAATGTTGAAAAGCCCAAACATCAAATTATTGTTGAATACTGACTACAAAGAAATCATAGCAGATGTTCAGTTTAACAAATTAATTTTTACAGGCCCTATCGATATGTATTTTGAATATAAATATGGCCAATTGCCATACAGAAGCTTACGGTTCGAATTTGAATTTCACAATAAGGAGGAATTTCAAGAAGCAGGCCAGATCAATTATCCAAATGAGTATGAATTTACGCGTATTACGGAATTTAAAAAATTAACACACCAAAAGAACATCCTGGGAACAACGATTGCAAGAGAATATCCGGAAGTCTACAAAAAAGGTATTAATGACCCGTATTATCCCGTTCCCAAAAAAGAATACAGGGAGCAATATATATTATATGAAACTGAAGCGCAAACCATTAAAGACAAAGTGATATTTGCCGGAAGATTGGCAGAATACAAGTATTATAATATGGACCAAATCGTAGCCAGGGCTCTGCACTTGTTCGAAAAAGAAATTAATACAGAATAGGATAATACAGAATAGGAGGAGTGCCATGATTCTTGTGACAGGAGGAGCAGGATATATTGGGAGTCACGTAGTCAAAGCTTTAATTATGAAAAATTATCAGGTTGTTGTTATTGATAATTTGTCAACAGGCAATCAGGAAGCACTTGATCCTAAAGCAATATTTGTAAAAGGGGATGTAAGAAACCCTAAAGATTTAGGAGAAATCTTTTCAAAATACCCTGTTCGTGCAGTTATGCATTTTGCAGCAAATGCATACGTAGGAGAGTCGGTTGAAAAACCTGCAGTATATTATAGCAACAACGTAAATGGAATGATAACTCTATTGAAGATGATGGTGCAATATAATGTTAAGAAAATTGTTTTCTCCTCATCATGTGCAGTTTACGGGAAACCGCCTTGCAAGATGATAAATGAAAGTACTCCTGCAATTCCCATTAATCCTTATGGTTGGACCAAATTAATTGGGGAGCAGCTATTAAGAGACTTTTCAACAGCATATTCGCTAAAATATATTGCTCTGCGGTATTTTAATGTAGCAGGCGCCATTGACTCAGGAGAATTGGGAGAGGACCACACACCTGAGACCCATTTAATTCCCAATATCATAAAACATTTACTCGGAGAGACGAAAAAAATTTTTGTGTATGGTAATGATTATGAAACAAGAGACGGTACATGCATAAGAGATTATATCCATGTTACAGACTTAAGTAATGCCCACATTCTTGCACTTGAAGCACTGCTGGATAGTAAGGCTGCCAACAGAGTTTATAACGTAGGAAATGAAAAAGGAATAAGTGTGAATGAAATAATAAAAATGTGCGAAACGATAATCGGCAGAAAAGCCACTGTGGAATATGCAAAAAGGCGTGATGGAGATCCTCCTGCTCTCATAGCCAGTGCAGATTTGTTAAAAAAAGAGTTTAACTGGAAGGCACAGTTTGACCTGAAAGATATGATTGAATCTGCATGTCAATGGTTTTTAAATAATCCAAAAGGTTATAAAAAACCGTAAAAAGAAAGGGGATTATATGGTATCTGTCATTACCTGTACAATTAGGGATTCGTGCATGGATAATATATTTGATAATTACAAGAATCAAAATTACGATCATAAAGAACTGATCATTGTGCTTAATCAAGACAGTATGTGTTTGAAAAAATGGCGTGAAAAAGCAAAAAATTATGATAATGTTTCTGTTTTTCAACTCCCGGAACATACCTCCTTAGGTAATTGTATCAATTTTGCAGTGGGGCAGGCTAAATATGATATAATTGCAAATTTTGAGGATGACGATTATTATGCACCAGCATATCTGCAGCATTCTATTTCTGTATTGAATTCTATGAAAGCGGATGTTATAGGAAAGACATCGGTATATATATACTTGAAAAACAAGCAAGTATTAGCTGTTTTCAATCCAGGCAATGAAAATCAATATGTCAATCATCAAAACAGTTTTGCAAAGCAATATTTACAAGGAGGAACATTAGTTTTTTATAAAGCAATTTTGGACCTAGTAAGGTTTCCCGATCAGGTTAAAGAAGTAGACCGGATTTTTTGCAGGGACTGTGTGAAGGCGGACTTAAGGGTTTACTCAACAACAAAAGAAAATTTCACCTATGTAAGGAATGATGATCAGGAACAGCATACGTGGAAGGTGCCTGTGGAAGTTATTTTAAGCATAAGCCAATTTATTACAAAGACAGATGATTTCAAACCGTTTGTATCAAAGTTTTGATGTCACTTATGAGGAACAGGGGAGGCTTGTATGGTTTCCGTCATCACTTGCACGATAAGGGATAATTGTATGGAAGAGGTTTTCCTTAATTTTGATCGGCAGCAAGATGTAGAAAAAGAATTAATTATCATTTTAAATAAAGATAATATGGATGCTAAAAAATGGAAAGAAAGAGCAGCTGATTCTTCTAACATTTCTATCTATCAATTACGATCTGATACTACGCTGGGAGAATGTTTAAACTTTGGTGTAGAAAAAGCAAAGTTCAGCCAAATTGCTAAATTTGATGATGATGATTACTATTCGCCTTATTACTTGTTGGATTCACTTCAATCTTTAAGAAATTCTCAAGCATCCGTAGTTGGAAAAACCTCCATTTTTATGTACTTTAAAGATCAAAGCCTGCTTACCGAATTTAATCCGAATAAATTTGGGGGGGCAGTTGCGAAAAATGAGGAGACATACAATAATCATTTATTAATGGGAGGGACGCTGGTTTTTAAAAAAGAAGTTTTTAATACGGTAAAATTCAGTTCCACCAATATTGCTGAGGATTCAGCTTTTTGTAAATCATGTATTGAGAATGGAATTCCTCTTTACTCAGCAACTAAAGATAACTATGTTTATTTAAGAAGCTATGAACCAGAAAGTCATACATGGAGGATTAAAAATAACACGATTTTGAAATTCTGCAGCGTGATCGCTAAAACCGATGACTTCCGGCCTTATATTACTAAAAAACCTATTCTCTAATGGTTAGAAAATCAGGCAGGCTGCCAGCCTGTTTTTGAATTTTTCATTATCTAAAGAGATTGTCGAACAACAATAAAAAAAATCAGGCTTTTTAGGCCTGATTTTTGCGTAATAACCTAACCTATTACGTGAATAGTTGGATCGCAGTAATTTGACGGCAGTCAATGATGATAGGATATCCGTCTAAGATGAAAGTCGCACAGCAAGTTTTATGATCGAAACAAGCGAATGTTAACTCGTCATTAAAGAAGTCCTCTCCGCCTTTTAGTACGATTTGTACTAATGAACCAGGTGTTAGCTTTCTGATCTGATCACACGCACAACCTTTACATTGGTTATGAGAAGAAGATGAAGATGAAGAGCTTTCTTCTTTTCTTCTTTTCTTTTTGTGTTTAAAGCTTGAGCTTGAGCTTGAGCTTGAGCTAGAGCTAGAGCTTGAGCTAGAACTAGAACTAGAGCTTTCGTGTTTTTTTCTTTTCTTGTGTACAAAGCTGGAGCTAGAACTAGAACTTTCTTCGTTGCAGCCGCACCCTTGTTTTTTAAATAATGAACCCATTACTTTTCCTCCTTATTTGTCTTTCGTACTCCTGATCATTCAGGGGTAATATAGTATATTGAGTTTTTTAAAATTTGCATGGATAAGTACCTACTTGTACAAAAAATAGGTTTTTCTACTAGAAAAATAGAAAAAAAGAAGGGTGAGATCCTTCTTTTTAGCGGCCATCATTGTTTTTTTTAGGTTTCCACGTTACTTTTCCGCACGTTTTGCAGCCCTTCTTTTTTTTCACAGGTTCAAACAATGACGGTCTGCTTGCCGCTTTTTTTGATTTTTCCTGCTGGCGATCACGATATAGCTTTCGCATTTGAGATTTGTCCATTCCACCCACACCTTTTCAGTAAGTTGCTTCTATACTATTCTTTACTTCTCCGAGTGGTATAGGTATTTGGCTGAAAGGGATTAATGGCTGTTGAAGTTTTGCTATTTTTTTGTTTAAACGGATTGATAGTAGATTCAGGGGTTTGTACGCTTTTAAAAGGGTTTATGGCTGGCCCGTTATGGAGATTTTTATTTCGTGTTACTGTTGCGGGTCTGCTTCGGACAGGTATAAGCTGCTGAGGAGCGATGAAGGTGTCAGGCACCTTAAATTCAGGCTCAATTTTTGGCTTTTTCATTTTTTTTGTTTCTTTTTCGCATTGCAGATCAGCGAGCATGGGATTTATCGTTCTTAAGATGTGGTTTATCCCTGTCTGGTATTCTCCAATAGAGAGGGAAGCGAGTGATGAAAATGTCTTGGAGAGTCCAATCTGCAGGATGAGGTAGCTGATCCATTCAGGAATACATTCTTTTTCTCGCCATCTGAAGGAAAAAGAATAGTGATTTGCTTTTCTTTTGCATAGGATGCTCTTATGAATCATGTTTTGAACAGCATTTTCGGTATTCTCGGCTGGAGTAATATAGAGGAGTTTGGAATTTTCCGTTTGAATGATGATGGGTACAGGCTGATCCGCAACAAATGAAACCGATATTGAGGCTGTTGTACTCATTCCCGAGGGATTTTCTTCTATAATAACATCTGTATGCTTAAGAAATTCTTTAACTCTATCCAAGTCCCTTTGCTCAAGACCAGAAATCACAAAACACTGGCCATACATAGCCGGTTCAATTTCATGATAGTTTTCATTCCAATCCAATCCCCAATAATTTAATAATGGTTTTATATGCTGAAAAAAATTGGTGTCCATCTGTCCGATCTGTTTGCCCCCAAATGTAAGAATCATGATGTCTTTCCTCCTAGCTGCCCGAAAAATAGGCATTCATTCTTGTGTCATAACCTATCGTATTCCCATAGTATGTAGGGAATCTTCAGAACATGATGAGGAAAGGAAGGGAAACTATGGGTTTAAATCATAAGAAATCTATACCAAAGGCTGCCAATAGTCTCCAAGAAGAATGCATAAGAGTACAGAAAGTGTATGATTGGGTTACTGATACATTTTCAGTAACGAAACAAGTTAGTTTCAATCCGGAGCAGCTCAGAAAGATCGAGGAAGCATTAGAAGATCCGGCACGGCGTCCTTTGCGACTGACTTGTCAAACACCGGCGGCTCCGCCTCCATTCCCGTTAAACGGAGAAGAAACGAGGGCAGAATGCGAGACCTTCCTGTGTGAGCAGGTTGGTGAGAAAAGAGATGTAACGGTTTCGCTAAACGGTAATTTTGTTGATGCTCAGCTCGTGGAGCTGTTATTCACTTCTGAGGTAAGGGTAGCTGTTGTGGACCGTAACGGAAGAGTCGTAACACACCTTACAACGGATGCATCTGTGCTCGAACCGTTTGTACTTTGTTATCCAGACGGAACAGACCTGTTTTGCAAAATCACCAGAATTCTTTGCAAAATCCAAACAGGAACTGTACTCCTAAACGCTCCAGCACCACGATCTTTTAACCTCACCATTACATTCTGTGTGGATATCCAAATCGAAGCTGAAGTGAAACTCGAAGTACTTGCTAAGTTCTGCTCACCTCGAAATAATGACCTTTCAGCTGAAGAAGCTGAAATGGATTCTTGTCCGGAGGTCGAATTCCCTGCACAATGTCCGGATATCTTCCCTCGCCCTAACTGCGATTGCAGTGTCAGCGGTGAAGCGAGCGGACGCACCGGAAGCAATTCTACTGAAAAAGGCCGCCTTAGCGTGCTTGCTGATATCTGCCAAAACTGCAGCCTGAGTGACAGTTCACTTCACTTTACGTTTGAAGATGAAAACGGGGGATTAAACAACTTCGACTTCACGGCGGATAGCTTTGAACAGGATTCTCTAACTTGCGAGCCTTGCGAAGGCAAGGGACTCAAGCTGATGGTCTCAGGTGTAGGTACGACAAATGAGGGTGAAGAATTTGACTTTAACTTCGCAGCCGTAAGCCGCCACTCTGGAAGCCGTTTCCAGCTTCAGCTTATTGATGAAAGAGGGGTCACTGTATTCGAATCAGGAATTGTGAAAGTAGATGAAGGAAGCCTTGAGGTTGAAGATTGCGTGACTTTCGATGATATCAAATTAAAATAATATCCTTAAGCGCAATAAAAGAGCAGGGAACCATCCTGCTCTTTTTTCTTTAAAAAGTGAACGAATCAGTGAAGCCTACATAAGATAAAAGATGGGAGCCTATTTAGGGGGGGACACGTATGCATTCTCAAAAAGAACGGTTAAGCTATGACCGTCTTATCGCTCGGGCCCAGTTTTATCAGGAAAAGTCTTTAGAGTTGGAAAAAAAATTAGTGTTTGCAGAGGAACTTATTGAAAAACTTGAAAAAGAAGCAGCGGATTCTTCAAAAGATACAACGATACAGGCACTTGAAGCTGAACGGGTGCGGCTGACAGAAGAGGTCGCACACTTGAAAAATGAGCTGGGGCAAGCCAAAAGCATTGATTATGACAAAAGAGCAGCGGATTATGAGGCATTGCTGGCTGAAGTGCAAAAGGAGATTAACGATAAGGAGAACAAACTGGATCTCAGCCAGCAAAAAATAAGGGCATTAGAAAAAAAGCTTTCACTTCAAGGAAGGCCTGATCCCTTTATGAAGAAAGCAGAGGAAGACGAAGAAGAGAATATTTTCGTTAAGAAGGATTATGAGTGTCTCTGCCTGTTTGATTACTCCATCATCATGAATGAAAATCAATCAGGCTTTATTAAGGGATCATTTATCATTGAAAACACAGGATTAATTACACTTCAGAATCCATCTGTTTGTCTGCGCTTCAATCCAGGTGAAGCCAACGTCTTAAAAGGGAAGATTTACTCCAGTGAAAATCATGAGGTTAATCAAGACAACCTCGCGAACTTTCATTGGATGTTTATCGACAACGACTGGGCGCAAGAAGCGAAAGAGCGCGGAGAAATCTGGATCTGCCCGATAAGAGAAATGACGATAGAACCTGGTGAGAAATCCGTGATACAAGACTATCAGATTCCATTTAAGAAAGAAATCATAGGCAATCTAACGGTTGAAGCCTTTGTTTTCTTCAATAAACAGCAATATAAAGTAAAAGCGGCCAATCATATTTCTATCAATTTTTGATAATTAAGCCTATGTCCCTTCTCTATAATCTTGCATACTATGGGAATTATAGAGGAGGTTAGTGTATGTCTTGCGAGAAAAAGAAAAAGAAAGTGATCAAAGCAGATAAAGTTTTTATTAAAGCAGAGAAAGTGATCGTAGTTGAAGAAAAAAAGAAGAAGTACGACTATAAAGAAACATGGACTCCAGATCACGTATATTCTCCTAAGAAGAAAGAATCTTCCAGCTGTAAAAAACATGAATCTTCCAGTTCCCACGGCAAAAAGAAAGAATCTTCTTCATCCTGTTCCAAACATTTTAAGTCAGAATCCAGCTTCAAAAAACACGAATCTTCTTCAAGCTATATTTGCTTTAAAAAGAAGCATAAAAAGCATAAAAAGCATAAAAAGCATAAAGATTGCGGCTGTGGCGGTTCCTGGATCTAAGCATGCAAACAAAAAAAGAACACGCAAAGTGTTCTTTTTTGCTTTACAAAAAACAATTAGTCCTTTTCTTTCATTACTAGCAGTTCATGTCCCTTTTTCCATTCCGCATAGAGAACATCTTGAGCGGAGTTTATTTTTCTTTTTAAAAGCTGTGCCCTCAGCCACTCCTCATCAACTCCCGCTGTATTTAAATTGTCATGAATAATTTTACCATCCAGGATCAAAGTGACAGGAAGTGTAACCTCAACTTCATGAAGCTTTAAGTCTTTGCGGGTGACCGGCTGTACATTGGATTTAGGGAGTACAGAAATGGAACCGTTCGTCTCCAGAATGGCATATTCTATTTCTCTCATGCTAAAATGGCCTTTCTGCCGGATGAGATCCTGAAGCTGGTTGATATCAAGCTTGTTCTTCTTCAGCTGTTTACGGTCAATGATGCCTTTTCGGACGATGATAGAAGGAGAACCTTCGAGAACCTTACGCAGCGTAATTGATTTTTGTGTCAGCATCTCCAATGAATACATAAGTACTCCCCATACGCTAATCGCAAATAAGATCATCCAAATGTGCACATCAGGGTCATACATCGCATTTCCGACAAGTTCTCCGAGGATAAGAGCTGAAATAAAGTCGAAAGGTGTAAGCTGTGATAATTGTGTTTTTCCTAATAATTTAGTTAAAAAGAAAAGAGCAAAAAAACCAATGATCATTTCAATTGTAATTGTACCAAGCCTCATGACAGCCCCCACTGGTGCGAAGTTAAAGTTAGTGTTCTCCTGTTTGTCCAAAATAAACCGATCGTAAACATAAAAAAGCATCAAACTGACTCAAGATCAGTTCAATGCTTTATTCATGGCAACATGCCAAATATTGGCGTCTAGAAAGGGTTCTTTTGAAGTTGTAGCATATCCTAATTTTTTATAGAAATCCTCTGCATGGACCTGTGCATATAATGTAAGGGATGGATAACCGGACTGTTTGGCTGCCTGTTCCATCTTTTTCATCAGCAACTCGCCGAGCCCCTGTTTACGGCGGCTGGCCAGAATACAGACTCTTTCAATTTTCCCTCCGCCTTCTATCGGGCGTAAACGGCCTGCGCCAATTGGTTCACGACGGTCATCGTAAAGGACAAAATGGGCAGATTTATTTTCATGCGAGTCAATCTCTTCTTGCTCGGAGACGTTCTGTTCATTTACAAAAACCTGTTTTCGAACGAATAAAGCGTCCTTGTAAGATGGATCTTCCGTTGTTAGTACTTTTACTTCCAAAATTAAACATCCTTCCCGAGCGCAAAAGTCTTGTAGACTTTCCAGCGGTCAGATTCTTCATCCATTTTTAACAAATGAAATTCTGTTACGGTTTCTTGGTATTCTGCTTCCACCATTTTTAACCGTTCCAGCACATCCGCATGCTCCACGTCAGAAAGCTTTTGGGCTAAGGTGAGATGAGGAACGAAATTATACGGATGTTCGTGTTCGAGCGGCCCTTCATAGAGAAGCTCGTGCAAGGAGTTTAGTTCATCATTGTTATCCACTTTCAAGTAAATAACATTGTTGACAGGATGAAAAGAACTTGCTCGGGTGATATGAATATTGATCGGAGGAATATTCTTGGCGACTGTTTCGATATATTCAACGATTTCTTCGATTTCTGCATCGTTGGCTTCAAATGGATCTTTGAGTGTAATATGCGGTGCAATGATAGAATAATGAGGATCATAGCGTTTGCGGTAAGAATTTATTTTATCTTTGAGTTCTTCTGATGGGAATATAGCAATACCGTATTTCATTGAAAACTTCCTCCCTTATCTTTTGAATTAGTATATCAAAAATTCTTACAACTTCACAAATCGAATTATTTTCCGTAGATAAATTTTAAAGCAGGCCTAAGGTTTACTTGCCAGTCTGACCATAGATGACTTCCTTCAAATTCTTCATAATAATAATCAAATCCTTTGTTCATAAACCAGTCCGAAAGTTCACGGTTCGGCGATAAAAAATCTTTTATAAAGCCATCAACAGATTCAAAGCGGCTTTCTTCTTTTCCGACGGAATGATAGAGCGTCAGCAGTTCATACCCAGTGAAAGAGCGGACATCGTTCAAGATTTGCTGCTCAACGTACGGAGACTGTACGATCAGCTTGCCGAAAGTACGGGGAAAAGATATCCCGCATCTGAGGGATACATAGCCTCCAAGCGAGTCTCCGAGAAGGCACATCCCGGATCCCAATAAGTAAGTATTAAACTTCTCTTGAACATAGGAAGGCAGATCCAGTGACATGAAACGAATATAAGCGTTATGTTTTTCTCCTTTTGGGTGATATTTATGATGCCTGTCCTCTCCGCGTTTATGGGAAATACCGATGATGATCATTTCCTCGATCTCATTCGCCTGAATCATATCATCCGCTGTAGATGCAAGCCGTCCGAGCTGAAAATAATCAGGTCCGTCCTGTGCGATCAATACAGGATATTTTTTTAGTGTGGTAAACGCTGGAGGCAAATAGATCAATAAAGGAATTTCTTCATTAAGTTCTTTACTATGTATGGTTTCTTCATAGACGGTTCCTTGAAAAGTGGGCATAAAAATTCTCCTATCTAAAAACAGCGCTTTCATTGTATCCGTTCCATTCTATCATACAGTGGTATAATGTAATCAAGATATAAGTATTATTTGGGAAAAATCCAAGGAAAATACAGAGGTGAGCCCAATGGCAAAACGAGTCCATAGCCGTGATGTTGAGTCTGCAGCCAGAGCCCTGCTTGCAGAGCGGGGTGTAACGATTCCGGAAATCGCTGAAATTGTGTTTGAAATGCAGTCTCCCTTTTCTCCTCAATTAACGATGACAGAATGTATTGAAAGTGTTGATGCCGTGTTAACAAAACGAGAGATCCAGCATGCTTTATTGGTTGGAATTGAGCTCGATAAATTAGCAGAAAGAAGGATGCTCTCTGAGCCATTGCAATCCATTGTGGAGATGGATGAAGGATTATTTGGTGTAGATGAAACGATTGCCCTTGGAGCAGTCTTTGGATATGGGAGTATTGCGGTTACGACGTTTGGACACCTTGATAAATATAAAATGGGTATCATTCGAAAGCTGGATACGAAAACATCCGAAGGCATCCATACGTTTCTGGACGACCTCGTTGCAAGCATTGCAGCGAATGCTTCCAGCAGGCTGGCGCACCGTCTCAGAGATCAGGAGGAAAGACTTTCAAAGCAAGAACTGGAACAGCATGATCAAGAAGAAAAGATAGGATGAAGAAAAGCTGCCTCTATACTGGGGCAGCTTTTCTTCGTCAACCACAGCTTTGACCCATTTTTACAAATTGAAGGACCAAGTATAGCTTATCTACATATGGTAGTAATGTGTAAACTTTATAGAAGGGAAAATGCATATGCAAAATAGAATGTACCCGTATGGTCCTGGGGCGGGTTACGGCTATGGGCAAGGCAACTATGGGAACCCAAACGTGAATCCCAATATGAATTATCCGAACCCTAACATAAGCCCAAACATGAATTATCCTGTCAGCCCCAATATGAATTATCCGGTAAGTCCTAATATGAATGTAAATATCCCGTTCAGCCCCCAAATGAAATACCTTAAAGAAGAAAAGCCGACAGAAGTAAGTCCGGCAGAGGTGACGAAAGCCAACAATTTTCTAGGGATCACAGAGACGCTTTCCGTCTGCCCATGTCCTCCAGGAGAGAACGTGTGGGCGGCCCTCGTTAATCCGGAAGGTTCAGGTGTAGATCTGGCGTTACAGCGAATCACCATCTCCAATATGACGTGCAGCCCGATAAACGCTCAAATCTATTTTAAGCCAACGCTGCCGTTCAATGGAAGAATGTCAGGAAATGTTACTCCTGCAGACTTGTCAAAGACTCCATCCGCCCGGCCAAAAGGACAGATTCAGTTTGGTTCGCTTCCTAACTCTCCAGTGAACGGAGTTTTAGCAGCATCCAGAATCATTCCTCCATACAAAAGTATTACCGTTGATCTGGATGGATTGTGGGTCATCGCATCAAGAACAAATGTAATGGTTTTCCTTACTTCTACATGCGATGACAGCAGCCTGAAATCTACTGTAGCTTTTGAATGGGAAGAAAAGTGATGGTTTACAAATTAGGCCCTTTTTTAGGGTCTTTTTATTAATTTTAAAAAAGCAGTTGCAAACTAAGTGAAAAATGAGGTATACTTCTATTTGTCCGATACATAATCAATTGATCCGATAGCTCAGCTGGGAGAGCGCTACCTTGACAGGGTAGAGGTCGGGGGTTCGAACCCCTCTCGGGTCACCATAACAGTT
The DNA here is from genome assembly GCF_036216745.1 of Fictibacillus sp. B-59209. Lineage (NCBI taxonomy): Bacteria > Bacillati > Bacillota > Bacilli > Caryophanales > Fictibacillaceae > Fictibacillus > Fictibacillus sp. B-59209. The sequence continues at coordinate 397,626 of NZ_JARMMC010000018.1, read as the reverse complement.
TATTCAAAGTCCTTGATTTTCAAGGTTTTTTTTGTATTACAGAGTATTGAAATTTTTATACTACAATAAATCGAAACACGTTAAAGGAAAAACGATAACCGTCTTTTCGTAAAATCGAATGTCAAAAGGACAGCTAATTTCAGCTGTCCTTTCGTGATATTCTCTGCCATTTTTGTTAGTGCCAAGTTGGTCTACCTAAGCACGAGAACCTTCATGATCGCAATAACTTCAGGTTCGCCCTTCAATGAACCAATTCTGAGACGGAGTCTTTTTGATAGAGTTTACGTCACAGCAATTAAATTTTACAATACTCCCATCAGCAATCTCTCCCGTAACAAGACCCTTATTAGAGTCATAATGTCTAAAGGTAATTTGAACCGATGTATCATGTAAACGAACAGTCACTTTGTTTCCCGATTTAAGGTGTTTAAATCGTTTACAAGTTTGTGAATGTTTTGAGGAATTCATTTTTCAACCACCTTCTTAAAAATTAGAACTTGTACTTGTCATAGTTTATGCGTTCCGATCATTGTTGGTTTGGACGGGCAGCAAAATTTGGACAAATACACGTTGGTAAACATAAAAGAAGCTGACCTTAAAGGGCTTTTCAGCTTCTTTTTTTCGTTTAACCAGTCTTTTTTAATGGTGTCCCGCTGTTTTTTTCTGTATCGTTGAGGGAAACATAAACAGAAAGAAAGGATGATAGTTTTGAGGGGAAAAATGAAGGCGGTAGGTTTGTATAAGTATTTACCGATTGATAATCCTGAGAGTCTGTTAGATGTAGAAATTGATAAACCAACTCCAGGTAAAAGAGATCTTCTCGTAAAAGTAAAAGCAATCTCTGTTAATCCCGTTGATACGAAAGTGCGCAGCCCGAAAAACGCCATAGAAAAGGAACCGAAAATTCTTGGCTGGGATGTTTCGGGCATAGTGGAAGCGACGGGTTCTGGAGTAAGTATGTTCAAAGCTGGAGATGAAGTATACTACGCTGGTTCCATTGGTAGACCAGGAGGAAATAGTGAATTCCATCTTGTGGATGAACGTATTGCGGCCCATAAACCAAAAACGTTCAGCTTTGAAGAAGCTGCCGCAATGCCGCTCACAAGTCTTACAGCCTGGGAAGGTTTATTTGAACGCCTCGGTATTGCTATGAAGAAGGATAAAAATAAAGGTCGATCCATATTAATTATAGGTGCAGCCGGTGGAGTAGGTTCTATTGCGCTTCAGCTTGCAAGTTGGGCAGGATTGACCGTGGTTGGGACCGCCTCACGAGCAGAGACCGAAGTCTGGGCTAAAACACATGGAGCGGACTATACAATCAGCCATTATGAGGACTTTTTACCGCAGCTGAAAAAAATAGGGATGTCTGAAGTGGATTACATATTTTGTCTGAACAGTACAAATCAGCATTGGGAAAGTATGATGGAAGCAATTGCTCCCCAAGGTAAGATTTGTTCGATTGTAGAAACGAAAACACCACTGAACATAAGCTTACTTCAGCAGAAGAGTGTAACGTTTGTCATGGAATTCATGTTCACGAGATCGCTCTTTGAAACGGAGGATATGAAAAGGCAGCATGAGATCCTGACAGATATGGCCAACATGTTCGATGAAGGGATATTAAAGGCAACATTAACGGAAACACTTCAACCGATCGATGCAGAAACGATGAGAGAAGCACATTCGAAATTAGAATCCGGTAAGACGATAGGAAAAGTAGTAGTAAGCCGCAATGAATAAACCCTTCAGTTAGACGGGTTTATTTTTTTGTTTTTTTAAGCTGTGAGAAGGGAATATTTTAAAAATCTAATTTATAGTAAATGAAGATGAAAGGATGATGCAGGTGTTTAAGAATAAAGTTGTCATCGTTACTGGAGCAGGACAGGGAATTGGCAGGCAAATTGCCATTGATTTTGCGGCTGCGGGAGCAAAAGTGGTGCTGGCTGACCAAAAGGAAATGGAAGCAAAAGAGACTTTGGAAAAGATACAGTCCAATGAAGGAAAAGCTCTCTTTATTCCAACAGATGTACGCAAGCCTGAAGATATTATCTCACTTATGGGGCAGACAAAAAGGGAATTTGGGCCAGTTGATATTCTGATCAATAATGCCGGCAAAGGGATTTGGAAGTCTCCGTTCGATTTGGACGTGGAAGAATGGGATAATGTCATTCAAACCAATCTTCGAAGTGTATTTCTATGTTCGCGGGAAGCCGCGAAACAGATGAAAGAAACTGGGGGAGGCTCCATCGTCAATATCGCATCGACCAGAGCGTCCATGTCAGAACCTAACAGTGAGGCATACGCGGCAACAAAAGGCGGTATTACAGCTCTCACTCATGCATTGGCCGCTTCGTTCAGCGAACATGGCATTACGGTTAACGCCATCAGCCCAGGTTGGATTGAAACTCAAGACTATGAAGGTTTAAGAGATGTTGACCATCAGCAGCATTGGTCAAAGAGGGTTGGAAAACCATCGGATATCTCTAGCGCCTGTTTATATTTAACAGCCCCTGATAATAACTTTATTAATGGTGAGAACCTGGTGATCGATGGAGGAATGACAAGAAAGATGATCTATCACCATTAAGATAGAACCGAACGGATGAATTCATCCAGTTAAGGAATGCTATACGTAGCCTTTTTTAGGTGAATGAAGAATAAGAGGGTGAGAGGCTGTGCCAGCTGAAAAGACACAGAGTAAAGTTGAGAGAGGGGTATATCTCAGTTTATCGGCATACATCGTCCTATCCCTGCTGAAGCTCGGGGTTGGCTGGTTCTATTCCTCTGAAGCTTTGGTTGCAGATGGATTAAATAACTCAACGGACATTTTGGCCTCCGTCGCAGTTCTGGTCGGTTTGAAAATTTCAAGGAAACCCGCGGACCGTGACCATCCTTATGGACATCTTCGTGCTGAGACCATTGCATCCATGATTGCATCCTTTATAATGGTGGTTATCGGGCTTGAAGTTTTTATTTCTGCAGTAAAGAGTATCGTGGAATTTAAAATAAAGCCTCCATCAACCATAGCCGGGTTTACTGCCATTGTTTCAGCGTTTGTTATGCTTGCGGTCTACCGTTATAACATTAAACTTGCAAGAAAAACAGACAGCCAAGGGTTAAAGGCGGCAGCCCTTGATAACCGCTCCGATGCGTTCGTAAGCATTGGAGCGGCTGTTGGCATATTCGGAGCTCAATTTGGCATTGTGTGGCTGGATCCTCTTGCTGCTGTGCTTGTGGCACTAATGATCATCAAAACCGGCTGGGATATTTTTTACGAAACCTCACATAATCTTTCGGACGGATTTGATTATGAAGAAGGAAAAGAGATGGAAAAAAAGATCTTGCAGGTAATTGGTGTAAAGCAAGTAACAGACTTAAAAGCAAGAAATCATGGGAGTTCTGCTATTATTGATGTAACCATCCATGTAAATCCTTCGCTGAATGTCATTGAAAGCCACGAGATCACTGAGAATATTGAAGCAATGCTCAAGCAGGCGTATAAAGTGGGAAGCATATCTGTTCATGTAGAGCCGCATGAGATGAAGAAAGAGGTAGAGAGAAATGAATGAGAGTTTCAGGCAGACTGTACCTGACAGGAAAGAAGAGAGGCAGACAATAAGGCCATTGGTCCTTGCGTCGGTGATCATCGCCATGTTTATGGCAGCGATTGAAGGAACCATTGTTTCAACAGCTATGCCGGGAATCGTAGGGGACCTGGGTGGTTTTGCATTATATAGCTGGGTTTTCTCTGCTTATCTGCTCATGCAGTCGGTGACCATCCTTATTTATGGCAAATTGTCTGATTTATACGGACGGAAACCTGTTTTTATTATTGGAATTATTGTTTTTTTAATCGGTTCATTGCTGTGCGGTTTTGCGGCATCTATGAAACAGCTGATTGTTTACCGGCTTCTTCAGGGACTTGGAGCTGGAGCTGTGCAGCCGATAGCCACAACCATCGTAGGTGACATGTATTCCATGGAGGAACGTGCAAAAATACAAGGATATCTGGCAAGTGTGTGGGGAATCTCTGCTATTCTTGGGCCATTGCTTGGAGGCTTTTTTGTCACATTTTCTCATTGGTCCCTTGTTTTCTGGATGAATATTCCCCTGGGAATTCTGGCGATGATAGGTGTCGGTAAATATCTGCATGAAAACATTGAGAAAAAGAGAGTACATATTGATTACCTCGGATCTTTGTTCGTTTTAGTCGGTGTAAGTGCTTTGATGGTCCTGCTCCTACAGGGAGGAACCGCCTGGCCGTGGAATTCTTGGGAGACCTATTTTTTGGGTATTTTATCCGCGGGCGTACTGTTCTGGTTTTTGATTCATGAATCAAAGTTTCCTGAACCGCTGATGCCTGTATTCCTGTGGAGCAACAGGCTGATTTCTCTTTCAAACGCTGCATCGCTTACCAATGGTGCAATCCTGATCGGCATTTCCAGCTTTCTTCCCGCGTATATTCAAGGGGTAATGGAACAGCCTCCTGTCGTAGCAGGATTTGCTCTCACTGCTATGTCAATCGGCTGGCCGATCTTTTCAACCATTGGTGGAAAGCTTCTGCTTAAAGTAGGCTTCCGGCCGGTGGCAACTGCTGGCGGCATCGCATTAATTGCTGGCTCGATCGTCTTCGTGTTTATGGATCCTTCCAAAGGGCCGGTCTGGGCAGGAGCTGGATCATTTCTTATCGGCTGCGGTATGGGGCTGACAAATACGACTTTTATCGTTGCCATACAGAATAATGTGGATTGGAGAACAAGGGGTATTGCTACTGCTTCTAACATGTTTATGAGAATCGTAGGCAGTGCATTGGGAGCTGCTGTACTTGGAGGCATATTAAATACCAGATTGAGCACTTATTTTGAAGAACATGGGGACAAAAAGGTATCCCTGGATGCAGCAAACATTCTTTTGGATGAAGAAAAACGAAGCAAACTGAGCAGCTCTGTTATTGATCTTCTGCAGCACGGACTTTCGTTTTCCTTGGACGATGTTTATAAAGGGGTTCTTGTGCTGTCCGTGTTAAGCTTTCTTCTCTCGGTACTGCTTCCTAAACCTACCCATAATAAAACAGGAGATCAATAGTTCTCCTGTTAGATTGATTCCTGGTTTATTGTAATGTTTCCAGGAGCTCGATACGGTTGCCGAACGGATCACGAAAAGAAAAACGGATGATTCCAGGGATTTCAGTTTCATCTTTCACCACTACTTCTTTGGATTGGAGATACTGTTTTACGAGCTCTAGCTGAGCCACCTCAAATGCGGGGTGGCTTTTTCCTTTGGACGATTCTGGGTTTTCTACTCCGATATGCAATTCCTGGTTCCCTGCTTGATACCAAAGCCCGCCGTTTTTCTTTAAACTCTCTGGTTTTTCAATTTCGCTGAAACCAAGCACACCAGTATAGAAATCTCTTGCCCTTTCTTCTTCTCCTGGAGGAATGCACAGTTGAACGTGATGAATCCCTTTAATATTTAATTTCATCCTGGTACTTCCTTTCTATATATGGAATGGTCTACCATTATCATAAATATTTCGTCAAATAATTGAAAATAGAATATAATAGTAAAAACTCATAAGTTTTTCTTATTGTTTAAATTGTGACGATTGCTATTGTAAAGGAGGGACAGCATGCAGCTTTCTGAATTTAAAATTCTTCAAGTCCTTGCACAGGAATTGAATATGCGAAAAGCATCTGAACGGCTGTATGTTTCACAGCCGGCTTTGAGCCAGCGTCTTCAGACGATTGAAAACAGCTGGGGAACAAAAATCTTTTTACGGTCACAAAAGGGACTAGCGATTACAGCAGCTGGAGAGAAGATCATTGCGCACGTAAACGATACATTGAAAGAAGAAGAGCGTGTGAGAGAAGACTTGCAGTCATTGACCAAGGAAGTCTTTGGTACGTTAAGGCTGGCGGTAGCATCAATCATAGGGCAATACTGGCTTCCAAATGCTCTTAAGCAGTATGTCAGTTTATATCCTCAAGTAAATATTTCCTTGATCACAGGCTGGAGCAGTGAAATTATCAAACATCTTTATGAGGATCAGATCCACATTGGTATCGTGAGAGGAAATCCTGAATGGCGTGGAGAGAAGATTCATCTGTTTTCAGACAGCCTTTATTTGACGGATACAGACATTTCCACCGTTGAAGAGCTGCAAACAACAGATAAGCCTTTTATTCAATTCAAAAGCCATTCTACCTATTATCAGGATATTCAGGAATGGTGGCAGGATCATTTTAGTATTCCCCCAAAGAAGACCATCATCGTGGACCAGATTGAAACATGCAAGCAGATGGCTCTCCACGGAGTCGGCTATGCCATTCTTCCTTCGATTTCTCTGCGTGAAACAGACGAATTCTATAAGGTTCCGCTGCACAATAAAAATGGAGAATCAATGAAGCGCGACACTTGGATGATCTCTCATGGAGGTACACTTGAGCTCAAACAAGTGGAGGCTTTCATAAAACTGGTCAACAGAGCTTAAAAAAGGATTTTTGGTTTGAATGTTGTTTGAAATAATGGTTTAATACAAGACAGAACGTATTTAAGGAGGAGCACACACATGAAAATGATGGATGCAAATGAAATTATTTCATTTATACAAAACAGCAAGAAATCAACACCTGTAAAAGTATATGTAAAAGGTGATCTGGAAGGGCTCCAATTTGGGGAAAACACCAAGTCATTCCTAAACGGAAGTACTGGAGTGCTTTTCGGAGAATGGAAAGAGATCGAACAAATATTGAAAAACAATGAAGGCAAAATTGAGGACTTTGTGGTAGAAAATGACCGCCGCAATTCAGCGATCCCTCTTCTGGACATGAAGCATGTGAACGCGCGTATCGAACCGGGCGCCATTATCCGTGACCAAGTAGAAATTGGGAATAATGCCATTATCATGATGGGCGCTTCCATTAATATTGGTGCGGTAATCGGCGACGGCACTATGATCGACATGAACGTAGTTCTTGGCGGCCGAGCAACAGTCGGAAAGAACTGCCATATTGGAGCTGGATCCGTACTTGCAGGAGTCATCGAACCGCCATCTGCAAAGCCTGTTGTTGTTGAAGATGATGTGGTCATTGGCGCAAATGCGGTTGTGCTCGAGGGAGTGACCGTTGGTAAAGGTGCTGTTGTGGCAGCGGGAGCTATCGTAATTGAAGACGTGCCTCCTTATACTGTTGTGGCAGGTACGCCTGCACGCGTAATTAAAGAAATTGATGAAAAAACAAAATCAAAAACAGAAATCAAACAAGAACTTCGCCAGCTAAACGACTAATTTGTCAGGTGCTGATAAAATGAATATGGATACAGAGCGTTTTATAACGATCAGAAGACAGCTTCACCAGATTCCGGAACCTGGTTTTCAGGAGTATAAAACACAGCAATTTATTCTGGATTTTATTAAAGGCCTTCCAAAGGAAAGGATGGAGGTTCAGACATGGAAAACGGGTGTGCTCGTAAAAGTTCCCGGGCTTAATCCGAGAAAAACCATCGGTTACCGCACTGATATGGACGGCTTGCCGATCTCAGAAGAAACAAGTTATGATTTTACATCTGTTCATAACGGCTATATGCACGCCTGCGGGCATGATCTGCATATGACCATTGCTTTAGGTCTCCTTGATCACTTTGTGCATCATCCGGTAGACGATCATCTGCTGTTTATCTTTCAGCCAGCAGAGGAGGGTCCGGGCGGAGCGTTGCCCCTTCTGCTAAGTGAAGAGTTTCAAGCTGTAAAGCCGGATATGATGCTGGCATTGCATATTGCGCCAGAATACCCGGTTGGAACTGTGGCTGTTAAAGAAGGTCTTTTGTTTGCGAATACGTCGGAGCTTTTTATTGATTTGAAAGGGAAGGGCGGACACGCGGCTTATCCTCATCTTGCGAATGATATGGTCGTGGCGGCGAGCCACCTTGTGACACAGCTTCAGTCTGTTGTTTCAAGGAACATAGATCCTCTTGATTCAGCCGTGATAACCGTCGGAAAAATTACAGGCGGCACAAAGCAGAATATCATTGCTGAAACAGCTCGATTAGAAGGCACGATCCGCACTCTTTCCTCAGCTTCAATGATCAAGGTTAAATCACGTATTGAAGCCATTATAAAAGGAATTGAAGCTTCTTTTGAATGTGAAGCGGCCATTGATTATGGATCCAACTATTACCAAGTCTATAATCATGAGGAGCTGACCAAAGAATTTATTTCATTTCTCGAGTCCAGCAAACCTGCGGATTTCTATCGATGCCGAGAAGCCATGACAGGAGAAGATTTTGGCTATTTCTTAAAAGAAATACCTGGGTTTATGTTCTGGCTGGGAGTGGACTGTGAATATGGTCTGCATCATTCCTGCATTGAACCAAAAGAAGAGGCTATACCTGTTGCAATGCGCACGCTGTCCTCTTATATTGAATGGAAAGCTACATCCCAATGATCAGATTGAATTTAAAAAGCGGCCCCTGGCCGCTTTTTTATTTGTGTGAAGAGGGATAAGCAGGCATTTCATTGGACAGATTAAAAAATGCTAAGGAGGTGGAAACGATGGCTAGAATTGGTGTGGAGGAATCCTTAACTAATGTTTCCGATGCTTTAAAAGCTAAAGGCTATGATGTAGTGGCACTTCGCCAGGAAAATGATGTGAATGGATGTGACTGCTGCGTCATCTCAGGGCAGGATGAAAATGTCATGGGAATGCAAAATGCAGTAGTGCAAGGTTCTGTTATTAACGCGGATGGAATGAGCGCAGACGATGTTTGCCAAGCGGTAGAAAGCAAACTTCAGCAATAAAACGGAAGGGGAACAGCCGGTATCGGGCTGTTCCTTCGTCTTGTCTGTGCGTTTATCTGTAAGGTAGAGAGGGTAACCTTTATTATCCCTACTCTAATTCTATTGGCAGGAGGTGACGATCCTTAATCAGTCTGGTTAAGGATTATCAAATGGCACTATTCAATATTGTAATGATTATCGCACTAATTCTTATAACCGCTTTTTTTGTAGCTTCTGAATTTGCCATCGTAAAAGTTCGTGCAACTCGAATCGATTTTCTGGCAGAGCAAGGCAATGGAAATGCAAAAGCAGTTAAAAAAATTCTCTCCAACTTAGATGGCTATCTATCGTCGACCCAGCTGGGGATTACCATTACATCACTTGCTCTTGGCGGACTTGGAGAACCGACAGTAGAGACGCTGCTGAAGCCGTTATTTCATCACGTAAATCTGCCTCCCCAGGTTCTTCATACCATTTCCTTTATCATAGCTTTTACGGCCATCACTTATTTTGAAGTGGTACTGGGTGAACTGGCGCCAAAATCATTTGCCATCCGAAAAGCTGAAGAGATCAGCCTTGCAGTAGCCAAGCCCTTAATCGCTTTCAGTTATGTCATGTTCCCGTTTATTTTTGTCCTTAACCGCTCAGCAGCAGTGCTGACAAGGATGTTAGGACTGAAAAGAAGTGAAGAACATGAAATTGCTCATAATGAAGAAGAATTGCGCCATCTGCTCTCAGAAAGTTTTGAAGGCGGAGAGATCAATCAATCAGAATATCGTTATGTAAACAAGATCTTTGAGTTTGATGACCGCCTGGCAAAAGAAATCATGGTGCCGCGGACAGAGATCGTATGCTTATATAAAGAAAACAGTTTTAAAGAGAATTTAAATGTTATGAGGGAAGAGAAATTCACTAGATATCCGGTAGCCGTGGATGATAAAGACCATATTGTCGGTCTTGTCAACATTAAGGAATTCTTTAATGAGCATGTTACGAATGAAGAAGAAGAATTAGAAAAATACATAAGGCCTATCATTTCCGTTCATGAATCATATCCTATCCAGGAGCTTCTTGTAAAAATGCAAAAGGAAAGAGTACACATGGCTGTATTAATGGATGAGTATGGAGGAACCTCCGGAATCGTTACAGTTGAGGACATTATTGAAGAAATTGTCGGAGAGATACGGGATGAGTTTGATGAAGATGAAGAGCCAAGAATTAAAAAGATAAATGACAATGTGACGATTTTGGATGGAAAAGTACTCATCTCGGAAGTAAACGAATTATTCCATTTGGATTTAGATGATACTGATTTAGATACGATCGGCGGATGGATACTGAGCCAGCGTGGAGAGGTTGGGCTGGATGAAGAAATAGAGCATGAAGGTTATTCATTTAAGGTGATTGAAACAGATGGCCACCAGATTAAAAAGTTAAAAGTACTGAAAAAATCAGAAGAAGAAGCACAGACGGAATCTTAACCCGCAGAATGGGAAAGGTCCCGTTTTTATTTCCGGCGCAAAAAGCTGACTTCCCGCATGATGCGGACTTAGTCAGCTTCTTTTTATTGGTCTTCTTTTTTTACCCATTCATCGTTGTCATTTTTTTTATATTTCTTTTTAACAGCACTCCAGGCCACTTTAAAGGCAGTTTCTTCTTCTTTATATTCGTCTGAAGCTGAATTAAAAGCCTCTTTAAAAATTTCCTGCGCATGATGGGGCAAGTTGTCTTTCACTTGGTCGGGCAATTCTTTAATGGAATCATATGGCATCAGTTAACCTCCCTAAAAGTCATTCTTACTGAAAGGAATACCCGAAGAACTGCCTGTTTAATCATCACACCCCGGGCTCGCTGGACCCTTCATTTGAATCTTCTTCAGGTGATGGAAGGCTGATGCCAGCATGTCTGAATCTTTGCTGAAGCCGATCCTTGATCTTTTGTTCCATACTCCATTGCTTTAGATTTTCGGTCCTTGCAAGAATTCGAAGAACCGTCAGGCCAGTATCGGCTTCAACTACCGGCAGTACGTTAGGCCCTTCGAGGATCGCAGGTTCTTCCTGCTGTAATAAGCGGCTTTCTTCTTTAACGATCTGCAGCGCTTCTTCTACCTGAGGAGTAGAGGGGATTTTGAAATCCACAAGAGCTCTCATATTGCCTCTTGAGTGATTGCTTACACTTGTTATTAAGCGGTTAGGAATATAATGAAGGGTTCCGTCAAAGCCGCGTACCTTGGTTGTACGGAGTTCTACATTTTCAACGATGCCATTAAAGGTTCCGGTCGTAATATAATCTCCAACATCGATTTGTTTTTCGAGCAGAATAAAAAATCCGGTGACAACATCATTGACAAGTCCTTGGGCACCAAAACCAATCGCGAGTCCTACGATTCCGGCACCTGCAAGCAAACCGCGGATATCTATGCTAAACAATCCGAAAACGGCGACGAAGGCCATAAATATCAAAGCATATGTATACACGCTGATCACAAGCGTTGCAAGGGTTTTTGCCCTGAAATTTGACATGCCTTTCCTGTTGGACATTCGTCCAAAGGTCGTACTGATGATCTTCCTTCCTATATTTCGTACAACAATATAAACAATAAAGATGGCTAAAAGCTTTAAAACTAAAATTCCAGTACTTAATGAAAGTGCGCCAATGTCAATCTCCGTAAAATTTTTGTAATCTGGCATTAAAATAATGTCCTCCTTTAGTCATTGTATCCTTTTTATTATGCATAACAGTATAACTGACTAAACGGTGTAATCCAATTATTTCACTTCTTTTGATTAACTTGTTATGATATTGGGGAAAGTAATGTTGGATTGTGAATAAAACTCCTTATTTAAATTAATTATTATTTAATATTGACTAAAAAGTAAGGTTGTTTTATAATAACAACGAAGCAATAACACAATTAGTTGGAGGGATTTAGTATGGCAGAACGTATGGTAGCAAAACAAGCTCCACGATTTGAAATGGACGCAGTATTACCAAACAAGGAATTCGGAAAAGTAAGTCTTGAAGAAAATATGAAAAATGACAAATGGACCGTGCTTTTCTTCTACCCAATGGACTTTACGTTCGTATGTCCTACTGAAATTACATCTTTAAGCGATCGTTTCGATGAGTTTGAAGATCTGGATGCAGAAGTTATCGGTGTTTCTACAGACACTATTCATACTCACAAAGCTTGGATTAACACTCCGCGTGATTCTAACGGTCTCGGTGAACTTAATTATGCATTGGCTGCTGACACGAACCACGCAGTTGCGCGTGACTATGGTGTTCTAATTGAAGAAGAAGGTGTCGCTTTGCGCGGACTTTACATTATTTCACCAGAAGGCGAACTAATGTATGCCGTTGTTAACCACAACAACATCGGCCGTGATGTTGATGAGACATTGCGTGTTCTTCAAGCATTACAAACTGGCGGACTTTGCCCTGCAAACTGGAAGCCAGGACAAGAAACACTGAACGTTTAATACAATCAATGTGAGGACGGCCAAGGATTACTCTTGGCCGTCTTTTTCATTTTCTCATTTGAAAACTCTCTTGTTGATAGAGATGTTGTTTTCTTTTTCCAATTCAGAATCTATACTAAAATAAAAGACATTACATAAATAAATAGTTGGGGGAATAGATGGTGAAACGCCAATATGCAGTTATCGGCCTCGGCCGCTTTGGTGGAAGCATCTGCCGTGCGTTAAGCGATCAGGGGATGGAAGTGCTGGGCATCGATATGGATGAAGATCGCGTTAATGAGTATTCATCCATTGCCACTCATACAGTCATTGCGGATTCAACAGATGAGGGCGTACTTAAAAACCTGGGTATCCGAAATTTTGAACACGTCATTGTTGCGATAGGGGAAAACCTTCAATCCAGCATACTGACGACTTTAATACTTAAGGATATGGGGGTTTCAAAAATTACTGTGAAGGCACAGAATGATTACCATGAAAAGGTATTACTGAAAATCGGAGCTGACCGTATCATACATCCTGAAAGAGACATGGGAATAAGAATCGCTCACCAGGTCGTTTCAAAAAATGTTCTGGATTACCTGGAATTGTCTGATGAGTATAGCATTGTCGAGATGGCAGCAGGTGAGAAGATGAGCGGAAAGTCATTACAGGAGATGAACATCCGCGCTAAGTACGGTTGTAATGTGGTGGCCGTAAAGCGCAGCAATGAAGTAATCGTCTCACCTCATGCCGATCAGAAGGTGGAGGAAGGGGATGTATTGATTGTCATAGGAGGCGAAAAGGACATCAGCCGGCTTGAGAAAGATTTAATGGCTTAGCGGAAAAGTTATTACATAAAAAAAGCATGAAAGGTTGTCCTTTCATGCTTTTTCTATTTAGATTTCCATGATGATCGGCAGGATCATCGGACGTCTTTTTGTTTTTTCATAAAGGAAAGGAGAAAGTACATCAGTGATCTCGTTCTTGATCTCAGACCATTGCCTTGTCCGTTTTTCCTCCATAAGCCCGTTCAAATGCTGGTTCAGCAGGTTTTGTGCATCATTGATTAAGTCACCTGACTCTCTCATATACACAAAACCGCGTGAGATGATATCAGGTCCTGCTTCAATTTTGAATTCCTTCATATTCAGGCTGACGACAACAACAACCAGTCCTTCTTCAGATAGAATTTTTCTGTCCCTGAGTACGATGTTGCCAATATCCCCGATGCCGCTTCCGTCGACATATACTGAACCAGAAGGGATCTTGCCGGCAACCGCTGCCTCATTGCTTGAAAGAGCAAGCACATCGCCGTTATCCATTGTAAAACAATTTTCAGGCAGAACATCGCAGGATGTTGCGAGATTGATATGCATCTTTAACATCCTGTATTCCCCATGGATAGGGAGGAAGTATTTTGGTTTCATCAGGCGCAGCATGAGCTTTTGCTCCTGCTGTCCTCCGTGGCCGGAAGTATGAATATCGTTTAATGATCCATGAATCACTTCAGCGCCTGCCCGGAACAGCTGGTTAATGGTTCTATTAACGCTCAATGCATTACCAGGAATCGGCGATGATGAGAAAACAACGGTGTCTCCTGGAATGATCTGAATTTGACGGTGAGTACCGTTGGCTATCCTTGATAATGCAGCCATCGGTTCTCCTTGGCTTCCTGTACACAGGATGGTTACCTGGTTGTCAGGAAGTCTGTTAATCTGTGAAGATTCAATAAACGTATTTTTCGGCGCCTTGATGAATCCGAGTTCTTGTCCGATCGTTATGGCAGAATCCATGCTTCTTCCAAAAACAGCGATCTTCCTGTTATTTTGTACAGAGGCTTCGACTACCTGCTGAAGTCGATAGATGTTTGAGGCAAACGTTGCGAAAATGACCCTGCCGTTGACCTTACGGAAAATATCATTAATGCTCTCGCCAACCTTTCGCTCAGAGAGAGTAAAACCCGGAACTTCAGCATTTGTACTGTCTGAAAGCAGACACAGTACGCCTTCCTTTCCGATTTCCGCCATCTTCGTTAGATCGGCAGGTTCTCCTACAGGAGTAAAATCAAATTTAAAATCTCCCGTATGTACGATGTTGCCTGGCGGTGTCTTGACAACAATTCCGAAAGATTCCGGAATGCTGTGTGTTGTCCGGAAGAATGAAACAGACGTTTTTCTGAATTTAATCACTTGGTCTTCTGAGATTTCATAAAGTTTGGCTCTGCGCAATAGACCGTGTTCTTCAAGTTTGTTTTTGATTAGGGCGATGGCTAGTTTTCCGCCGTAAATAGGAATGTTCACTTGTCTGAGCAAGTATGGAATACCGCCAATATGGTCTTCATGTCCATGGGTAATAAACAGACCTTTAATTTTATCTTCATTTTTTACCAGATACGTATAGTCTGGGATCACATAGTCAATTCCAAGCAGCTCGTCTTCAGGAAATTTAATACCTGCATCAATCAGGATGATTTCATCCTGGAATTGTACGCCGTATGTGTTCTTTCCGATTTCTCCCAAGCCGCCCAGAGCAAACACTGCTGTTTGATGGTTTTTTACAAATTTCATATATTATCTTTTCTCCACTTCAAAAGAGTCTGATTGTTGCTCATACTCAAGAAATTTCCCTTTGATTTCTTGAACAAACTCAATATTGTAATTGGTATTAGACAGTTTTTTTCTGACTTCCTCGATTGAATTGGCATCCATATAGATGGATTTTGTGTTCTCTCGGATAGGTACCTCGTTTTTGTTTTCCTGGAAATAAACTTTAAAAATCATCTTTTCGTCTCCTTACCGTGCTAGTATTATCAATATCTTCGTTTTATTATAAATGAATTAGGTATGTTTTTCATGTTTTTTTCATCTTATCATGATAAATCGGACAATCTAAAGCCGGTAAAAGCCAGTTTATTGCAGACAAAAAGGTTTTTTTGCTCTTTTTAAATAAGGATATTCTTGCATTAGTTTTTTTAGCTTGTTCATAAATCTTCGTTTTCGTTTCATTTCAGCCGACCATCCTTTTTATGCGTAGTTTGTAGTAGTATGCCGCTGGTCTGTTTTCTCTTGCTAGGTAAATAGTGGATGAAGTCAAGTAAAAAAAGCTCCAGCCTGATCGGCTGGAGCTTTTTTTATTGTTCTATCTGTGAAGCGTTACCGATGTTGGCGGAGTAAACGGGTTCTCTTTGTTGATCCGGTCATAAAACATGATTCCATCTAAATGATCGATCTCATGCTGGAAGACGATAGCAGGCATACCTTTTAACTTTAGTTCGACCTGCTCTCCATCTATTGTTGTTCCTTTAACTGTGGCTTTTGCATAGCGCGGAACGAGGCCGGGAACTTCTCTGTCTACGGAGAGGCAGCCTTCACCGCCTTCAAGGTAAGTTACTTTAACAGAGTGGCTGACGATTCTTGGATTGAAAAGGCCGTAGCTGAATAGTTCCCCTTGTTCGTCAGTAGTATGAACAGCGATGATCCTTTTTGAGATTCCAATTTGCGGACATGCCAGCCCGATGCCCGGGCGGAGTTTGTATTTCTGGGCAATATCAGGGTCTTGGCTGTTCTTCAGAAATTCAAGCATCTTTTTTGCGGTTTCGATATCCTCTTGCTGAGGAGGAAGTTCAACATTTTCTGCTTTTTCGCGCAGTATAGGATGGCCTTCTCGGACAACGTCCTTCATGGTTAGCATATGGTTTCCCCCAATTTACAAAGTTTCTTCTTTATTCATATGATAATGGCTTTTTCTGTATTCTACCATAAAAGAATAGCTTTCAATCGGTAATTTGACGCTAAGGTTAGCCAGCTTTTGAAAAATGCTGTTTTGAAACAGGGTGATATGGAAAGTGATACAGTGATGATTCAGGTGTGCTAGAAGGGCTTGAACTGGCCTGTGAAAATTCAAAAATATATTGATAGTAAACAATTGACGCTGTTTGGACGCTGGTGTAAACTAATCATGTGATAAACATAATTGTATTACTTTGATTTCAATAATATAGTAATACAGTTTTTGAAAGCCCTTAGAAACAGGAGGGGTGCACAAGATCATGTTTACCCATGATCAAATAGGGAAACAGCAATAATGATTTGTGCATCGGACCCTTAAGGCTTTTTTATAGTCTTTGTCATGTATACGGAAAATTATGGGCATTCTAATAGAAGCGCCTATATATACATGGCGGATAACATTGGTGTAAGGAAGGATGAGGTGAAGGTTAATGAGTTTGATTGAACAGGTTGAAAAACAATTTGAAACCTTTCAAATCTTATCAGAAGACGGGAAAGTAGTTAATAAATCTGCTATGCCTAAACTTTCAGATGATGAGTTGCAGGAATTAATGACACGTATGGTTTATACGCGTATTTGGGACCAAAGAGCGATTTCCTTAAACCGTCAAGGACGTTTAGGATTCTATGCGCCGGTTGCGGGGCAAGAGGCTTCTATGCTTGGTTCTCAATTTGCGCTTGATAAAGAGGACTGGATTCTTCCAGGATATCGTGATATTCCTCAGATTGTATATCACGGATTGCCGCTATACCAAGCATTCCTATATTCCCGCGGACATTTCCAAGGCGGACAGATTCCTGAAGGCGTGAACGTTCTAATGCCTCAGATCATCATCGGCGCACAGATCGTTCAAGCTGCCGGCGTCGGAGTAGGTTTAAAGAAGAAGGGCAAAAAGAATGTTGCGATCACGTATACAGGTGATGGCGGTGCATCACAAGGTGACTTCTACGAAGGATTGAACTTTGCTGGAGCTTACAATGCACAAACCATTTTTGTCGTTCAAAACAACCGTTTCGCGATTTCAGTTCCTGTAGAGAAGCAATCTGCAGCTAAAACAATTGCTCAAAAAGCAGTTGCAGCTGGGATTGAAGGAATTCAAGTAGACGGAATGGACGTATTGGCTGTTTATTCTGCAGTTAAACAAGCTCGTGAGCGTGCTTTAAATGGAGATGGACCAACACTTATCGAAACACTTACTTACCGCTATGGTCCACATACAATGGCAGGTGACGATCCAACCCGTTATCGTACAGAAGACCTTGATAACGAATGGACGAAGAAAGATCCGCTTGTCCGTTTCCGCAAATTCCTCGAAGATAAAGGCCTTTGGTCTGAAGAGCAGGAAAACAAAGTAATGGATCAAGCAAAAGAAGACATTAAAGCAGCGATCAAAAAAGCGGATGGCGCACCGAAGCAAAAGGTTACAGACCTTATCGGATTTATGTTTGAAGAGCTTCCGCACAATCTGAAAGAGCAACTTGAAGAATACAAAGCAAAGGAGTCGAAATAATATGGCTCAAATGACCATGATTCAAGCAATTACAGATGCGATGCGCACTGAATTGAAAAATAATGAAAATGTCGTTGTGTTCGGTGAAGACGTTGGTCAAAACGGCGGTGTGTTCCGTGCAACCGAAGGTCTTCAATCTGAATTTGGTGAAGACCGAGTATTTGATACTCCTCTTGCTGAGTCCGGTATCGGCGGTCTTGCAATTGGCCTGGGACTTACCGGATTCCGTCCTGTTATGGAAATTCAGTTCTTCGGATTTGTATTTGAAGTAATGGACTCTGTTGTGGCTCAGGCTGCACGTATGCGTTACCGTTCTGGCGGAGTTTATAATTCTCCGATTACGATCCGTTCTCCGTTTGGCGGCGGCGTTAAAACTCCAGAACTTCATGCAGATAACCTTGAAGGCCTTATGGCACAAGCACCCGGAGTGAAAGTTGTTATTCCTTCAACTCCTTATGATGCAAAAGGACTTTTGATTTCTGCGATCCGAGATAACGACCCAGTTGTCTACTTGGAACATATGAAACTATACCGTTCTTTCCGCGGCGAAGTGCCAGAAGAAGAATACACAATTGAGATCGGTAAAGCGGACGTGAAACGTGAAGGTAAGGATGTTTCTATCATTACTTACGGAGCGATGGTTCACTCTTCCCTTAAAGCGGCAGAAGAGCTTGAAAAAGAAGGGATCTCTGCTGAGGTTATCGACCTTCGTACGGTTAGCCCGCTGGATATCGACACAATCATCGCTTCAGTTGAAAAAACCGGACGTGTGATCGTGGTTCAAGAAGCTCAAAAACAAGCTGGTGTAGGTGCAACGGTTGTAGCTGAAATTAATGACCGTGCGATCCTTAGCCTTGAAGCACCTGTACTTCGTGTAGCTGCTCCTGATACGGTATTCCCGTTTGCTTCAGCTGAAGATGTTTGGCTTCCTGATTATAAAGATATTGTTGAGAAGGCAAAGACAGTTTATAACTTCTAATGCTGGACAACATGCCTGAAAAAGAAATCTATTTGATTTCTTTTTCAGCATTTTATCCCTTTAAAGCATGATTAATTTTTTACTATAGGAGGCGTTGTTTGTGGCATTTGAATTTAAGCTTCCCGATATCGGTGAAGGCATCCACGAAGGCGAGATTGTAAAATGGTTTGTTAAAGCGGGAGATGAAGTTAAAGAAGACGACATCCTGCTTGAAGTGCAAAATGATAAAGCAGTAGTTGAAATTCCGTCTCCGGTTGACGGTAAGATTCTAGAAGTAAAAGTTGACGAAGGCACTGTTTCTGTCGTTGGTGATGTTCTCGTAACGATCGAATCAGAAAGTGAGCCGCCTCCATCTGCACATGGTGATGATACTCCAGAACAGCCAAAAGCTGAAGAAGAGAAAAAACCAGCTGCAGAAGAAGCAACTCAACAAACAGAAGCAGCAAAAACAGAGCCGGTTTCTGATGAAACAGTCGATGAAAATAAACGTGTTATCGCAATGCCGTCAGTGCGCAAATACGCACGTGAAAAAGGCGTTGAAATCCGTAAAGTTTCCGGTTCAGGAGACAACGGCCGTGTAATGAAAGAAGACATCGACAAATTCCTAAGCGGCGATGCTGGAACTCAAGAGCAGGAAGCTGTAAAAGAACCTGCAGCAGGAGCACCTGCTGCAAAAGAAGCTCCTAAAGCGATCCCAACTGGGGAAAATGAAACTCGTGAAAAACTTAAAGGCGTTCGTAAAGTGATTGCGAAAGCTATGGTTAATTCTAAGCATACTGCTCCTCACGTGACGTTGATGGACGAAATTGAAGTTACCGAGCTCGTGGCACACCGTAAGAAATTCAAACAAGCTGCAGCGGATAAAGGAATTAAGCTTACTTACCTTCCTTACGTTGTTAAAGCTTTAGTTTCTGCTGCACGTGAATTCCCTGCAATTAATGCTTCTATTGATGATGCGAATGAAGAAATCGTTTGGAAGCACTATTACAATATTGGAATTGCAGCTGATACAGATAACGGACTAATGGTTCCAGTTGTAAAAGATGCTGACCGTAAATCCATCTTCAAAATTTCTGCAGAAATCAATGAGTTGGCTGTTAAGGCCCGTGACGGAAAACTTTCATCCGATGAAATGAGAGGCGGATCTATTACAATTTCAAATATTGGATCAGCTGGCGGACAATGGTTTACTCCTGTCATCAACCATCCGGAAGTGGCGATTCTAGGAATCGGCCGTATTGCAGAAAAAGCAATTGTGAAAAACGGAGAAGTTGTCGTTGCACCGGTTCTTGCGTTATCATTAAGCTTTGACCACCGTTTAATTGATGGTGTAACTGCTCAAAACGCGATGAACCATATTAAACGTTTGTTGAACGATCCACAACTTTTGGTAATGGAGGCGTAGAGAAATGGTTGTAGGTGATTTTCCGATTGAATTAGACACACTTGTTATAGGATCAGGTCCAGGGGGATATGTGGCTGCCATCCGTGCAGCACAGCTTGGCCAAAAGGTTGCTGTAGCAGAAAAAGGCGAAATGGGCGGTGTATGCTTAAACGTAGGATGTATTCCGTCTAAAGCACTGATCAATGCCGGCCATCGCGTTGAACATGCGAAGCATTCTGACGACATGGGAATTAAAGCAGAGAACGTTACTGTTGACTTCTCAAAGGTTCAAGAATGGAAATCCGGTATCGTTAATAAATTAACATCTGGAGTTCAAGGCCTGCTTAAAGGAAACAAAGCGGAAATTATTCGCGGTGAAGCCTACTTCGTTAACGAAAATACAGTACGTATCATGGATGAAAAGAATTCTCAAACGTACAAGTTCAAAAATTGTATCATTGCAACAGGTTCCCGTCCGATCGAAATTCCTGGATTCAAATGGAGTGACCGTGTCATTTCTTCTACAGGTGCTCTTGCTTTGCAAGAAGTTCCAAAGAAAATGGTCGTAATCGGCGGAGGCTACATCGGAATGGAGCTTGGAACAGCTTTTGCTAACTTCGGTACTGAAATTACAGTATTGGAAGGAAGCAAGCAGATTCTTCCGGGCTTTGAAAAGCAGATGAGCCAAGTGGTTTCTAAACGCTTGAAGAAAAAAGGCAATGTAGAAATCTTTACAGAAGCTCTCGCTAAAGGCGTGGAAGAAACAAAAGACGGAGTTACCGTAACTGCTGAAATCAAAGGTGAAACCAAAACGTTTGATGCAGATTATGTATTGGTAACTGTTGGACGCCGTCCAAACACTGAAGAGCTTGGACTTGAGCAAGTCGGGATTGAAATCACTGAGCGCGGATTAATCAAGATCGATAAGCAAGCTCAAACCAATGTAAAAGGCATTTACGCGATTGGTGACATCGTTGAAGGGCCAGCTCTTGCTCATAAAGCTTCTTATGAAGGTAAAATTGCAGCTGAAGCGATCAGCGGACATCCTTCTGAGATCGACTACCTAGCTATTCCAGCGGTTGTATTTACCGATCCTGAACTAGCTACTGTAGGATATGATGAAAAGAGCGCGAAGGAAGCTGGATTTGACGTAAAAGCGTCCAAATTCCCATTCGCTGCAAACGGCCGTGCGCTGTCCATGAATGAAACTGACGGCTTCATGAAGCTGATCACTAGAAAAGAAGACGGATTGCTTCTTGGCGCTCAAATTGCGGGCGGAAACGCGTCTGACATGATTGCTGAGCTTGGATTGGCTATCGAAGCTGGAATGACAGCAGAAGATATTGCTATGACGATTCATGCCCACCCAACATTCGGAGAGATCTCCATGGAAGCTGCTGAAGTAGCGCTTGGATCTCCAATCCACATTGTAAAATAATTGTATTCTATCAGGCCTTCCCTTAGGGAAGGCCTTTTTTAGGTTTTGTTCCTTTAATATCCAGCATAGTGTAAGAGAGGAGGGGTGTACGATGAAATGGTTTCTTTTAATCAGTCCAGTACATTGTGTTTTGTGGTCCGGTTACTTTACAGTGATCGAATTATCCAGACATGATCGAACGTTTTTTGAAATTATTTTGTTTCTCATGTTTTTATACCTGTCTTACCTGTTCTCTCATACGTTGTTCCAAAAAAGAACGGTAGCCATTAAAAGCACGATATTGTCCACGTCTTTATTTTTGCTGGCTAAATGGACCATGCTGCTTTTTGGGACGTTTACTCTCTCTTGATGGTTAATGCAAAAAAAGATGCCTGTCATCTGGTTCAGGCATCCAAAGTTGCTGCTTTTTTATTTTCTCTTATAGTAATACATTATTCTGCCATTAAATAAATGCAGCTCTCCCTCTAGTTGTTTCGCCAGGAACTTACAGAATTCATTTGCTTTTCCTTTGTCTCCATGTGTAAACCCTTCCGGCAGAGTGACCTGGATATAGGAGGTATTTGTTTCATCTGTTTCCTCAGTGTCCAATCCAATCATAATATACTTAAATTGCTGTCTGTCAGAACCTTTTAAATAAAACCATCGGTCCTTGCCTTCGCTTTTTTCTTCCATTGAATAAGGAAATGCCGATTGACCATATTCCCATCCAAGCTGGGTGCCTGTCTTAGAGGTAATCTCTTTGTAATAACGAAAAAGATTCTTCACTTCTTCACTTGTAATAGAATGCTGTTTCGATGACGGTACGAGTTTGATATAAGCGTGCTGCTGCAATTTAATACCCCGCTTTCCCCCGATTTAACAACGGATGAGGCCAGTATACCTTACCTACTACTTTACCATTATTTTAAATAGTATGACAATATTACGTTAATTGGTTTAACTAAGGAAATACTGGGGAAAAAGATATAAATTAAGTTTGTTATAAAATACATCTCAGCGAATATAGTTGTTATATACTGCAAACATAGCGGCCCGCTTCAAAAATTATGGTTAGGGAGGGGTTTCTGTGGAAGTATTTGAAAAGCTTTATGATGAACATGAAAATGTCAACGTGCGTTTTGTTGGTTTTACAACAGAAGAGGTTCGGTATGACTTTGGGATTATCCATACGAACATGTTCTTCGGTAAGCCCTTGGTTGTCTGTATGCAGACTGGGCGGTCGGCCCTGCTTGATGCAAATGATCTTCAGAACCATGAGTACCTGCAGAAGGTGTTTCGTATTCACTCATTAAAGGAAGCGAAAGATCTTTCCCTTTTCTTTGAAGAGTCTCTTCCGTCTATACTTGCATCTGAGCAATATGATTAAACATCATAAATAATTTAATGTGTTATGCTAATCAGGGTTGACAAATTGAATGTGACATAATATTATAAAGGTAAGAATAAAAGCGCTTACATGAAAAGGAGATGTTTTAGATGGGAGAAATCATTTGCCAGACATGTGATAGCACGATTGAACATTTTGAAGACGAAAAGGTAACAAAGCTTTACGCAAATAAATGTCCAAACTGCGCAAATCATACGAACGATAATAAATAAATTAAGAAAATCCCGGATATCATCCGGGATTTTTTTATTTCTATCGAATCGCGATGTGTTCTTTTATCACTTTTAGCATTCCTAATTCAGGATCCTCTGGACCCTGAACAGGCAGGCCTGCCTCAATGGTTTCCTTAATATAGTCCAGGTTATCCTGTGTAATGATTTCACCAGGAATGAAAATTGGAATTCCCGGGGGATAAACCATGATAAATTCGGCAATGATTCTGCCTGCTGATTCCTCAAAGGGAACACTCTCGGTATCTGCGTAAAAAGCGTCACGAGGAGATAATGCAAGCACAGGAATATCGGGAACGTGTACAGGCAAAGCTTGTGCAGCCCTCTCATCTGTATTCTCAAAGTGCTGGGACATTTCTTCAAGTGCGTTTACTAATACCATAATATTCTTCTCGTGATCAGCAGTCGTAATGAGACAAAGGATGTTATAAAGATCGGACAGTTCGACTTCTATATTATGTTTTTCGCGAAGCCAAACTTCAGCATCATATCCAGTTATCCCAAGTTCTTTAACAGAAATAAGAAGTTTCGTCGGATCCAGGTCATAGGTCGCTTCTTTTCCCAATATTTCCTCGCCGACACAATAAAGGCGAGGTATTTTATTGATCTTTTCTCGTGCCTCATTGGCCAGTTTGATGGTTTTTTCAATGATGCTGTATCCTTCAGTAGCCAAACGTTTTCTTGCTGTATCAAGAGAGGCGAGCAAAATATAAGACGTTGACGTGGTCGTGAGCATACTCAGGATCGTTTGAACTCTTTTGGCTGAAACAAGACCTTCTTTTATGTTAAGGATAGAGCTCCCTGTAAGTGAACCGCCTAATTTGTGAACTGAAGTCGCAGCCATATCCGCTCCTGCCTGCATCGCGGAGAGCGGCATCTTGTCATGAAAGTGAATAAGGACACCATGAGCTTCGTCGACAAGAACGGGTACACGGTAGCCATGTGCGATTTCAACAATTTCACTAAGATTGGCTGACACTCCATAATAGGTCGGATTAATGACAAGCACCCCTTTAGCATCAGGATTCTGCTCCAATGCTTTCTTAACGCTTTGAGGGGTTATTCCATGAGAGATCCCTAGCTCCCTGTCAATTTCCGGATGAATGAAAACAGGTGTGGCACCAGAAAAAACGATCGCTGTCATAATGGATTTATGGACGTTGCGCGGTACGATAATTTTATCTCCGGGAGATACGACCGACATGATCATCGTCATGATGGCACCGCTTGTTCCTTGAACAGAGAAGAAAGTATGGTCAGCTCCAAAAGCTTGAGCCGCTAAGTCCTGAGCCTGTTTTATCATGCCCTTCGGCTGGTGAAGATCATCAAGGGGAGCAATATTAATTAAATCTATGGACAGGGCATTCTCGCCGATAAAATCCCGGAATTCCGGGTCCATTCCGTAGCCTTTTTTATGTCCGGGAATATGAAATTGATACGGGTTTCGTTTAGCATGTTCTTTTAGACCAGTAAATAAAGGGGTTTCGTGTTGTGACAATTTTGACACCTCATCTATAATAAAAATAATCTTATCCTCATGAAAATACATAGTAAAACAAAAGAAGTATATCAGATTCTAACGGTTTTGTATGCAAAGAATATAAAAAAAGAAAGGTTGGGGAAGAAGCATGGAAATGAAAACAAAAGTGACGGAGTTGTTGGGAATCCGTTATCCCATCATTCAGGGAGGGCTGGCCTATCTAGCATACTCGAGACTTGCAGCTGGGGTTTCAGAAGCAGGCGGCCTAGGACAAATTACGGCTATGTCACTAGATTCTCCAGAATCATTAAAAGAGGAGATTAAAAAAACGAAAGAAATGACTTCAAGCCCTTTTGGAGTAAATTTTGCAATCGGACAACATGGAAGGTCCTTTGAACATATGGTTGAAGCTGCAGTGGAAGAAAAAGTGCCTGTGATCAGTATGACAGGCGGAAACCCGTCAGGCATATTTGATCTTTTAAAGGGAATTGAGGTGAAGAAACTTGTTCTCGTTGCATCCACAAGACAGGCTGTTAAAGCAGAACAGCTAGGTGCCGATGCCGTCATGGTCGTTGGCCAGGAAGGAGGGGGACATATTGGAAAAGATGATGTCAGTACGATGGTGCTCATTCCTCAGGTAGCTGATGCGGTTTCCATACCGGTAATTGCTTCAGGAGGCATAGGAGATGGGAGAGGCTTGATGGCTGCCCTGGCCCTTGGTGCTGAAGGTGTGGAAATGGGGACCAGGTTCATTGCTACTAAGGAATGTGAACACGCACATCCTCTATACAAGGAAGCACTCGTTCATGGAACGGAAACAGGGACAGTAGTCATTAAACGGAAGCTTGGTGCACCAGCCAGAGCGATCAGCAACAGCTGGACAGACCTTATTTTGCAAGAAGAAGAAAAAGCTGCGGGTTACGAAGAGATAAAAGATCTTATCAGCGGAAAACGGAACAAGGAATACATCTATGATGGAAACTCAAACGAAGGTTTTGGATGGGCTGGCCAAATCATGGGGAGAATTCAAGATGTTCCTTCAGTTGAAGAACTCTTTGCCAGGATACTTTCTGAAGCAGGCCATATTAAAGAGAGATGGGGAGCAGTGATTAAATAAAATTATTGAACGTTTTACCCAAACACTTTTTGCTCTCAACAATATACTAATGGTAAGAAGAGGAGAGATTCTCTCCCCTTCCTGCCAAATCATATGTTACACGGAATACACCTGTTTTTTTAACTCGTAAAGGGGCATCAGGGTTCGGAAGACGCTATCTGCTTTTTCGATAAAGTCCTTTCCGTTCAACTGAACCGCCTCATCCCTAGGTATATGAATCCCGCATAGCAGTTCGGCCTTTTTCACTTCTGCCAAAGTACGCACAAATCCTGAAAGGTTACCGTTCTTCATTTCACGATGATGCACAGCATCCGGCTTCATATGATCCTGTGACCAAACGAAGTCATCCGGAATGGAGGCAGTGATCGTATTTAATTCTTTTTTGAGCGAAGCGGCATACTCTTTTTTTACTGGGGATTCATATATAATAGCAAACCAGATAAATACGTGGGTCTCAAACAGTCCGATTTGAAAATGCGGAAGTTTTTTGTATCCTCTCTTGCTGCTCGAGAATGCCACCCATGTATCATTTGGGGGATTAACTGTTCTTCGGGCATGTTTTGCCACATGAAAAAACATCTCCTCTCCCGTTAAAGAAGAAAGTTCTGCCGCGAAATGGCTGCCTAATGCTTCAAGCTTTGGCCGCACCCGCTCAATCAGTTTCTCCATTCTCGCCTCAAGTCCTTCAATAGCAAACACCTTAAAATCGCTCTCTTTAAATCCTGTAAAGCTCATTTCTTTTCCTCCTGCTAGAACTGTTTTGTGCACTGTGGTTAGTAGTTTACCACAAGGGATACTGTAAAAGAAAATCCGCAATATATGCTACTTTTATATAATTTTTTTAAAAAAAGAGATTAAGGTTGCATTAAGTGAAAGTCAATCATATGATAGAAGACAATATCAAAAATCAGAATATTTAGTATTCTTACAAAAGATAGAAAGGATGTGGGATGTATGAAACAAGTCATTCAAACACTGAAAAGAACGGACGCCGAGCGAAGAATACCGGTACTGAAACTTGAGATCGATTATGAATTAGCGACATTATTCGAAGCATTGCAAAATAAAAATACGAAGCAGATCAACGAATCCAAGCGGAAGCTGGAAAAACTTCGCCAGGAACTAGTGAGACTGGAAGCATGATGATAACTGACACAGGGTAAAAAAACGAACCTGATCTATTGCAGGGTCGTTTTTTTTGGGTGAACAATAAAATTCCTTCTGACAAAAGTGCATGGTATGGTTATGTTAAGCCTTACTAGTGGTAACATATAATAAAACATTGAACGAAACTGGAGCTGATGATAATGGACAATACAAAACTTGAAGATCTATACCAAACGGCCAAGAACTGGGTGTATGAAGCCGGAGAAGTTATTAAGCGTTCATTTTCTAATGAGCTGAACATTACATATAAATCACATTATGCCGATTTAGTGACAGATATGGACAAAGCCATAGAAAAGTACTTTATCGATAAAATTAAAAAAGAATACCCGGACCATGAAATATTGGGGGAGGAAGGCTATGGCGATGAGGTGAAGGATCTAGACGGAACCGTCTGGATCATTGACCCGATCGATGGAACCACTAATTTTGTCCATCAGCAGAATAACTTTGCCATTTCAGTGGGGATTTTTCATAATGGTGAAGGTAAAGCGGCGTTTATTTATGACGTGGTCCGCAACGAATTGTTTCATTGCATAAAAGGGAACGGGCTGTATTTAAATGAAGAAAAACTTCCTCTGCTCAGTGAAGTGACATTGGACAAAGCGGTCATCGGCTTAAACGCCACCTGGATTACACCAAACCGCAAGATAGATCATCATCTGCTTCTTCCCCTTGTCAGAAAATCGCGCGGAACAAGATCTTATGGTACAGCAGCCATCGAACTGGCCTATGTCGCTTGCGGAAGGCTGGATGCCTATATGACGATGAGGCTTTCACCTTGGGATTTTGCAGCAGGATATATTTTGATTCAGGAAGCTGGTGGAATCATTTCCACGATGGACGGCAAGAAAGTGGAGGTTTTGAGCAAAACAAGTATTTTTGCTGCGAAGCCTGGTTTGCATCAAGAAATTTTGGATACCATCCATACGGGAACACCACAAGATGGAGAATAGAAAAATAAGGGATGAAGATTTCGATTTTTTTAAAGAAATAATCCGCCATTCACACATTTGGATGGAAGAAGAAGGCTTGACAGGCCAAGAAAATGATGAGCATTTGCGGTCTTATTTGCATCGTTATGATGAAACAGGCGGAGAATGGCTGATCTGGAGTGGGGAAGGGCAAAAAATTGGAGCAGCGTATCTTGTATACGCTGCTCCTTCAAATAAAAAACCATGGCTTGGCACCATTGTCATCCATCCTGAAAAAAGACAACAAGGATTTGCCAAAAAAATCATAGAGGAGATTTCCTCAATGGTGATACAGAATAGCCCTGTATTGTTTTCAGCCTGTCCTGCGGAAAATACATCCTGGATCCGCTTCCTGAATCACAATGGCTTTGAACAGGCGGGATTAGAAAATGATGAAAAAGGAAAAGAATATATTAAATTTGTTAAAGTCCTTTCAGACTATGACTGATTTCTTTCCCTGAATCTTTTTTTTAGTGTAAAACCTAATCCCATAAGTAAAAATACAGCAATGATCGCAATGATACCAATCAGCCAGCTATGTTGGCCGATTGCCACTCCGATCAAAGCAATGCTGAACGTTGTTAACACGGCAATGATCAAAAAAATCATATTTTCAATTTTCATAAGGGCCTCCAATCATACAAACGATAACTATAGTGTAACTAATTTTTCAAAAAAGAAAAAGATTGTAGTTCTTTGTGGTATAATAGTAAAGTTGAATTCCAATAGAGAAATAAATATCCAGGTTGGTTCTGGAAATTTAATAAATAAAAGATAGGATTTTTAAGGAGAGATTATTTTGAATTTGAGACAAGATATAAAAAACATCGCGATTATCGCGCACGTTGACCACGGGAAAACAACGCTCGTGGACCAAATGCTTCACCAATCAGGAACTTTCCGTTCAAATGAACATGTCAATGAACGTGCAATGGACTCCAATGATTTGGAAAAAGAACGCGGAATCACAATCTTAGCAAAGAATACGGCGATCAATTATGAAGGGATCCGCATTAACATCATGGATACTCCTGGACATGCCGATTTTGGCGGAGAGGTAGAACGGATCATGAAAATGGTTGATGGTGTTCTTCTAGTCGTTGACGCTTACGAAGGATGTATGCCGCAAACTCGATTCGTTTTGAAAAAAGCGCTTGAGCAAAAATTGACTCCAATCGTAGTCGTAAATAAAATTGACCGTGATTTTGCCCGTCCTGAAGAAGTAGTGGATGAAGTCATTGATTTGTTTATCGAGCTTGGTGCAAATGAAGACCAGCTTGAATTCCCTGTCGTATTTGCTTCTGCAATCCAAGGTACATCGAGCACGGATCCGCATCAGCAAGATGAAAACATGAAAGCTTTATTCGACTCCATTATTGAAAATATTCCATCACCGGTTGATAACAGTGATGAGGCGCTGCAATTCCAAGTTTCCCTTTTGGATTACAATGATTATCTTGGCCGTATCGGGATTGGCCGTGTTTTCAGAGGTACAATGCATGTAGGTCAGGCTGTGTCTCTTATGAAGCTTGACGGATCCGTTAAAAAATTCCGCGTAACTAAAATCTTCGGTTTCCTTGGACTGAAGAGAGTGGAAATCCAGGAAGCAAAAGCTGGTGACCTCGTAGCTGTATCAGGAATGGAAGAAATCAATGTTGGTGAAACGGTCTGTCCTGAAGGCCAGGAAGAAGCTTTACCGGTTCTTAGAATTGATGAGCCTACATTGAAAATGACCTTCCTTGTGAACAACTCGCCTTTTGCAGGACGAGAAGGGAAATACCTTACTTCAAGAAAAATTGAAGAGCGACTTCGTTCACAGTTGGAGACTGATGTTTCCCTGCGTGTTGATAACACGGAATCACCGGATGCTTGGATTGTTTCTGGACGCGGAGAGCTTCACCTTTCCATACTGATTGAGAACATGAGAAGAGAAGGCTACGAGCTTCAAGTATCAAAACCTGAAGTAATCGTTCGAATGGTTGACGGAGTTCGTTCTGAACCTGTAGAGCGTGTTCAAATTGATGTACCAGAAGAGTATACTGGAGCCGTTATGGAATCTCTCGGAGCTCGAAAAGGCGAAATGCTGAACATGATCAATGATGGTAGTGGTCAGGTTAGACTCGAATTCATGGTTCCTGCACGTGGTTTGATCGGGTATTCAACAGAATTCTTAACACAAACTCGAGGCTATGGAATATTGAATCATACATTTGACAGCTATCAGCCGATGCATCAAGGCCAGGTTGGAGGACGCCGCCAGGGAGTTCTTGTATCAATGGAACACGGCAAGGCGAGCCAATACGGTATTATCAATGTGGAAGACCGCGGAACGATCTTCGTAGAACCGGGTACTGAGGTTTATGAAGGAATGATCGTCGGTGAACATACACGAGAAAATGATATTACGGTAAATATCGTAAAAGTGAAACAAATGACAAATATGCGATCTGCTAACAAAGACCAGACTGTAAGCATGAAAAAACCAAAGGTTATGTCGTTAGAGGAATCACTTGAATATCTGAATGAAGATGAGTATTGTGAAGTTACACCTGAGAGCATCCGTCTTCGCAAAAAAATCCTTGATAAAAATGAGCGTGAACGTGCAAGCAAGAAAAGTAAAATAGCCAAGCAAAACTAAGATTTCGTCTGGTGGTGTGAGCGGTGGATGATAAAAAAGTAATGTCTGCGACGGGTGAGGATTCTTCACCCATCGCTCTTCTTTTAGGAATAAACGAACATCCTGTAGCAGGTTTCTTTCTATTGTATCTGGTCATTACAGTATTAACGATTCTTGTCTATCAGCTGGGATTTGCTAAAAAGCTTCCACTTCTTAAATCTGCAGTTATCTATATTCTTTTGATATTGGGCTGTTTTCCGCTTACCTTTTTCGGAATAGGC
Source organism: Fictibacillus sp. B-59209 (assembly GCF_036216745.1). Classification (NCBI taxonomy): domain Bacteria; kingdom Bacillati; phylum Bacillota; class Bacilli; order Caryophanales; family Fictibacillaceae; genus Fictibacillus; species Fictibacillus sp. B-59209. The sequence continues at coordinate 367,036 of NZ_JARMMC010000018.1, read as the reverse complement.
CTGCCGGTTGCAGAGGGTCTTTTGTGTGCTGCCGCAGTATTGATTATTTACAAGATCAGGCTGCACCAGAGCAAAAAAAATAAAGCCGAACACCTTTAAGGAGAGCCTCTATGACCTTACAGGATGCGCTTTACAATTGGCTAAGTATAAAAAAGGTGGCAGAAGAAAGAACAGATGATCAAGCTGCAGCAGATACACTGCTTTTTTTCGATGAAATTCTGCGGGATGACCATGGGTTAGAACACATTGCTGTGCGTATCAGCAATGGCTGTTATGAAGTGGATTACAGAATTGGGGATTCACAGCATCATAAAAAATTTCCTTGCGACTATATTGATGCGCTTTGGGAATCGATTGAAGCAGAGCCTAAGTATAATTAGACTATATTTGTATTGAGCCATGAACACTACTTGTTCATGGCTCTTTTTATGAGAAAGCCCAAGAGGCATCCATACAGCAGGTGTCCTGCAAACCAGAGAAAAAGAGCATAAAAGTCAGTAATCGCAGGCGTTGGCTGCAATGACAGGATGGTTAATGGAAAGTATAAAAAGGCAGACGCAGCGCTAAGAGTGAGCGATAAAAGATAGACATTCATTCTAATATGCTGCAGAAGGAACAAGGCGGCAAGCCCGATTAAAAATGAAACAAGGAGATGCAGAAGAAACTGGGAAAGTTCAGTCTGCATAAAAGAGGGAAGCGAAGGAACAAAATCGATGTTAATCAGGAGCGTGTAGACCCGTTTTCCTGTCAGTGATTCAGCTGCCTTCAGAAAAATACCTAGAAGACAGCCGGATAATATGCCGGCCCAAAAACCGGCAGCAATCAGTTTACCATTCATTTTCTTTTGCAGGAGAACGGTATAACAAAAAATTTCCTGTTGCAATTCTTTTGTTTGTTTTATCAGTGATCCTCTCCTGGCACTTTTCGCACATGTACGTGTGGATCGGCCGGTTTCGCAGCCGTTTAGCCAAAGAGGATTGATCTTCAATGGATTGAATGGTGTCACATAACACACATTTTACTCGCATACCAATCACCTCTGTCTTTTTGGTGTTAAAGCCATTATATCAAAGAAGCCTCTATAAACACTAATAAATAACAAATCTCCATATAAAAAAACCCCGCTTGTCCAGCGGGGGAAAAAATGGGTTAATGTGTTTCTTTTAATTTTTGCTGCTGATTTTTTGTGGCTTTTTCTTGTTTTTGCTGTTGGTTTTTCAGGGTCCTTTTCTCGTTATTTGAAAGCTGACTGTTGTTGGTTTCTGTCGGTGAAGGTTTGCGTGAATCCGTATTGTTTGGAACTTGCGGCATCAACCTTCCAACGATGGCAGAAAGTTCTCTGATGATTCCGCCTATAGGATGACCTTGTCTGATCTGTCTTCCCATTTCTCTTAGACGCTGAACGGTATCAGGATCAGCAGTTACTACCGCATTGGCTCCGTAGGGGTCTTTTTTTAATGCCTCTGCCACAGAATACTTGATTGTTCCTGTCCTTGATGCGTCCAGTTTAGAATCGACATCAATTCCCACAACTGCATAACGTCCAAGTACAACCGCTGTAGCGTCTTCTACACCCGGTATACCGGTAACCAGTTCAACCAGATGCTGAGAAACTTGTTGTGAGTTCCTTGGCCCTTGCTTTTGCCCGTTATTGGCTGTCTGGTTAACCTTGGTTAATTTAGGTGTGGTTTTATCCGTTTGTTCTGCACTTTTGTTGCTGTTGCATGCAAAAAGCAGCAATAGTGAACTCATAACGGCTATAATCCTTAATGTTTTCAATACTTTCATCCTTTCGAGCATGATCTTTTCCGTTATTTTCTGTGTTTTCTTCTATCTTTATTCAACAGTTCATACATTTAACTATAGTCCGTCCCGGCTGCTTTTCTTATACAGCTGGAAATAGACATGCAATCAACATTCATTAACACCGCCAAAATCATAGAAAATCAATTGTCAGGAGGCTGTGTAGGATTGAATAAAATATATGTCCTTGATACCAATGTTCTTTTACAGGATCCATATTCAATATTCTCATTTGGCAATCATGAGGTCGTTATTCCTGCAATCGTGCTCGAGGAAGTGGATTCAAAAAAAAGGTACATGGATGAGATCGGAAGAAACGCACGGGAAGTATCAAGGCTAATTGATAAACTTAGGGCAAAAGGGAAACTCCATGAACATGTTCCCTTGGAAAATGGGGGGATATTGAGGGTTGAACTCAATCATCGTTCCTTCCAGCGGCTTCAGGAAACATTTGCTGAGCCCACCAATGACAACAGGATCTTGGCTGTTTCTTTAAATTTATTAAATGAGGAAAAAGGAAAAGAGAACGCCAAGGAGGTAATTTTGGTCAGTAAGGATGTACTCGTCAGAGTCAAAGCAGATGCACTTGGCATCCAAGCAGAAGATTTTCTGAGTGACAGGGTAGTGGATCGCGACGAACAAACCTATTTAGGCTACAAGGAAATATACGTAAACAGCGAACTGCTGGATAAATTTTATGAGAATCAGGAGCTTACTGTATTGGAGATTGCCAACCACTCTTTCTACCCCCACCAGTTTATCATTATGAAAGACATGTACCGGAGTTCGGTTTCTGCACTCGCGAGGGTAGAAGATAACGGAAAAAAACTAAAGCCGCTTCTATTTGAAGGGGATTCAATCTGGGGAATTAAGCCAAGGAATGTCCAGCAAAAAATGGCGATCGAATTGCTCTTGCGCAAGGATGTTCACCTCGTGACTTTGATCGGAAAAGCAGGGACCGGCAAAACCCTTTTAACATTGGCAGCAGGTCTTCTGCAGACCGAGGACTTGAAAAAATACATTAAACTCTTTATTGCAAGACCTATTGTACCGGTAGGAAAAGACATCGGTTATCTTCCAGGTGAAAAAGACGAAAAATTAAAGCCGTGGATGCAGCCGATTTATGATAATCTTGAATATTTATTTAATGCTAAAAAGCAGGGAGAACTTGAAAAAATCCTTGCGGGCATAGGATCTATTCATGTAGAGGCGCTTACTTATATCAGGGGTCGAAGCCTGCCTGACCAGTTCATTATTATTGATGAAGCACAAAACCTTACAAAACATGAAGTGAAGACGATATTAACGAGGGTAGGGGAAGGAAGCAAGGTAATTCTCCTGGGTGATCCGAAACAGATTGATCATCCTTATCTTGATGAATTTACGAATGGGCTCACATATGTTGTTGAAAAATTCAAAGACCAGAGCATCAGTGGGCATGTAAAACTTGAAAAAGGGGAGCGATCAAGCCTGGCTCAGCTTGCGGCGGATCTGCTTTAGAGGATGCTCGAAAAAAATAAACCTGCCGCGGCAGGTTTATTTAATAATGAATCCTCTAATGTTTTTTAACGGATTTTCTTTATTTCTTCCATCACCGTAATAGAAATGGACGGGACCGTCTTCTTTTAAAGGCTTTCCATTTAAAGAGAAGCCCAATACAGATTGGAGGCCTTCTTCCAATGTGATTTCTTCCATGCCGTCTGCTGTATGGATCTCAATATGAGAGGCCGTTTTATCCGGTTCAGCGTTCTTTATGAAGTGTGCAAAGCCAATGCCGAATGTACCCGTTGCAATTTTCTCTTTCAGAGTCTTCTTAGACGCTGGCTTTTTCTCTGGAGGAGCAGACCCTTCAATAATTTCTTTATCCCAATGGGAAGATACGGCTTTTAAATACTTTTCTTCTTCACTCTCACCATTCTCTTTTTCATCAAAATATTTGGTCAGATCAAACTTTCTGTCATCGAATATAAATACACCTGGATCGATGGTCAGAATATACTTAACTTTTCCCTTTAATTCTAAAACAAAATCCATATTACCATGCTCCTAATTGACGTATAGTTATTGTTTCATTCTTATTCATTCTATCATGAATAGAGTTAATACTGTAATATGTTGATTTTTTGGCTGTCTAGCGCTATATTAAAGAGTAGAAAGCCAGAGTAGAACGGAGGGATTATATTGTCACCTGAGATGGCAACAGGACATCGAGAAAAGGCATTTGAACTATTACAGGCGGATGCTGCAAAGATACTGAAGTTAATTGAGGTGCAGATGGAAAACCTGACGATGCCGCAATGTCCCCTCTATGAGGAAGTGCTTGATACACAAATGTTTGGACTCTCCCGGGAGATTGATTTTGCAGTAAGGCTTAACCTCGTTGATGAGGAAGATGGCAAAGGCTTGCTGGAATCACTTGAACGTCAGCTTTCCGCACTGCATGAAGCTTCTATGCGGAAATAATAGATAACTCAAACCGTTGGCAAAATGGTTTGGGTTTTTTTATTTGGCTTTCTTCTAAAAGATTGTTGCTTTGGGAACAGTTTTGTAAAGAATCTTCATTGCCAAGTTGACTGGAGTGCAAGGTGCGCGACTCTCGCGGAAAGCGAGCAGCCTGAAACGGAAATCAACCACTATCAAGCGTAAACAGCTTTTTATTACAGGAGCATTTTACAAAGTTGTGTTAAAATATTTTTAACTTTATCATACAGAGGGAAAGGAAGTTTTATATACGAATCATTGTTAAGGAAAAGACTACATAAAGGATGTAAGATAATGTTAAAAAAAATGTTTCGGCACTATGATTATTCACTGGTGATTGCAATTTTAGTTTTATGCGGTCTCGGCCTCGTGATGGTTTACAGCGCGAGCATCATTGTTTCGATTAACCGCTTCGGCTATTCCAGCAATTACTTTTTTATCCGCCAGCTTGTTTTTTTGGGAGCCGGGCTTGTCTGTTTTTTGGCTGCGATGATTATTCCCTATCAGTTCTATAAAAAACTCATCGTACCGATTGTTTTCGGCTCTATCCTCCTGCTCATAGCGGTTCTGTTTATCGGAAAAACGACAAACAACGCACAGAGCTGGATTTACATAGGACCTATCGGATTTCAGCCGGCAGAATTTGTGAAGCTTGGGCTGACGATTTACCTTGCTGCGATTTTTTCAAAAAAGCAGGACAAGCTTGAAAATTTTGCGGCCAGCGCACCTCCGTTGAGTGTATTTGCAGTGATGTTTATTCTGATCATGAAACAGCCAGATTTGGGGACCGGTTTGATTATTGCAGCGACTACCGGCATCATTATCCTGAGCTCAGGTATGAAACCAGGACACAAAATGATTTTGATTGTATCTGCACTAATGATCATCGGACTTGGTTCCCAGGTTTTGACACATGAGCAGAAGTCGCGTTTTACGGCGGCTTATGAACCGTTTAAAGATCCACAAGGGGACGGTTTTCAGCTCGTCAATTCCTACTTGGCCATCGGTTCTGGAGGGATCACCGGCAATGGACTGGGCCAGAGTATTCAGAAATATGGCTTTCTTCCGGAACCTCACACAGATTTCATTATTGCCGTTATAGCGGAAGAGCTAGGATTCTGGGGAGTCGCGCTTATTGTCGGCTTGATTGGATTTGTTGTTATTAAAGGCTTTATAACCGGCCTTAGAAGCAGGGATACTTATGGAAGCCTGCTTGCCTTTGGTATTTCTGGTATGGTCGGAATCCAGTCTTCAGTAAATCTTGGGGCAGCCATTGGTCTGCTTCCGATTACAGGCGTACCATTGCCTTTTATATCGTATGGTGGTTCATCTCTAGTCTTGTTGTTAATTTCCATGGGGATTTTAGTTAATATTTCCTGCCATGTTAATTATAAAAGGAAGCATCAAAAGCCGGAACAAGCACCTGCAAAAGCAAATCTTCACGCAGTGTAATTCCAGGAATTATTAGAGGGAGAGATACCGATGTCACAACAGCAAATCAGAAAAATATTAGTTGCCAACCGCGGAGAGATTGCCATCCGCATTTTTCGTGCATGTACAGAGCTGGGAATTCGTACGGTAGCGATTTACTCCAAGGAAGATTCAGGATCCTATCATCGATACAAAGCAGATGAAGCCTATTTGGTTGGAGAAGGAAAAAAACCGATTGATGCTTATTTGGACATTGAAGGTATTATCACCATTGCAAAAAGAAACGGGATAGATGCCATTCACCCTGGTTATGGATTCTTATCAGAAAATATCCATTTTGCAAAGCGCTGCGCAGAAGAAAAGATTACGTTTATCGGACCGAAACAAGAACACCTCATTATGTTCGGCGATAAAGTAAAAGCAAGGGAAGTAGCGGTCAGTGCCGGACTTCCAGTCATACCGGGGTCTGACGGGCCAGTAAACAGCATTGATGAAGTGAGGGAATTTGCAGGAGAACATGGCTATCCAATCATTATAAAGGCCTCTTTAGGCGGCGGCGGAAGAGGCATGCGGATCATACGAAGTGAAAATTCGCTTGCTGAAGGATATGAAAGAGCAAAATCCGAAGCCAAAGCTGCGTTTGGAGAAGATCAGGTTTACGTTGAAAAATTTGTTGAGAAGCCAAAGCACATTGAAGTTCAGATTCTTGCGGACTTAGAAGGCAACATTGTGCATTTGTTTGAAAGGGACTGTTCTGTTCAGCGAAGGCATCAAAAAGTAGTTGAAGTTGCACCGAGTGTTGCCCTAAGTAAGGAACTTCGGCAGGAAATATGTGATGCCGCCGTTCAGCTGATGACGCATATCCACTATTTAAATGCAGGAACGGTGGAGTTCTTGGTTACGGAGGACGGCCGTTTTTATTTCATTGAAGTGAATCCCCGTGTACAGGTGGAACATACCATTACCGAAATGGTAACAGGTGTGGATATCGTTCAGACGCAGATTCTGATCGCTCAGGGCAATATGCTTCATGGTGATGTAATTGGAATTCCGCAGCAAGAGGATATTGCATGCCACGGCTATGCAATTCAATGCCGGGTAACAACAGAAGATCCTGCGAACAATTTTATGCCGGATACTGGTAAGATCAATGTTTACCGTTCTGGAGGAGGCTTCGGGGTACGCTTGGATGCTGGAAACGGCTTTCAGGGAGCTGTTATTACGCCTCATTACGATTCATTGCTCGTTAAGCTGTCAACATGGGCTCTAACCTTTGATCAAGCAGCTGCTAAAATGCTCAGGAATCTTAAAGAGTTCCGGATCCGCGGTATAAAAACGAACATCGAATTTCTTGAAAATGTTGTAAAACATAAATCGTTTATATCCGGAAACTATAATACTTCTTTTATTGACACATCAAGTGAGTTATTCTTGTTCCCTAAGAAGAAGGACCGGGGTACCAAGATGCTGACTTACATCGGTTCAACGACAGTTAATGGTTTTCCCGGCATTGAAAAAATGAAGAAACCGGCATTTACAAATCCGCGTCTTCCAAATTTACAGCTGATAGATAAGCCTGCAGACGGAACAAAACAAATCCTTGATCAGCATGGTGCCGACGGACTCGTTAACTGGATTAAAGAACAGAAAAAAGTTCTTCTGACAGATACGACCTTCAGGGATGGACATCAATCGCTCTTAGCCACTCGAGTAAGGACAAATGACCTGCTGCATGCGGCGGAACCGACAGCCAAACTATGGCCTTCCATGTTTTCTTTGGAGATGTGGGGAGGAGCTACCTTCGATGTGGCTTACCGATTCCTTAACGAGGACCCATGGGAGCGGCTCTTAAAGCTTCGAGAAAAAGTTCCAAACGTCCTGTTTCAGATGCTGCTGCGTGCTTCTAATGCGGTTGGCTATAAAAACTATCCAGATAATGTCGTTGAGGAGTTTGTGGAAAAATCATCCGCTGCAGGAGTTGATGTGTTCCGAATCTTTGACAGCCTGAACTGGGTAGAGGGAATGACTGTCGCCATTGACTCAGTAAGGAAGAACGGAAAAATTGCCGAGGCTGCTCTATGTTATACAGGCGATATTCTTGATTCCTCGAGGACAAAGTACAATGCAGAGTACTACATAAAAATGGCAAAGGAATTAGAGGCTTCAGGTGCTCATATTCTCGCAATCAAGGATATGGCCGGATTGCTTAAACCGCAGGCTGCTTATGAACTTGTTTCACGTTTAAAAGAAAATGTAAGCCTGCCTATTCACCTGCATACTCATGATACGAGCGGTAACGGAATATTCACCTACTCAAAGGCGATTGATGCCGGGGTAGACATAGTAGACGTGGCAGTCAGTTCTATGGCTGGGGGAACTTCGCAGCCTTCTGCCAACTCGTTGTACTATGCCCTTGCAGGAAATGAACGGCAGCCGGATGCTGATATCAGCAATCTTCAAGAGCTAAGTTCCTATTGGGAAGATGTCCGCAAGTATTATCAAGGCTTCGAAAGCGGGATGAACGCTCCTGATCCAGAAGTCTATGAGCATGAGATGCCTGGCGGCCAGTTCAGCAATCTTAAACAACAGGCAAAAGCGGTTGGTCTTGAAGAAAAGTGGGACCATGTTAAGCGGATGTACCGCCGCGTGAACGATATGTTCGGTGATGTAGTAAAAGTAACTCCTTCTTCAAAAGTGGTAGGAGATATGGCACTGTTCATGGTTCAGAATGATCTTACAGAAGACGATGTATACGAAAAAGGTGAAAAACTGGACTTCCCTGATTCTGTCGTTGAGTTTTTCCAGGGTTATATCGGCCAGCCATACCAAGGGTTCCCAAAAGAACTTCAGCAGCTGATCTTAAAGGGAAGAGAGCATATAACGAAGCGTCCTGGAGAATTGCTGGAGGCCGCTGACTTTATAGAGATTAAAGAAACGCTCTTCCATAAACTCAATCGTCAAGTAACCAGTTTTGATGCGATATCCTACGCTCTTTACCCAAAGGTATTATTAGACCGCGAAAGAATGTTTCAGCAATTCGGGGATATTTCAGTCCTCGATACACCGACTTTCTTTTATGGCATGAGGCTTGGAGAGGAGATCGAGATCGAAATTGAACAGGGGAAAACCCTTATTGTTAAACTTGTGTCCATCGGAGAACCGCAAATGGATGGAACAAGAGTCGTTTACTTTGAGTTGAATGGCCAGCCGAGGGAAGTTGTCGTTAAAGATGAAAGCATCAAATCGGCTGTCGCTGCCAAGAGAAAAGTAGATCCGTCCGATCCAGGCCAAATCGGTGCAAGTATGCCGGGCACTGTAGTGAAGGTTTTGGTAGAGAAGGGTGAAAAGGTTAAAAAAGGAGATCATCTGATGATTACAGAGGCGATGAAAATGGAAACAACCGTGCAGGCGCCATATGATGGAATCATTAAAGAAATCTACGCAGCCAACAGCGAAGCCATTTCACCAGGGGATTTATTGATCGAGTTAGCTAAATAGATAGCATCAATAAATCCGTTGGGGATTAATTGATTGAACTGGCTAAATGGAAAGACAAAAAAGCATTTCACCTTTTGGGGGGGGAATGCTTTTTTATAGTTAACTAAGATTGTTCAAAGAAAATTCACAAATTTGTTAAATTTCAGCCTTATACTAAAGTTTGCCAAAACATAGGAATATTATAGGAATATGTCTATCCGAGTCGAAGTATACAAACCTTCTAAATTGTTTTATAATGTTTTAGAAACATGTCTATCATATCACAACAATATGTGATAAATTTCGCAAATATGTGAAAAAAGGGATGCGTTTTACATATTGATTTCCGTTTCATTACTATTTAGAATAAAATATGGCATTTTACCTGGATAGTTTAACAAAAACCGGAAATGGAAGGAAACTTACCTGTAAAGGAGGTGTATACGGTGAGCAAAACTCAAACGACATTTGATGATGCTGACAAAGTGATCAAGGCTGATTCTCTACCGGAAGCTAATCCGACAGGTACATGGAAAGATTTTCTTGCAATTGCCAAGATGGGAATCGTTATTTCAAATCTCATCACAGTTTTTGCAGGTATATTTCTTGCCATTAAGTTAAACGGTCTGCTCTTTATGGATGAGCTGAATGTTTTGGCTCTGGCCGTTGTCGGCTCAGCCTTTGTAATCGCGGGAGGCTGCTGCTTAAACAATTACATAGACCGCGATATTGACGGTTTGATGGATCGTACCTTGGACAGACCGACAGTAACCGGTAAGATTGAAGCACACCAGGCATTATGGATGGGGATTATTTTATCTGCCATCGGCGTTATTCTTCTAGCCATGACAACGCTAACAGCCGCCGTTTTTGGATTGATTGGTTTATTTGTATATGTGGTTGTTTACACGATGTGGCTTAAAAGAACCCATTCTATTAATACGGTTGTGGGCGGAATTTCCGGAGCGATGCCGCCGCTGATCGGCTGGGCCGCAGTGGATGCGAACCTGGATATAAAAGCTTGGATTCTGTTCTTGATTCTGTTTTTATGGCAGCCGCCGCATTTTTTGGCGCTTGCGATGAAGAGATGTGAAGAATACAGAAATGCAGGAATACCAATGCTTCCTGTCGTATCGGGATTTAAAATGACGAAGCGCCAGATGATCTGGTATGTAGCAGCTCTCATCCCGGTCTCCTTATATTTGTATCCATTTGGCAAGGTATTTACCATTTTAGCCGCTGTCCTGGGATTTGGCTGGCTGGCTCTTGGTTTATCTGGTATCCGGACAAGTGATGACATCAAGTGGGCAAGGCAGATGTTTGTCTACTCTCTTAATTACTTGACTATATTGTTCGTCGCTATGATTCTCGTAAACATATAATATCGACTTCAGTACGGAACATCTCCTTGAACCGTCTGGATGAATATATTAAAGACCTTTTATATTAAAGGGCTTACATTTTTTTTGCTATTTGCTGCTTAATGTAAACGGACACATGCCGTTTATGACAAGCAGGTAATAGATTATAGTAGCTGAACTACAACGAGAAAGTGGGGTTTTATGAAGTGATGAGAAATTTGCTGCGTAAAGGGCGAATAATCCCTTTGTTTGCAATGCTGGCGCTTCTGCTGATGGGTTGTGGTGATCCAACACTGTCTGCGCTTATGCCGCAAGGTGAAGTAGCCAACAAACAATACTCATTAATGGTGCTGAGCTTAGCAATTATGATTTTTGTATTGTTGGTCGTTTTTATCATTTATGTATTTGTATTGATCAAATTTAGAAGGCGCAAGGGCGATGACACGATTCCTGAACAGGTAGAAGGAAATCATCTGCTCGAAATTCTGTGGACTGCGATTCCAATTCTTTTACTGATTATTCTTGCAGTTCCGACAGTTATGCAAACTTTTGATTTATCTGCGAAAGATAAACCTAAAAAGAGTGAACTGGCTCTCAAGGTTACAGGCCATCAGTACTGGTGGGAGTTTGAGTATCCTAAAGAAGAGATTATTACTTCTCAGGAACTAGTTCTTCCAGTTAATACCAAAGTGCATGTGGAGCTTTCATCCTCTGATGTCATCCACTCATTCTGGATTCCATCGCTTGCTGGGAAAACAGACACCAATCCTGGTGACGGCAGCAAGAACTACATGTGGATTGAAACAGGAAAGAAAGAACAGATCTATAAAGGGAAATGTGCTGAATTATGCGGTGCTTCTCATGCCCTTATGGATTTCAAAGTAAAAGTCGTTTCAAAAGAAAAATACAAGGCTTGGGTAGATTCATTCAAGAATGCAAGCGGCAATGCTACCGGAAATGCTGCTGAAGGGCAAAAAAACTTTAAAAAGAACTGTATGTCTTGTCATGCGGTAGGCAAAAACGGCGGTAATACCGGACCTAATCTTACTGGTTTTGGTGATAAACAGCGTGTTGCCGGTGTACTTGAGCACAACAAAGCCAACTTGGAAAAATGGATTAAAAATCCTCAAAAAGTAAAACCAGGCAATAACATGCCGAACGTGCCCCTTAATGATGAAGAAGTTGACGCAGTAGCTGACTATCTTCTAAGTCTAAAACTTCAATAGGCAAGAGGAGCGGTTTGTAAAAAGGAGGTAAAAAGGTGTCTACTCATGCAAGTCACAAAAAGAGAAGTGGGCTGATGGACTGGCTCACTACAGTCGATCATAAAAAAATTGGTATTTTATACCTTATTGCAGGGGGATTCTTCTTCATCATTGGAGGAATCGAAGCAATGTTAATGCGAATTCAGTTGATAAAACCGGAAAATGACTTTGTCGCTGCTGAGACGTTTAACCAATTGCTGACGATGCACGGTACTACAATGATTTTCTTTGCGGCCATGCCGTTGATTTTTGCTTTTATGAATGCTGTAGTCCCATTGCAGATCGGGGCAAGGGACGTTGCGTTCCCGTTTGTTAACGCATTAGGATTCTGGCTGTTTTTCTTCGGAGGAGTACTACTGAATTTAAGCTGGCTCTTAGGAGGAGCTCCAGACGCTGGTTGGACGGCTTATGCGCCTCTTTCAACAACGTCCGGGGGACCGGGGGTGGACTTTTATGTACTGGGAATTCAGATCTCGGGGATAGGAACCCTTATAGGCGGAATTAACTTCCTGGTAACAATCATCAACATGCGTGCTCCTGGTATGACATTTATGCGCATGCCGTTGTTTACCTGGACAGCATTCGTTACATCAGGTTTGATTCTATTTGCATTCCCTCCATTAACTATTGGTTTATTTATGTTATCTTTTGACAGAGTTTTTGATGCAAACTTTTTCAACCCGGACAATGGCGGTAATATTTTGATTTGGGAGCATATTTTCTGGATCTTCGGACACCCTGAAGTTTATATCCTCATCTTGCCTTCATTTGGTGCGATCAGTGAGGTTGTTGCGACCTTCTCAAGAAAGCGTCTTTTCGGATACAGCGCCATGGTGTTCGCGACCGTATTGATCGGTTTCTTAGGATTCATGGTATGGGTCCACCATATGTTTACGGTCGGCCTTGGACCTGTAGCTAACTCTATTTTTGCCGTAGCAACTATGGCTATCGCTGTTCCTACAGGTGTTAAGATCTTTAACTGGCTTTTCACGATGTGGGGCGGGAAAATCGTATTCTCAACAGCCATGCTTTGGGCGGTTGGATTTATCCCGACATTCGTAATGGGTGGGGTAACAGGTGTTATGCTTGCCATTCCTTCAGCTGACTACCAATTCCATGACAGCTATTTTGTAGTAGCCCATTTCCATTATGTAATTGTGGGTGGCGTAATACTTGGTCTTTTTGCAGGCCTATACTATTGGTATCCTAGAATGTTTAACAGGGTTTTGAATGAAACTCTTGGGAAAATTCATTTCTGGACGTTCTTTATCGGCTTCCACCTTACATTCTTCCCTCAGCATTTCTTGGGCCTCATGGGTATGCCGCGCCGGGTATTTACATACCTTTCCGGCCAGGACCTGGATCAATTAAACTTTATCAGTTCAATCGGTGCCTTCTTAATGGCAATCGGTACGATTGTATTATTAATTAACATTATCATCTCAGCTTCAAAAAAATATGCACCTTCTTCCGATCCTTGGAATGGAAGAACGCTGGAGTGGGCCATTCCGTATCCTACACCTGAATATAACTTTGCACAAACACCATTAGTTCGGGGACTTGATGCCTTTTGGATTGAAAAAGCAGCTGGGAATAAGGGCATGACGCCTGCAGAACCAGTCGGGGATATCCACATGCCTAATCCATCCATCCTCCCGCTCTTTATGTCAATCGGGCTTTTTAGCGCAGCGTTAGGATTAATTTATAACACTATAACTGTAACAATCATTGGAATAATCGCCACGTTTATTTGCATGTTCTTACGTTCAATTATTGACGACCATGGCTTCCATATTCACAAAGAAGAAGTGGAAGACGATTTAAAGGGGGTTAAAGAATAATGCACGCGGATGAACGATTAAATGATGCTAACTTTCCGAAACATCCCGAAAAAGCCACCCTTGAAGGCAAAAATAAATTTTTAGGATTTTGGCTGTTCTTAGGTGGAGAGACCGTTTTGTTCGCAACATTGTTCGGAACGTACTTAGGCCTTCGCCATATGAATATGGATGGCCCAACTACTGAAGAACTATTCAAGCTTCCAACCGTATTCCTGGCTACCATGCTCCTGCTAACAAGCTCTTTAACAAGCGTATATGCGGTACTTGCATTAAAGCAAAACCGCGTAAAAAGCTTGCAAGGATGGTTTTTTGTAACCTTACTCTTGGGTCTTTGCTTTCTTGGCCTGGAAGTATATGAATTTAATGAATATGTCCATGAAGGGCATACTTTTACAAGCAGTGCTTTTGGTTCTGCCTTCTATACCCTTGTAGGATTCCATGGAGGCCACGTAGCTTTCGGCTGTTTATGGATCATTACATTGCTAGTACGCAACTGGAATCGCGGAATTACGCTTGTAAACGCACCAAAGTATTATTTATTTGCCCTCTATTGGCACTTTGTTGACGTCGTTTGGGTATTCATTTTCACTGTTGTGTATCTTATGGGGAAGGTGGGTTAAGAGATGGCTAATCATAGCAACCCTGAAACCAATGTTCACCGCAGCGAGGCACTGCAGCGTAAATTGGCGTTTAAAGAAGAGAGGAAACACCATAATGTTTCTTTCATTATGATGATCCTTTTAACACTGATTGCGTTCTACGCCATTTGGAGTGATAAAGTAGCTGATTCTTTTGCGGTACTATTTATTCTCGTACTTGCTGTTGTTCAAGTATTTTTTCAATTGTATATCTGGATGCATTTAAGTCATAAGGGACATGATTTCCCGCTTTGGGGAATGATGTGCGGAATCCTTGTTGCTGCCATTACGGTTGTTGGTATTGCAGGAATGATCTGGACTTCTTAAATGGAAAATGGCTGCTTAAAGCAGCCATTTTTCATAAATATTGAACATCCCTGCTTTCCGTGGGAAAGGAGTTTATATAATGGACCATAACATGAGTCATGAAAAAATCAGTGATTTTGGTTTTTACAGCCTTTACCGGCCGGATATTTTCATCCTAATTTTGATCATTGGCATTTTATATTTTAAATATTACGGCAACAAAAACTCGGCTTTAAAAACAACAAAGCTGCAAAAGTTCTTCTTTTCAGCAGGTCTTGTATTTTTGTATATTTCCAAAGGCAGTCCTTTAAATGTCATCGGCCATCATTATTTATTCAGCGTGCATATGATTGAAATGGCAGTAAGCTATCTTGTGGTGCCGCCGCTTATGATCCTCGGTATGCCGCATGGTTTGTATTTGAAATGGTTTAGCCTTCAGAACTCACTGATGAACATCGTCCGCTTTTTAACAAAACCGCTCATTGCGATCTTAGTCTTTATTACGCTGTTTTCCATTTACCATATGCCAGTCGTCTTTGACGCAGTCATGGCAAATGGATTTGTTGCTTTTCTCAGCCATACCATCTTGTTTATCACGGCATTTACGATGTGGTGGCCAGTTCTTTGTCCGATTGAAGAATTGAATTCATTGTCTGATTTACAGAAGGTTGGATATGTATTCGCAAGCGGTGTTTTACTGACGCCAGCCTGTGCATTGATCATGTTTGCCGGCCATCTGCTCTATTCAACGTATGCTCATGCGCCAGAACTGGTATCGTTTCTTCCTCCATTAGAAGACCAGATGACCGGAGGAATTGTTATGAAAATTCTTCAGGAAGTGGTTTACGGAGTAGTGCTTGGACACATTTTTTATAAGTGGGTAAAAAGAGAACGGGCGAAAGACAAAGAAGATTTAGCACTGATCAAAATGAGTGCTGCTGCAAATCATTCATAAAGACAATAAGTTAACCGGCAGCCGGTTAACTTTTTTTTTTGAAAAAAAAGAGTTGTACCGTATAATGTCGAACTAGTTGTTAGAGAGAAAAAGGAGGAAAACCAGTGATTAGAAACCTTCAAAAGGAAGAACTGATGCATTCTCTTGAGCTTTCACAGTATGCATTCAGATATTCATTAACAAAAGAAGATATAGAAAAGAGACTTCGAAATCTCGATCCTGCAAGCGTTTACGGTACGTTTGGTGAAAATGGCCAGCTGCTGGCTAAACTGCATTTGCTTCCGTTTGATGCTTATTTAGGGGGAAAATCCGTAAAAATGGGCGGTTTGGCTGGAGTAGCGACCTGGCCTGAGAACAGAAGAAAGGGACTGGTCAGGCAGCTGCTCAGACATTCATTGGAAGTGATGAATAACACGGGTACTAATCTATCCATGCTTCATCCGTTTTCAGTAAAGTTTTACCGGAGTTTTGGATGGGAACTAACGTGTGATTACAAAAAATATAAAATACATAAAACCCAATTTCCGCCCTTTCATGAGGTGAGCGGCAGAGTAGAACGACTATCTGGAGACAGTTCACCTATACTGTCTCCAATATATGAGAGATTCTCAGAACGCTATAACGGCTCATTGAAGCGAAACGAAGTGTGGTGGAATAATAATGTGCTTTCAAACTCGAAAATAGCACTCTACAGGCAAAGCAACAACGAGGGTGCAGGTTATATCCTTTATTCAATAAAAGAAAAAGTAATGGAGATCGAAGAGTTTGTTGCACTGGACAGAGAAAGCTGGGAAGGGCTTTGGAACTTTATAAGGAATCATGATTCGATGATTAACGAAGTCACCATTGTAGCTCCCCCTGATGATGAAACGGGATTTTATTTGGATGATCCTAAGATTCATCAGGAGCAGCACAGTTATTTTATGGCGAGAGTTGTAAACGTTCTTGAGGCTCTAAGAGAATATCCATTTAACAAGATTCCAGGTGAAACGTTGTTTCTCCACGTGAAAGATGACTTCGCTGAATGGAATACAGGTACCTATTCCGTTACAGCAGATGGGATACAGCCAAGTGTGAATTTCTTTCCTGCTAAGGAAGGAGAATCTTCATGCCAAATGGCGCCTAAACGTGGAATTTCCCTTGGAATAAAGGAACTGACGGCTATTCTCTTTAACTATAAACAACCTAAAAGCCTGCTGAATCATGGGAGAATATCCGGGAGGGAAGAAGATATCGCTTTATTTGAATCACTGCTCCCAAAAAACACACCATTTATCTACGACTTTTTTTAAGGAGAATGAAATAATGTCAAATAGAGATTCGGCCGTTGAGGCTGCCAAAAAGTTTATTGATCAATTCTTTCCTTCTGGAGAAGTTGTATTTCTAGCGGGGAGTATCGTTAGAGGGGAAGGTACCGAAAGCTCTGATCTCGACATTGTGATTTTTGATGCCTTGGCAGATCATTCGTTTAGAAAATCGTACCTGGAGTTTGGATGGCCAATTGAAGCATTCGTTCACAGCTTTCAGTCTTATAAAGTTTTTTTTAAGGAAAACAGAGACAGAGCAAGACCCTCACTTCCACAGATGTGCGCAGAAGGGATCATTCTGAAAGACAACGGACAGGCAGCTGCCATCAAAAATGAATCTCTGGCTTTGTTAAAAAGAGGCCCGTCACCGTGGAAGTCCAAAGAAGTGGATTCTGCCCGCTATGAGATCACAAACCTGCTTGATGATCTGGAAGGGTCGAGTAATCCATCTGAAGATCTTTTCATTGTTTCAAAATTGGCGTACATGATCCATGAATTTATCCTCCGTGTAAATAGCTGCTGGATTGGTGAAGGGAAATGGATGGTAAGGGCGTTAAAAGAATTTGATGAGGAGTTTGCACTACGTTTTGTTCAGGTGTTCGATGAGTATTATAAAGCAAGAGAGAAACAGCAGGTGATTGGCTTTGCAGATGATGTGCTTGAGCCATACGGAGGAAGGCTGTTTGAAGGATATGCAATAGGAAAAAGAGAATAAAGGAAAAACCCTTTCCGACGGGAAAGGGTTTTTTGCCGGAAGGGCATTATTTGATTTCTTCTATCACTTGATTAATAAGTTTTTTGCAATGATCTGTAATTGTTTTAGGAAACTCCTCATCATATTCAACACCGTGCGGATAATAGTGTTTTCCAAGGTAAGGATCCGATAGTTCAATCTTTGCATGAGAGCTCTCAACTTCGCCCTCTGCCACACGGCATGGAAAACGCAAGTAATATACGTCACCATTCGTCATATCTTCAAATTTATAATCGTATGTAATTCTTTCATAATCCCACTGTCCTGCACGGATGATTCCATGGTTATGCATAATATGTTCAAGAATTGAAAATTGGACAACTTGACCCTTCAGGCCGCTTTCTTCAAATAACATTTCCTTAACCTCCCACTGTTCATGTAAACCTTTACTTATCTATGATAGTATGAATGCTTTAAAGATGCAATCGTTGTCATAATATTTCCCCTTTATTGAATGGGCGTATAGAATGCCTTCAGAAGTAAACACTAATCTCGATAAAAATTGAGTATGGAGGAATCTTTAATGAAAACAATACGTGACATTATGACAACGAACGTGGATGCTTGTTCACCACAGGACAGCATCTATGAAATTGCTGTAAAAATGAAACAGGATGATGTAGGGGTCATTCCAGTATGTGAAGGAAAGAAACTCCTCGGAGTCATCACGGACAGAGATATCGTCATCAGGGCAGTTGCAGAGAAGAAACAGGGTTCAACGAAGGTAACGGATGTCATGAGCAGTGAACTCGTAACAGGGAGCCCGGACATGAACATAGAGGAAGCTTCCGATCTCATGTCAAAGGATCAGATACGCCGCTTGCCAATCGTAGAGAACAGCAATTTAGTTGGAATTGTTTCCCTTGGTGACATCGCTGTGCATAAAGAAACAGACTCTAAAGCAGGTGCGGCACTAAGTGAGATTTCGGAACAAAGAGATCAGCTTCAGTAAAATTGCAAATACCCTAAATGAAAGCACCTTGTAGAAGGTGCTTTTTAATTTATAGACAAATTCCACAATTGTGAAGTACAGTTATGAAAGGTATGTTTTGAAGGGAGAACCACTTTTGAAGAAAACAGCAATCCTAACGCTTTTTGCAATTCTCGTTATCTCGTTCTTTTTGGACAGTTGTGATCAGAGTTCTTATCCTACTCCTGAGAGACAGGAGAAACATAAAATCCCTCAGGAGAGTATTCAAACATTAAGCATCGAAAAATCGACCGTGGCTAATTTTGTAGGTAAAAGCAATAACTATCTGACCAAACGGCTTGGCCCCCCGGACCGGATCGAACCATCAGCTTACGGATATGACTGGTATGTTTACTCAAGTTCCGAGAACCAGTATATGCAGGCTGGAATCAAGGATAATAAAGTGGTAACCGTCTTTGTGGCAGGGGACGGAGTGCCGATCAAACCGTTCAAGATCGGCCAGTCCGTAACGTCACTTCTAAAAGAGATTCCTGTTAAGAGTGAGGTTACCGTTAATAAAACCGATGATTTCTTTCGTTTCGAGCTATCGGAAGATGAAATGAATACCCGTCCTCTTATTCCATTTCATGATATTTATGCTCAGCTTTATTTTGATAAATTTACTCAAGAGCTTTCCAGCATCAGGTATCTGGATAAAGAAACATTGCTCATGCAAAGACCCTATTCTGTCGTATACAGAGGCAGCTTGGAGAAACAGCCTGTATTCTCCGAAAAGTTGAAGAGAAAAATTGAAAAAGGACAAGAACAGCAGATTCTGGATATTACCAATGTCATTCGCTTAAAACATGGGTTAGCTCCTTTAGAAAAGGATAGCAAGACAGCAAAAGTGGCCTATAACCACAGTAAAGAAATGGAAGAGCTTAATTATTTTTCGCATACGTCACCCACGTCAGGTGACTTGGCCGAACGGCTAGAAGCGGGAAAAGTGAAGTACACACAGGCCGGTGAAAATATTGCAGCAAAATATACAGATGGACCGGCTGCAGTAGAGGGATGGCTCAACAGCCAGGGCCACCGGGAAGCGCTTTTAAATAAAAACTATACTAGATTGGGTGTGGGGGTTTATGGGAGCAATTATACACAAAATTTTATAAAGCCAAGATAAGCAGTCAGGGGAGGTCAGATGATCTCCCTTATTTTTTTTGAAACACAAAAAACGTGTTGCTGTGTTAGAGCTCCAGCGCTTGTCGGACCTAAGCAGGCCGCTTACGCCTTTCTTACAATAAAAAACGTGCCGGTCGAGACGGCGATTAATTGGTTTTGGTCACCGTAAACTTTTGATTCTGTAACGATGACTTTTTTTCCACGGTTTAGCACCTCTGCTTCACAGCGAAGAAAGCTTCCTGTTCCGGGAGAAGTAAAGTTTACTTTCATTTCAACGGTAACAGCTGCTGATCCTTCAGAAAGCGTCTGGTTGGCTGCTGTTCCCATAGCGGTGTCCATTAAAGTTGAAGTGAGCCCGCCATGCACTATTCCTATTGTGTTGCTTAATAATGGAGTGATTGGCACAGTGATTTCCAATTTATGATCATTAATGATGTTCAGCTTCATATCCATTAAGCTTGAAATATAAGTAGAGTGGGTGTGTTCCCTTTTATTTTTTAAGCTTTTTATGATGCCTGACAGCACATTTCTCTCTTCTTCTGAGGCTTCTGTTATGAAAGACTCCATCTCTTTATACAATTCCATTTTTTTATTTCCTCTCTCTGTCTAGTTGCAACACCTGCTGCTCTTCAATTTTGACACAAAAAACAAAGGTAAACAACGATGTTTAAAGCAGCACAAGGAAAAATAGGCGCACCATTTTATAGGCGGAACTGTATCATGTAATAGGTGAATTGTAGTCGTTGAAGGACAGCCGGGGGTGAGAAGATGAAAAAGGACGTTGAGGCATTCCGAATATTTGTTCAGAAACATCCTAAGCTGATAAGTGAAGTCCGTTCAAATAATCGTACGTGGAGGGATGTCTATGAAGATTGGTATTTCCTTGGGGCAAATCATGAAAGCTGGAAGGCTTTTAAGGCCGAAAAGGATCAGGATACATTAAAAACCGATCATTTCAGGGGACTGAAGGAAAGAAAACAGAAACAGGAATCGGAATCGGCTGAAGAACATTCTAAAAAAGAAATTACAGTCGGAGATGTTTTTTCCATGTTTCGAGACATCAATGTCAGTGAAATTCAGCAGCATATTGTCCAATTCAGCGGTGCGATAGAAGGCATTCATCAGTTGCTGAAGCAGTTCCAGGGCAGCAAATCAGTTCAGGGCCCGCCGTCAAATTCAAAGGATAGTTATTTTTCAGTATTTAAAGACTAAGGGGTGTGACGGATGAGAAGGGAAATTATTGACTATTTAAATACTAGACCAGACCTTAAGTTTTTTATTCGGGAGCAACCTAGATGGTATCGGGATCTATCGAGAAATCCCCTTCTGCTGGAAGTGATGGAAAGTGAAGCGAATGTGTTTTTTGGGAGGACATTTGGCCAGCGGATTGATAAGTTCCACAATCAAGTGAAAACAGTGGGATTGATGATTGATTTTCTGAGCATGATGGGAAAAGGAGAAGACCTATAGGCCTGCTATAGGCTTCTCTTTTCACCATAATAAAGGGCATACTTTGCTTACCGGTCCATCTCAGCTGCTGTAAGATATTCATGAATTTTTTTCTCTGGAGATACGGCAAGGTGGTTAAAGGCCTGGTTTCCGAAAAGCACATTAAACTCTAGAATATAAAAACGGCCGTTCGCCGCAACGATATCAAAGCCTGCATGGTTGATATTGAGTCCTTGAGCAACACGAAGGACAAGCTCTAATGCTCCAGCAGGAATGTTATCGAATGAGAGGGTTCCGCCCTGGCTTACGTTATTATGAAAGCCGTTGCTGCCTATGCGCCAATAACTTCCAATAATCTCATTTCCAACTACGCATACGCGAAGATCACGGTCAATCGGAAGGTATTCCTGTATATAGAAAACATCGTTTGCTTTTGCATATTCTTCGAATTCTTGTTCGTTATGAATAAGAAATACGCCTTTCCCCATTGAATTACGAATCTCCTTGGCAACAAAAGGAAAAGGAAAAGTCTCCAGAACCTTGCGCTTGTTCTCATTGGAATGTCCTAGAATCTCAGTGTATGGAAGATTTTCTGGGCAAACCGTCCATAACGCACGTGTCATCTCCATTTTGCTAAACCCAAGCTGAATACTTTCGATGCTCGGAAATATTTTTTTCTTCATTCCATATACCAACGAGTTAACCTGCCAGTTTTCCGGAAAAAGAAGGACATCTGCTGCTTTTATTTTATCAAGCTCTTTGAACATGTTGTCAGGCTTTACATACTGTATGCCAGGGATTCCAATCGTTCTAAAAGGGTTAAACGTTACAAGTTTCATTGCGGTCCTCGCTCTCAAAGTCTTTCAAACGAGAGTATTATACTTTTTTTTATAAGAAGGAGTCAATGTTATGGAGGCGGTTTTTCTTTTATCTCATAATAATTTCGGCTATAATAATAAGATGAAGGTAGAAAGTATAAGTAATCACTGCAGGGAGTGAGAGGATGCTGGGATTAGTGCTGGATTTTGAATTGCTGGATGAATCCTATTCTCTCGGAAAGATGATAGCTGAATCAGAAGCTGCCATACAATACCGAGTGTGTAAATATAAACTTGAACAAGACGCAAATGCTCAGAAGCTCATCAATGAGTTCAACAAAACAAAAGAGCTGTATGAGGAAGTACAGCGTTTTGGAAAGTATCATCCAGATTATAAAACCGTATCAACAAAGGTGAGGGTTTTAAAAAGGGAACTCGATTTTAATGAGACCATAGCCGGTTTCAAAAAAGCGGAGAAAGAATTGGAAAGCCTGTTAAACGAATGCAGTTCCCTTATAGCGGGAAGCGTTTCAGAGCACATCAAAGTGCCGACAGGCAACCCATTCTTTGATTCAAAAAGCTGCAGCGGCGGTTGCGGAAGCGGAGGCGGATGCAGCTGCGGTTAAGGGCTCTCGAAACAGAGCTCTTATTTTTCTTTTATCTATGATAGCGGATACAATCTACACAAAGGTTGCCGCAGCAGAACATCTTTTGTTGAGGAACGAGAAATCGGAACCGGTATACATATAAATGAGAATCTGTCCTGAAATAGGATATTTCTGCGTTCAGCCTTTTGCCCTTCATGGCTTGGATTGATCGAAGTTTTATCTCTTCCTCTATTTTCGTTCTGTCTGCTGATCCATCTGTTTTAATATAAAGAAACGGTATACCGGTGATGAGTTTTTTTTCTGCAGAATCGATAAAGGAAGTCTTCCGTACGGCCTCGAGGAAGCCATTCCAAATGATGTCAAGGTTCATAGGGGAAACTCCTTTTCTTAAATGGGATTAAATTGCAGACTGATAATAATCATGCTAGACTAAAAAAAATGATGGTGTTAAAGGAGTAATTTATGATTGGAAACCGAATGGGGCTTGCGGTTTATTTGCATTCACTGAAATTTTCAAAGCAGCTGAGGAGATATGGAAATGTACATTATATTTCAAAACGGTTGAAATATGCTGTTATATATTGTGATGCAGCAAAAATTGATGATGTTGCCGGCAAACTGGAATCTCTTCATTTTGTGAAAGAAGTGAAACGATCTCATAAACATGAGATCAAAACAGAATATGAAAGCAAGATCCCGGATAAAGCAAAAGAATATGATTACAAGATGGGATTATAAAAGACGATGACCCGAAAGAAGGATTGGGTCATCTTTTTATTTTATAACAATGGCGGAATTAGATAATTTAAACGCAAAATGCCGGTCAAATAGTGAAAATACAGTTCTTTTTCTTCGAAGTCTCCTGAAGGTTTCACGTCAAAGGTGATGATTTTCTTCTCCAGTTTCCGGGAGAGCCCTTCAAAAAGCTGATATCGCTTTGAATCTGCCGGAATCCCTTCCCGGCATATGTATAAAGGCTGGAATTTTCCTTCATCTGCGGGATGCAGTACTACGATGAATGAGGCTTTTTGAATCCCGTTGATTTCAGTTCTTAGACAGAGCAGCTGACTGAGTCTCTTTTTGTTCGTTTTGGCGATTTCCATTAGTTCATAAATATCTGAATAACCTTCTCCGAGTTCAATAAAACGCTGAATCATAGGATGCGTTGATCCCCCTTTCTTTCTTTGACTTTAGCACACAAGGCTGAGGCTGAAAAGGGAGGGGAGCTTTTTATGAATCAAAAAAAACCCGCAGAACATCTGCGGGTTGCCCAAGGATAGGTAAAAACACTTTTTACTATCTTTAAGGCGATGGGAGAGGAGAAACCGGAGGAAGAACTTATGGGGAAGTAAGTCTTCTCCGCGGTTGGCAACAACATCATTAGGGATGTTGTTAGGATTAGTATAGCCCTTGTCTAATTTTCTATACTTTAGGCTTGTAAAATAACTTGACAGTTTCTGTTTATTCTAAAAAAAGTGTGATAGGATAATGTTGAATAAGAGCTGGAAGCAGCCATTAATCGTAAATTGATATGTAAGGTGTGGAAAAATGAGAGTTATTTCAGGTGAATGCAAGGGCAGGCCTTTGAAAGCTGTTCCGGGACAGTCAACACGCCCCACAACAGATAAAATCAAAGAGTCACTTTTTAATATTATCGGCCCTTATTTTGATGGCGGAATTGGACTGGACTTATACGGCGGCAGTGGAGGGCTCGGAATAGAGGCTCTTAGCCGGGGAATGGATAAGATGATCTTTGTGGACCGTGACATAAAGGCAGCAGAGACGATTAAGAATAATATTAAAGCATGCCGTTATGAAGAAAAGACAGAAGTTTATAGAATAGAATCACAGCGAGCCTTAAAGGCACTGAAAAAAAGGGAGTTTCAATTTGACCTTGTGCTTCTTGATCCGCCTTATGCGAAACAGCGGATTGCTGACGACATAACAAAACTTGATGAATATGGCTTATTAAGCAAGGGAGTTCAGGTTGTAGCTGAACACGATCCTGGTGTGCTCCTTCCTTCATCGATCGGAAGTCTTGAAAGAGTGAGAGAAGAGACTTACGGAAGTACTAAGCTTTCTTTATATTTACGCAGAGAAGAGTAAATACATTGGACAAGAGGTGGAGAGCATGCCGAATATAGCAGTTTGTTCTGGGAGTTTTGACCCAGTCACACTTGGACATTTGGATATTATCAAACGAGGCGCAAAGGTTTTTGATGAGGTTATCGTTGTAGTAGCGAAAAATCAGAGCAAAAGCCCATTATTTTCTGTAGAAGAACGGTTAGGCCTGCTACAGGAAGTGACAGGTGAACTTCCAAATGTCCGGATCGATTCATTCAGCGGACTTTTGATCGATTATGTTAAAAGCGTAGGAGCAAGCGTCATACTTAGGGGGCTCCGGGCAGTATCGGATTTTGAATATGAAATGCAGATTGCATCCATCAACAAAAAGCTGAACGAAGAAGTAGAAACGTTTTTTATGATGACAAACAATCAGTATTCCTTCTTAAGCTCAAGTATCGTTAAAGAGGCAGCTAAATACCATGCATCTGTAGAGGGACTCGTTCCCCCCGCCGTACAGGACGCCTTAAAACAAAAGTTCAGTTCCCCCCTTTAATGAAAACGGGGGTTTTTTTTGTTGAGCGAATGCTTAAGACCCCAGATCAATATAGAAAGAATAAGAGCAGCAAGTGTCATATATGAACCTGCTTTTATAAAGAAGTGCCAATATTCATCCCAAGGGTACATCATCAATTGGTTCTGTGCCCAAACAGTTATTGATGTTTTGGAATGACTGTAAAGAAACAAGGGAAAGAACAGCGCTGCTAGTACAGAAGCATACAGACCGTGCAAAAGCCTGGCGAAAAAGAACGGTTTGAAGCGAATGTCCGTATCAGCAAGAATGCTGGCAACCTGAGCCTGAACAGAAAAGCCGCTGAAGGCGAGAATGAAACTGACAATAATGCATTGCTGTAAAAGCATGCTTGTGCTTTCGCTGGCGAGCTTGCTGCCGAGAGTGATCTCAAATAAGCCCGTTATGAGCGGATAGCTGAGGACGCCTGAAATAGAGAGGATCGAAAGAAATTTTTCAAGCAGGTGTGCAAAGACAGGCGTTATCGCCAACAGGCTTAAAACCTTATTGATCACTGAAAACAAGATGATAAATCCTCCGATCATCAGAAGTGTACTGGTAGATGATTGAACAGCATCTCCTAACAGCTTTCCGATGGGCCGGCCGTCAGCCAGCCGGGCCTGATGCATTTTTTGCAGAGCGCTTAACGGCTTGAACCTTGTTAAAAAGCGGTTCGAATCTTCCCCTTTCATCATTTTCTTCCCGTGGAATCTCATGGTGAGGCCGACAAGAATGTTTCCTGCATAGTGGCTTAAGGCCAAAACGATACCGAGAGACGGATTGTTAAAAAAACCGACAGCCACTGCTCCAAAGATAAACAGCGGGTTCGAACAGTTCGTAAAAGAAACGAGTCTCTCTGCTTCAATCGTAGTGATTTCTTTTTGCTGCCACAGTCTGGCCGTAAGTTTGGCTCCAGCCGGAAAACCGGATGAAAGCCCCATTGCCCAGACGAATCCCCCAGAACCGGGAACCTTGAACAAAGGACGCATTAAAGGCTCAAACAGCACGCCAAAAAAATGAACAACACCAAACCCGATCAAGATTTCGGAAAGGATAAAAAAGGGTAAAAGAGAAGGGAAAACAACTTCCCACCACATCTCTAAACCGTCCAGCGATGCCGTAAACGCCGCTTTTGGAAAGATCATAACCGCAGCAGCGAGCGTGATCGCGGCTATAGAGAGTACGATAGATTTATAAAAATTCCATTTCACTTTCATCCCCCGTTTCATCAAGTGAGACTAAAGAGCCATCCCTTGTCCATCTATATATTTATACGTATAGGCAAGTTAATTAGACCATATCTTAAAAAGGACAAAAGGTTAGGAGGAGTCTGTAATGCAGAGGCCGATCATCGGTTTGGCACTAGGGTCAGGTGGAGCTAGGGGCTTTGCACATATAGGAGTAATCAAGGCACTCCGTGAAGCGGAAATACCGATTGATATGATCGCGGGAAGCAGTATGGGTGCCCTAGTCGGAGCTATGGTTGGAATGGGGCATAATAATGAGAATCTCATAAAAATGGCAACTTTATTTAAAAGAAAGTATTATATGGATTATACAGTTCCTAAAATGGGGTTTGTTTCAGGAAAAAAAATAAAAGAACTGGTCCGCCTGCTCACACAAAATAAAAAGATTGAAGACACCATCATCCCGCTTTCCATTGTTGCTACTGATTTGATCAAAGGTGAAAAAATTGTTTTTAGAAAAGGCCCGATTGCCGAGGCGGTCAGGGCAAGCATTTCCATTCCTGGCATTTTTGTACCTGAAAAAATAGGCGGCAGGCTGCTCGTTGACGGAGGAGTGATCGAAAGAGTGCCGGCTGCTGTTGTAAGGGAAATGGGAGCAGATATTGTGATCGCTGTAGATATCTCTCATTTTAAAGCTCAGCCGGAGATGGCTTCCATTCTGGATGTTATTGTCCAAAGCATTGATATCATGCAAAGAGAAATTGTCCGCTATCATGAGATCTCAGCTGATATTATGATCAGGCCGATGGTCGAACAATATAGCTCGACAGCTTTTAAGAATGTAAGTGAGATCATCTTAATTGGAGAAGAAGCTGGGAAAAGTAAAATTGAGATGATTAAAAGCAGAATTGAGAAATGGAAGGAGAACAATCATGAAAGACCATCAAAACCCCCGGAGATCGAGCCGGATTAGTAAATTATCACTTCTTGGGGTGATCGTGCTGGCGCTGGTCATCGCACTGTATCCACTGCCTTATTATGTGACATCACCGGGAAGTGCCAATGAACTGGCACCCATTATTCATGTGAAAGACGGCGATAAAGAAAAGGGAAGCTTTATGCTGACCACCGTACGGATCGGAAAAGCAAATATCCCTCAATATTTATATGCAAAAGTAAGCGATTACCGTGAACTTCTGCCGGCAAATGAAGTTCGTTCTGACGATGAAACAGATGAAGAATACAACCAGCGGCAGCTTCAGATGATGCAGGATTCTCAGCACGCAGCTACAGTAGTAGCTTACCGGAAAGCTGGAAAAAATGTAAAAATCATCAGCAAAGGTGTCTATGTCACCGGAATTATTTCAGGTATGCCTGCAGAAGGAAAGCTAAAAGTCGGGGATGAGATTACGGAATTAGAAGGAAAACCGGTAAAAACAACAGAAGAGCTGCTAAAAAAATTGGCAGGGAAAAAAGCGGGAGACAAAGTGCAATTAAAAGTCCTCAGAGGCAAAAAGACATTTGCGAAAACCGTAGCACTTGCTAAATTCCCTAAAAAACTCAGCCAGAATAATGAAAAAAGAGCGGGCATCGGCATTACATATCCTGTAACAGATGTAGAGATTAAAGTTGATCCGCCGATCTACATAAAAACAAGTGAAATCGGCGGCCCTTCAGCAGGTTTGATGTTTTCTCTGGAAATCTTAAATCAGCTGACAAAAGGCGATATGACGAAGGGACACAAGATTGCGGGAACAGGAACGATTAATATTAATGAGGAAGTCGGGCCGATCGGCGGCATTCAGCAGAAGATTGTGGCAGCGGACAAAGCAGGTGCTGAAATCTTTTTTGCACCTGTCAGTGCCGACAATTACAAAGATGCTGTAAAAGCAGCGAAAGATATTAAAACGGATATGAAGATCATACCAGTTAAAAAAATGGATGACGCAATCAACTACCTGAACAAATTAAAATAAAATAGCAAAGGCCTATAGAAAGAGGCCCTTGCTTCTGTCAAAGCGTAAGGGAGGAGTACTATACTCTTCCTTTATTTTTTTGGAAAGAACCGCTTGCGGATATCCGGCATAATAAATGGACGAGACACGCTGATCCAGCTCCAGCATAGGGTGACTGTACTGTGAGACTGTGGTTACAATTGGTACAGTGACCTCTTTTTTGCGCATTCTTAAGTACCTCTGCCCCTCACTGCTCATTCCCAGAATGCGTATGTAAGGAGGCCCTTTGCGAACCCATTCTGCAGCTGTTTCTTTTTTAATATTGTGCAGGATATGAAGGCACATCCGCTGAAGCCTTGTCCATGTATAGCGTTTGGTTTTTAAGGCAGCCATAAACTCATGAAAATTATTTGCGCCTGAGATAACTGAACGGAGGCGGTGCTCCAAGCCCTCTTCTGTTTCATACAGCTCACTTAACTGTTCTGGTGTTGATGAGAGCAGTTTATACCGGAGGATTGGATATAATGACTCCCATGTAGTGAATTGTCCTGTTTCCTGAAGGTGACTCTCTAGTATATCCCGTGTATAATCTGGAACCGCTTCCTTAATTTCGTTGGTGCTTATATTTTCAGATTCAAATAAAGTCTTTCTTATGGCGGTTGCACTTGCAATTTTATGTGCAGTGATTTGATCTTCGTGATAGGCGGCCCCGATCCGTTTAATGGTATTAGGCTTGATGGGGAACTCCTGATCGAGGATTGCTTTTACATATTCAATGCCTAAAATATTATTGGGCTTGGCCAGATCGAGGGTATTGCTGCTTAACATAAGTGAATCGGCCGCAAGGGAAGAAGCCTTCGGAAATGAATACCCTTGTTTTATAAACGATTGAAAAGATTGATCATATAGAGTTTTATTCTTCTCCAGTTCTGAAATTGTATGGTAGAATGAATCCATGTTTCCTGATTCACTGCCAAAGCAGATAGCATCAACACCCATTTCATTTAAAAGAAAGACACTGGATTGTGCAAAAATAGGTGCAGGTGATACGGCGAACAGATAGGGTAGTTCAATAACAAGGTCAGCGCCTCCCATAAGGGCCGTTCTTGACCGGTCCCATTTCGAGAGGATGGCGGGTTCACCGCGCTGCAGGAAATTCCCGCTCATAACGGCAACAATTATGTCACTCTCTGATTGTTTTTTTGATTGTTGCAAATGATAAGAATGTCCATTATGGAAAGGGTTATATTCGACGATGATTCCACAGGCTTTCACGGATTAACCTCCTTTTTGAATAAACATAGTACTTTTTCTAGTTTAACGTTAATCGCCGCTTCTTTAAAGAACATGCTGTAAAGATATTATGTTGACATTTCTCTTTATGGCCGATATAATTATTACTGTTGCCTTGAGGTGAAAATAGATGAATTGGTCACTACAGGAATTAAAAAACTTTTATCGAAAACCGCTTGAATTTGATGAGTATGTTGATGCAAGTGAACTTAAATCGCTTGATAAGGAAATTCGCGATATACCGCCTGTTCATGTTAGCGGACATGCCGATGTTACTCAGCAGAAAGCCACCTTTTACCTGAAAATTCAGGGAGAAATGGTCCTTCCCTGCTCAAACACATTGGCAGATGTCCATTTTCCATTTTCGATAAAGACAACCGAAATTTTTCTTCTGGATCCTTCATATACGGTACCGGCTGAAGAGGAGAACCTTCACACGGTAGAAGGGCATTTCCTTGATCTGATGCCTTATATACAAGAGCATATTCTGCTTGAAAAGCCGATCAAAGTGGTAGCCGGACCTGATGTTAAGGATAAGAAGGCTCCGCCTGAAGGAGAAGGATGGCAGGTCGTTACTGAGGAAGACCGCAAGAAGAAGATTGATCCTAGACTTGCGGATCTTGCCAAGTTTTTTGACAAAGACAAATCGTAAAATTGGAAAATCTGATGTATGTTTCAGACAAAACCAATACCCCATTTTAAGGAGGTGGATAACATGGCAGTACCTTTTCGCAGAACTTCCCAAACCCGCCAAGCAAAGCGCCGTACTCATTACAAGCTTGAAATGCCTGGTATGGTAAAATGTCCACAATGTGGAGAATACAAACTTTCTCACCGCGTATGCCGTGAATGCGGTTCTTACAAAGGAAAAGAAGTAATCAGCAGCAAATAAGAAGAAACAGGAAGCAAATCTGCTTCCTGTTTTTTTATATATATGTAAATTGAGGATTTATTGATCAATTAAAGGATTTTCCCGCTTAAAAACGAACTATATGTGTGACGTAAAGGGGGAATTAGATGGAAAAAGTACTGTATACAATTGAAGATGAGATCGGATGGATCACCATCAACCGTCCTGAAGTCAGAAATGCCGTGGATTTTGAGGTAATGGAGCAATTAGAGGAATACATAACTCAAGTCAATCAAAATGATAAAGTAAAAGTCTTAGTGATCAGAGGAGCTGGAAACCGGGCATTTTGTGCTGGGGGAGATTTACGGGCTTTTTCAGGTCTCAAAACAGAAAGACAAGCTCACATTATGCTTTCGAGGATGGGTGAAGTGCTGAAGAGCCTGTTTTTCTTTCCGAAGCCAACTGCCGCCTTGATCAATGGAACGGCAGTAGGAGGCGGATGTGAAATCGCGTCTGCCTGTGATGTCAGGATCGCTTCGGCGAATGTGAAGATGGGCTTCGTACAGGGAACGCTCGGGATTACAACAGGATGGGGAGGCGGCACCTATCTCATGGAGAGGGTACGGAAACTGGATGCACTGGATATGCTGTGGAGCGCAGGAAAGCTGACGGCGAAACATGCAGCCGACAAAGGATTTTTACAGTATCTGATAAAAGACGGTGACATTCAAACAGAGTGCACTAAATATTTAAGAAGGTATACGGAACATTCGGTTGATGTGCTGAAGGCCTATAAACAGGTATATCTTCGCAGCCTTCCCTTCCAAGAAATTAATACAAGAGCAGATGAAGAAATAAAAACATGTGCAAAGCTCTGGGAATCAGAAAATCATCACCATGCTGTGGCAGCATTTTTCAATAACAGCAACTGATTTGCCTTGATCTTTTTACTAAGTATAGTATCCTGGCGAAATGGAAAACGTACGATGGAGACCTCTTATTAATAGAACAAAAGTCTATCTTTTCTATTAATTGCATAACTATGTAAAAACGACATAAAAGATGGAGGGATTAGGTTGACTGTTGTTCGCCAGGATGCTTGGAACCAGGATGAAGATGTATTGCTAGCAGAAGTTGTACTTCGCCATATCAGGGAAGGGAGCACTCAGCTGGCAGCGTTTGAAGAAGTGGGAGAAAAACTGTCACGTACTTCTGCGGCCTGTGGGTTCAGATGGAATTCTTTGATCAGAAAAAGGTATGAATCAGCCATCGCTATAGCAAAAAAGCAGCGGAAAGAAAGAAATAAAGATAAGATTGATTATGAGGAAAGCCGTGCAGACGTTTCGAGGCATGATGGTAAAAGAGATGAATATGTCGTTGCGAAGGAAAAGTCATTATCACTGGATGATGTCATTGTCTTCTTGAAGAATTTTAAATCTACTGAAGAACGCCGTTCGGGCCAAGAGCTGGCTAATCTTCGGAATCAAGTGGAGGAACTGAAAATACAAAATGCTCAGTTTCAGTCCCATCTTCAGAAATTAAATCATGAATACCAGCTCGTTTGTGAAGATTATAAAGCACTGATAGAAATCATGGACCGTGCTAGAAAAATGGTGGCGACGGATGAAGAAGGCGGCAATCATCTGACATTCAAAGTAGATGGTCTTCAAAAACTTGAAAAATAAAAAAAGATGGCGGAGAGCGCCATCTTTTTTTATTTTTGCTTATTTAATTATAGCGCTTGTTCAGTTACCCCTTTTGGATAGGACACATAAGGGTTTTCCCCGCGGTCCCTTTCTTCATTGTAGGTAACGGCTTCAAAGCCCATTTTCTCCCAGAACCCGCTCGATTGCTGTCTTCCATTTGTTTTAATTGGAAGATTGAACGATTGTGCAAATTGAACCAGCGTTTTACCATAGCCTTTCCCTTGATACTGCGGCAGTACTTCCAGCTTCCACAATTCAAAATAATCCTGTGGTGGACTGAAATAACGGTCGTATGCTGCCTCAATTCTATATAAGCTCATCCTGGCCACTAATTTGTCGCCAAAATAGATTCCGTAAAAAGGAGACTCACTGTCATTTTCAATAATGTTATCTTGAAGATCCTCGAGCATAGACAGCTCCTGAATACCGTATTCTTTGAACTGTTTAAATTCTTCTAATGTTTTATAGTTGATGACTAAGCGTTTAACTGTATACGTTTCCATGGTGCTCATAACTCGTTCCCCCTCGAATGACTCTGTTGATTATGTTTCTTTTAGTATATACTAATTATGCGAAAAATTCTTTAAAAAAGAAATATTCGTTTTGTTGCCGCTTACAAAAGGAAAAAAATATTTTTTGTCGAATATACGACAATGAGGCATCGAAGGGAGGATATAAAGTGAAGAAAATATTGATCGCTAACCGGGGAGAAATTGCCGGACGAATCGTTAAAACGTGTTCGGAAATGGGAATAGAATCGATTGTGGTCTTTTCGGATGCTGACAAGGAACTTCCCTACGTTCAGCAGGCCACTCGTGCTTATCATCTGGGAGAACCCCCGGTCATTAAATCTTACTTGAACCAGGACAAAATCATTGAGATTGCACAATCTGAAAAGGTTGATGCGATTCATCCGGGCTATGGATTCCTCTCCGAGAACGGGGAGTTTGCTAAAAAAATAGAAGAACTAGGCATAACGTTCATCGGTCCGTCCCCGAACGTAGTGGAGGCCATGGGAGACAAAGTTCAGGCGAGAAAAACCATGGAGAAAGCGGGTGTCCCTGTTGTCCCTGGAACGACTGAACCGATTGCAGATGTAGAAGAAGCGGCATCTATCGCTGGCAAGATCGGCTATCCTGTTATGCTTAAGGCAAGCGCAGGAGGCGGCGGGATCGGTATGGTCCGCTGTGACGATGAAGAAACCCTTCGAAAGCAGTTCCTCTCCAGCCAGCAGCGAGCTAAAATGTATTTTGGCAGCGACCGTATGTTTATAGAGAAATTTATCAGCCCTGCCCGCCATATTGAAGTTCAAGTATTTGGAGACAGCCAAGGAAACATCATCCATTTGTTTGAAAGAGACTGTTCCATTCAGAGGAGGCATCAAAAAGTCATTGAAGAATCACCTTCACCTTATTTAACTGAGAAACTGCGTGGAGAAATGGGTGAAGCCGCAGTGAAAGCTGCTCAATCTGTTTCCTATACGAATGCGGGTACAGTGGAATTTATCGTTGATGGCGATGGGCATTTTTATTTTCTTGAAATGAATACCCGTCTTCAGGTCGAACACCCCGTAACGGAAATGACGACCGGGTTGGATCTTGTGAGATGGCAGATTGAAGTGGCTTCAGGAAAATCGCTCCCGCTCCTGCAGAATGAAGTGCAGCAGAAAGGCCATAGTATGGAATTCCGCCTATATGCAGAGGATCCTGTTAAATTTCTTCCTTCACCAGGAAAAATTGAAGTTCTTTCGTTCCCTCAAGGAGAAGGGATCCGAATTGATGCAGGTTATGCAGCAACAAACACTGTCTCTCCGTTTTATGACCCAATGATTGCGAAGATTATTGTAAGCGATTCCAACAGAGTGCAGTGCCTAAAGAAAGCAGCTGAGTTTTTTAACGAGTTTGAGGTCAGAGGGATAAAAACAAATGCCCCTCTTTTCAAAAAGGTTCTTGAGGATCCTGATTTTCAAAAAGGGGTCTATACGACAGGTTTTTTAAGTGAGAAGCCAAAGGTTACAGAACAATAAAATACGTAGGAGTGTATGAGAATGAAACAGGTTATCGCATCAATGGCAGGAACAGTATGGAATATTGCTGTATCAGAAGGAGACCAGGTATCAGCGGGACAGAGTGTGATCATCCTCGAATCAATGAAGATGGAAATACCGGTCGAAGCAGAGTCGGCAGGGACAGTAGAAGAGATTAAAGTAGCGGTTGGAGATTTCGTAAATGAAGGAGACGTTCTAGTTACTCTGGCTTAAGGTTACGGAGAAAAACTGAACGAGCGCTCACTCTTTAACGCAGATGGAGGGATAACGATGGATTCAACGAAGACAGAATCGTCCTATGAAGTACTTGTCAGCAAGATTAAAGCAGGCGGTGCGGAAAAATATCATGCTAAAAACGCCTCTCAAAACAAGATGTTTGCAAGAGAACGTCTCTCGCTGTTATTTGATGAAGGTGAATTTCATGAAGAAGACGGACTGTTTGCAAACAGCCAGGCGGGAGATCTTCCCGCTGATGGTGTCATCACGGCAACGGGCAAGGTAAACGGACAGACGGTATGTGCGATGGCGAATGATTCTACGGTTAAAGCGGGCTCGTGGGGTGCCCGGACTGTGGAAAAAATTATTCGTATCCAGGAAACAGCACAGCGGCTGAAAGTTCCGATGTTTTATCTGGTCGATTCTGCAGGTGCACGGATTACCGATCAGATTGACATGTTCCCGAATCGCAGGGGAGCTGGAAGGATTTTTTATAATCAGGTAAAAATGTCAGGCATGATTCCTCAAGTCTGCCTCCTTTTTGGACCTTCTGCTGCAGGCGGAGCATACATTCCTGCATTTTGTGACGTTGTTATCATGGTTGACCAGAATGCGTCCATGTATCTGGGCTCACCAAGAATGGCTGAAAAAGTAATCGGCGAAAAAGTTACCCTGGAAGAAATGGGAGGAGCAAGGATGCACTGTTCGGTGAGCGGTTGCGGGGATATCCTCGCTGCAGATGAAAAAGAAGCGGTCAGCTATGCGAGAAAGTACCTTTCTTATTTTCCGGCCAATTACAAGCATAAGCCTGCTTTTACAGAAGAGAAGGCACCAGTTTCTGGAAGAGAGATCAGCGATATCGTGCCAAAGAACCAGAACGTGCCTTTTGATATGTATGAATTTATCAGCAGAATTGTGGATGAAGACAGCTTTTTTGAGATGAAGAAGCTTTTCGCTGCAGAAATTGTTACCGGTTTTGCAAGAATAAAGGGCCGCCCGGTCGGATTGATCGCCAATCAGCCAAAAGTGAAAGGCGGAGTGCTGTTTGTTGATTCAGCCGATAAGGCCGCTAAATTTATCACGCTGTGTGATGCTTTCAATATCCCTGTTATTTTCCTGGCGGATGTACCTGGTTTTATGATTGGTACGAAAGTAGAAAGAGCGGGCATTATCCGCCATGGAGCCAAGCTGATTGCCGCCATGAGTGATGTCACGGTTCCTAAACTGTCTGTTATCGTAAGAAAAGCCTATGGAGCTGGACTTTATGCGATGGCTGGCCCTGCGTTTGAACCGGACTGCTGTATCGCGCTTCCTACCGCGCAAATTGCTGTTATGGGCCCAGAAGCTGCGGTAAATGCAGTTTATTCAAACAAAATTAATGAGATTGAAGATCCGAAAGAACGCGTGATGTATGTCCAGCAGAAACAACAGGAATACAAAGAGCATATTGACGTGTATAAATTGGCTTCTGAGCTGATTATTGATGATATTGTTGAACCTTCTGCTTTAAGGGAGACGCTCTATCACAGACTCGTCTTTTTTGAATCAAAAGATATGGTGTTTAGTGAAAGAAAGCATCCTGTCTATCCGGTATAAAGGATCCCTCCGCTGTTTTTGGCGGAGGTCTTTTTTGTGTCAAGATATGATAATATGAAGAAAATACGACGATACATAGGGATTAGGAGGAGTCCATGAAAATTGCCATAATCGGAGGAGGATCCATCGGCCTGCTCCTCGCAGCATTTTTTTCAGAAGAAGGCCAAGAGGTTACAGTTTGCACAAGGACTGGCCGGCAGGCAAACGCCATCAAACGAAATGGTGTGATCTGCAGGTCCGCTTCAGGTACTGAAAAAACATATCCAGTTTCTGCGAGTCTGATTGATGAATACAAAGAAGAACCGCATTATACGGTTGTTTGTGTAAAACAGCATCAGCTGCCTGCTGTCTATGCTATTTTACTTTCCAGCCAGAGGTTTTTAGACAGTACACTGCTCTTTATACAAAACGGAATGGGGCATGTGGATTCATTGGATTCCCTGCCCCAGCAGAATATTTTGGCCGGCATCATTGAACATGGAGCGCTTAAGATCAGTGATCATGAAGTGCGGCATACCGGAAATGGGAAAATTAAGCTCGCCTCTTACCGGGGCGGCATTGACAATGCATTTTGGGGAAGAATGATAACAGGAAACTTCAGTATTGAATCAAAAGACAGGCTTGATTCCATCATGAAGGAAAAACTTGTGGTAAACAGTGTGGTCAATCCATTAACCTCATTGTTCCGTGTTCAGAATGGTGACATTGAGCGGAATGCTCATTTAAGAGTAATGGCGAAACTTCTTTTTGAAGAAGCCTGTGGTGTTTTAGGTATTGGAGAGACGGATGCTCTTTGGGAGCATGTAAGGAATGTCTGCAGAAGAACAGCGGAAAATCGGTCTTCAATGTTAAGGGATATTGAAGAAGGACGAAAAACAGAGATCGAAGCGATCAGTGGATATCTTCTTATGGTCGCTGATCATAAGGGGATGCATCTTCCTTACACGAAGTTTGTCTATCATGGAATCAAGGCATTAGAACCATAAAAGCGCATTGGTTCACCTTCTATTGAATGTTGTTCTTCTTTTCGCATAAGTTACAATGAAGACTCTTGTTTTGTTTTCTTAATTTCTGTACTTTTCTCCGAGCATTTCATTTTGGTGATAAACCTGTAGTTTGCTATACTCTATAAGCAGTTGTATACATAGAGAAAGGACGTACTTATATGAGGATCGATGAATTCCCTCTTCAAGATAAAAACCAAATAGCCGCATCATATTCAGCTGCTGATCCTTCAGTGGAAAACCTCTATGATTACAATGGGTTTACTGCTGAAATGATGGAACAACGGATTTCGGATATCGGCAGCAGAGAGTATGAACGTGAAAAATTGGCGAATTATCTTTCTGATTATAATTTTCAATTTTCCTGTTCAAAACAAACCTTAACCAACATCGAAAAACTAAGAAACCCTAAAAGTGCAGCAGTGATCGGCGGACAACAGGCGGGATTGCTTACCGGCCCGCTGTTAACCATACACAAATGCATCAGCATTATACAATTTGCCTGTATTCAGGAACGGCAGCTGGGTGTTCCTGTCGTTCCTGTCTTTTGGATTGCTGGTGAAGACCATGATTATGATGAGATCAATCATGTGAATGTCGAACGGAACGGAGGCCCTAAAAAACGCTCCCTTCCACCGGTTAGCCCGTTAAAAACTTCTGCAACCTTAATGGAGTGGGATAGCGTGAAGGCGGCGGAGTGGGCTGAATCTGTTTTTAGGGAGTTTGGAGAAACGGAATTCACAAAAGAAGTACTTTCAAAAGTAAAAGAGATCTTCAAATCTTCTAAAACAGCGGTTCATTCGTTTGCTCAATTTATTACAGATCTATTTGGTGAGTACGGTTTGGTTTTAGTGGACTCTGGGGAACCGCATTTTAAGCGGCTTCAGACAGAAACCTTGGAAAAAATGATTCTTCGCAACATAGAGGTGGATGAGGCTTTTGCTGCTGGCATCGAACAATTAACCGGTCGAGGGTTTTCTGCCCCGGTAGAGCTTCAAGAGAACAACGCCCACTTGTTTATCTATCATAATGAAGAAAGACTGCTGTTATTTCGGGATGATAGCGGTAACTTCCTCACGAAAAATAAGGAAGTAACCATCACCTCAGAACAGCTCATGGCTAATGCCAAAGAAAAGCCGGAACTTTTCAGCAATAATGTTGTGACCAGACCTGTCATGCAAGAAAGCCTGTTTCCTGTCTTGGCATTTATCGCAGGATCGGGCGAGATTGCCTACTGGTCTGCACTTAAAGAAGTATTTCATCTTTTTGGCTTTAAGATGCCGCCTCTAGTACCCAGGCTTTCCATGACCATCGTAACTGGAAAGAATGAAAAACAGCTGAAAGAAACAGGGTTGAAAGTGGAGGATGTTCTGCGGGAAGGAACCGAAGTACACAAACAGTCTTGGTATGAAAACCATAAACCAATCGATACGAAAGGTGTCTATACGGAGACATTGACCAAGATCGAGGCGGCTCATACAGAACTGAAAATGCTGGCGCTCACTATTGATCCTTCTCTTAAGAGGCTTACGGACATAAACCTAAACAGAATCAAGAATGAAGTTGATTATCTGCATACAAAAATGGAGCGGTCCATGAAAAAGGAATTAATGGAGCCTCTTGCTTTGTTCGATCATCTGCAGTGCGATCTCGCTCCGGATGGTGTGCTTCAGGAGAGAGTTTGGAATGCT
This sequence comes from Fictibacillus sp. B-59209, assembly GCF_036216745.1. Lineage (NCBI taxonomy): Bacteria > Bacillati > Bacillota > Bacilli > Caryophanales > Fictibacillaceae > Fictibacillus > Fictibacillus sp. B-59209. Next base: position 328,267 of record NZ_JARMMC010000018.1, on the reverse strand, counting down.
TTTTCATATATTAACCGCTATGGAACAGATTGGATTAAACAGCTAACAGAGCAGCCTCTTGAATTCAATGGCAAGCATAAACTTGTATATGTACGTTAAATTAAAAACGAAATAAAAGATAAAAAAAATCCTGCCCTACAGCAGGATTCTTTTTTTTGTTAGCGAATAATTTGTTAGTGGTGAAAAGTGGGGCAATGTGGTAGAGTTAGGGTAGAAAGTGGGGGATGTCCTATGTTCATGGGTGAATATCAGCATAACATCGATGAAAAAGGACGTATGATCATTCCCGCTAAATTTCGTGAAAACCTTGGTTCGACCTTTATCCTAACCCGTGGGATGGACAAATGCGTATTCGGTTATCCTCTTGAAGAATGGAAAGTGATCGAGGAGAAATTGAAGAGTTTGCCATTCACAAAAAAAGATGCAAGAGCTTTCACCCGCTTCTTCTTTTCCGGTGCAGCAGAATGCCAATTGGACAAACAGGGGAGAGTAAACGTGGCACCTCAGCTTAGAGAGTACGCCAACCTCGAAAAAGATTGCGTAGTGATAGGTGTTTCGAATAGAATTGAAATTTGGAGCAAATCAATTTGGGAAGAATACTTCGCAGCTTCAGAGGAATCCTTCGGTGAAATCGCTGAAAGCCTCATGGATTTTGATTTGTAGCCAAATGAAAAACTCTCTGACTTTATACACAGGAAGGAATACATCATGTTTGACCATATTACCGTACTTAAAGAAGAAGCCGTTAATGCCTTAGATGTGAAACCGGATGGAATTTACGTTGACTGTACACTTGGAGGAGCAGGCCACAGCCGACTCATACTCTCAAAACTGACATCAGGCCACCTGTATGCTTTTGACCAAGATGACACGGCCATTGAACATGCAAAAGCTGCCCTTAAGGAATATGAAGGAACTTTCACCATTATTAAAAGCAATTTCCGTTACATTAAAGAAGAGCTTTATAATCGTGGGATTGAGAAAGTAGATGGAATTTTATTCGACCTGGGTGTATCCTCGCCGCAGTTGGATGAAGCAGATCGGGGATTCAGCTATCAGCACGATGCGCCGCTAGATATGAGGATGGATCAGACGGCTCAGCTGTCTGCCCATGAAGTAGTTAATGAGTGGCCTTATGAGAAGCTAGTGAAAATTATTTTTCAGTATGGAGAAGAGAAGTTCGCTAAGCAGATCGCAAGAAAAATTGAAGCTGCCAGGAAAGATCGGACGATTGACACAACTGGAGAACTTGTGGACCTGATCAAGGATGCCATACCTGCACCAGCCAGGAGAGCTGGCGGGCATCCAGCCAAAAGAACGTTCCAAGCCATCCGAATCGCAGTCAATGATGAATTGAATGCGTTCGAAGAAGCATTGGAGGATTCTATAGAGCTGCTTTCGATCGGCGGAAGACTTAGCATCATTACCTTCCATTCACTGGAAGACAGAGCCTGCAAAACGATCATTAAAAAGCACAGTACCGGACCGTCCCTGCCTCCAGGTTTGCCGATCATACCCGAAGAATTTTTGCCGGTATTAAAAAACATAACAAGGAAGCCGATACTACCACGTGAAGAGGAAATTGACGTTAATAGGAGATCACGATCGGCCAAACTGCGCATAGCAGAAAAACAAAAATAAAGGAGAGTTATGGGTTGAGTAATTTAGCGTATCAAACACAGAGACAGTATCAGCAAGAATCAAAACAAAAATATGTCCAGCAACAAGCACAACCGAGAATCAGAACCCCACGAATAACAAAAGGAGAAAAGTTCCTTTGGGTTTTTGCCTCCCTTATGCTTATTGCAGGCGCCATTTTCATGGTGTCAAACTACGCCTCAATCTATAAAGTGAACTCCAGCATCGAATCCGTTCAAAGTTCGATCAACTACGAAAATAAAGTAGTGGATGATTACAAACAGCAGGTCACAGAACTAAGTGCACCCGACCGCATTCTTAAAATTGCAAAAGAAAAGCTAGGGATGACGCTTAACGATAAAAACGTAAAAGTGCTTGAAAATTAAGGCGGAGTATTGAACTATGGAAAATAAGTTTAAATTTAATTGGGGAGCAGGGGTTATCATGTTAGTTTTCAGCCTGCTCTTTTTTGTGTTGATAGGAAGATTTTTTTACATCGCGTATACGAAACACATTGAAAATGTTGATTTAAAAGCCTATGCAGAAGAAAAATGGACGAGGCACAAAACCCTTGATGCCAACAGGGGGACAATCTTTGACCGCCGCGGGCAGGCAATCGCCAAAGATATTCCATCCTATACTGTAACAGCCACACTTGACAAGAAGTATCCGACCCATATTAAGGATCCTGCAGCGGCTGCTTCCAAGCTGGCAGGTGTCCTGGATGCAGATGAAGGGACGATTGAAGAAGCGCTGAGCAAAAAGAAATTGTTTGAGGTCCAAGTTCCCGGCGGCAGAAAGATCAGCCACAGCGATAAAGAAAAAATAGAAAAGATGAAAATAGACGGTATTGATTTTCGGCCGGAAACGAAACGATATTATCCAAACCAAACGTTTGCTCCTTACGTGATCGGCTATACGAATGAGCAGGGGGAAAATGAAATATCTGGGGCTTTCGGTCTTGAGAAAACGCTTGATAAATACTTAAAAGAAACAAACGGAAGCCTGTCGTTCAAGAGTGATACGAAAGGCGTAAAGCTTCCGGATCCAGGAGAAAAGATCAAGAAACCGAAGAACGGTTCCAATGTATACTTAACTCTCGATGAGAAAATCCAAATGGTGCTCGAACAGTCGATGGATAAGGCGAACAAAAAATATAAGCCTGAAAAGATTATCGGTATTGTAGCCGATCCCAAAACGGGCAGGATATTGGCCATGAGCAACCGGCCGGCTTTTAATCCGAACAAGCGGAACATTAAAGACTTTACGAACCTTGCCATCTCAGATCCTTACGAGCCAGGATCTACGATGAAAATCTTTACATTGGCGGCTGCGATCCAAGAAGGGGTGTACAATGGCAATGAAACTTATAAATCAGGCCAATACAAGATTCCCCACAACCGGCCGATCAGCGATCATAACAAAGTTGGCTGGGGAACGATCACCTTCAATGAAGGGGTTCAAAACTCTTCCAACGTGCTATTCTCCAAGCTTGCGAGAGAGAAGCTAGGCTATGACAGGCTTTTAAATTACTTGAAAAAGTTCGGCCTGGATCGTCCAACCGGCATTGATCTGCCGAATGAAAAATCCGGAAGAATCCTCTACAACTATGAGATTGAAAAACTCACCACCGCATTCGGACAGGGGACAACAGTAACACCAATCCAGCAGATCCAGGCGGCAACAGCAATAGCGAACGGCGGTAAAATGATGAAGCCGTATGTGATTGACAAAGTGGTGGATCCCTCCGACAAAAAAGTGCTGCTGCAGCACAAACCGGAAGTGGCAGGAAGACCGATTTCAGAAAAAACATCAAAAGAAGTCCGCGATATTTTAGAGACCGTTGTGACGAAAGGAACAGGAAAGCCTTATCAGATCAAAGGGTACTCTGTCGCTGGCAAAACAGGTACAGCACAGGTGGTAGATAAAGAGACTGGAAGATATGCTCACGGATGGGGACAAAATGTTTTTTCTTTCATGGGTATGGCTCCTAAAGACGATCCTAAGCTGCTCGTCTATGTCGCTGTTGACCGCCCTCATTTAAAGAATAATGAGCTCGGATCTTACCCGGTGTCAGACGTCTTCACTACAGTTATGAAAAACAGCCTTCAATACTTGAACATTGAACCTGAAGATGAAAAAGAAACAAAAAGAAAAATTTCCGACAGTTCAATCAAAATCGATGATTACAGCGGTGAGGAGTCTGCAAAAGCTGAAGATGAACTGAAACAGAAAGGGATGAAAGTGCTGACCCTTGGAAGCGGAAACCAAGTCATCTCCCAGCAGCCCTCTGCCTCTTCAGGACTGCTTCCTGGAGAGAGGGTCATCCTACGGACAGAAGGTGATGTACAGATGCCGGACCTTACCGGATGGTCTTTGACAGATGTCCTGAAATTTTCGAAGATCATGGACATCGACGCCTCCGTAGAAGGTTCAGGTTTTGCATCGAAACAGAGTTTGAAAAAAGGATCGGTAATCAAAGATAAAGATTACCTGACAGTCGAGTTTGAAAAGCCTCAGATGCCTTCCGTGAATCTCAGCGATGAAAGCGGAGGCGGAACAGAATAGATTGGCGGAATGGCACACTGCCATTCCGTTCTAATCGCCTATGTACAAGCATATATTGAAACGAGCCATGTGGAGGAGGTAATCATGTGCGTGTTTCAAATGTGACGGTACGTAGGCGGTTAATTTTTGTTCTTACCTTTGGGCTGATCTTCTTTTTTATCATTGGAGTCAGGCTTGGTTATGTACAGTTTGTAATCGGAGACTGGCTGACAGGCAAAGCACTTGACTCATGGAGCCGGAATATTCCGTTTGAACCGCAGAGGGGTGAAATTCTGGATCGGAACAATGTGCCGCTGGCAACCAATATCAGTGCGCCTACTGTCTTTGTGATACCAAGGCAGATCAGCGATCCTGTTCAAACGTCTGAAAAATTAGCAGCCGTGCTGGATATTTCCCAGCTTGATGTATATAAAAAAATCACAAAGAAATCTTCCATCATCCGTCTGGACCAAGGCGGCAGGAAGATCAGCAATGAAAAAGCGAATAAAGTCCGTGAGCTAAACCTGCCTGGTATCTTTATTGCTGAAGACAGCAAGAGGCACTATCCTTTCGGCAGCTATCTCTCCCATGTGTTGGGTTTTGCCGGGATCGACAACCAGGGGCTTATGGGACTGGAGCTCTATTATGATAAACAGCTAAAAGGAACAAAAGGACATGTTTCGTTCTTTTCTGATGCGAGGGGACGCAGAATGCCCTCGTTATCGGATGATTATGAGCGGCCAAAGGATGGTTATAACCTCAAACTGACCATTGACTCAAAAGTACAGACCATCATCGAACGCGAACTGGACATCGCGCAGGCGAAATACAATCCTGATGGAGCAGTAGCCATTGCGATGAACCCGAATACCGGTGAGATCCTTGGCATGTCAAGCCGGCCTGACTTTGATCCCGAAGAATACCGCCGTGTTGCGCCGGAAGTGTATAACCGAAATCTGCCGGTATGGGCAAACTATGAACCCGGTTCAACATTTAAGATCATTACGCTGGCAGCGGCCCTGGAAGAAAATAAAGTTGATCTCGAGCACGACCACTTTCATGATCCTGGATCTATTGAAGTTGGCGGCAGGAAACTGCGCTGCTGGAAAAGGGGAGGACATGGCAGCCAATCCTTCTTGGAAGGAGTTCAGAACTCATGCAACCCTGGATTTGTTATTCTCGGGCAGCGTCTTGGCAAAGAAAAACTGTTCTCCTATATTCAAAAGTTTGGATTTGGCCAGAAAACGGGTATCGACCTTCAAGGAGAGGGAACAGGAATATTGTTTAATCTGAAGAACGTAGGGCCGCTCGAGCTCGCAACGACCGCGTTCGGCCAGGGGGTTTCAGTTACGCCGATCCAGCAGGTTGCAGCGGTATCCGCTGCGATTAACGGTGGTTATCTGTATGAGCCATACATTGCCAAGGAACTGGTTGATCCAGCGACCGGGAAAACGGTGAGCAGGCAGACGCCAAAACTAAAACGGCGTGTCATATCAGAGAAAACATCCAAAGAAGTCCGGCATGCACTTGAGACCGTTGTGGCACAAGGTACTGGCGGCAATGCGTTTGTAGATGGCTATCGTGTAGGCGGAAAAACAGGGACAGCACAAAAAGCTAAGAATGGAAAATATCTTCAGAACAATCATATTGTATCGTTTATCGGTATGGCTCCTGCAGATGATCCGCAGATCGTTGTTTACGTTGCGGTCGACAACCCGAAAGACACCATTCAATTCGGAGGTGTAGTTGCTGCGCCGATGGTTGGAAAGATTGTGGATGACTCCTTACGAGCGATGGGGGTAGAGAAGCGGAAGAACCAGATCGAAAAGAAAAAAACGTGGCAGGATCAGGAGCTGATCAAAGTGCCCAATCTTGTAGGCAAGTCGACGAAAGAAATCAAAGGCTTGCTCTATGATTTGAAAATCCAAAGCTCCGGACGAGGGCAATATATAGTAAAGCAAGCACCGGAACCTGGAGTTAAACTAAAGCCGGGTTCAGTTATTCGCCTGTTTTTGGGTGACAAACCGGATAGGTAGGATTAAAATAGACTTGAATGCTAATAGCCAGGCGATAGCCTTGGCTTCTTTTTCTGATGTGAACTCTTGTAGAAAGGTCTTGATAATGTGGAACTAAAGACACTAGTAAATCATTTATTAAACTATAAAACAGATCATGAAACGAACGCTGAAATTACTTCGATTGAAATGGACTCCAGAGCAGCAGGACCGGGAAGTCTGTTTGTCTGCATCAAAGGGTTTACCGTAGACGGTCACGACTATGCCGGGCAGGCTGTAAAAAACGGAGCAGCTGCAGTATTGGCTGAAAAACCTCTGGAGGGCATTGATTCGGTGCCCGTCATTTTAGTGAACGATACCAAAAGGGCGATGGCGGTGCTCGCGAATGTATTTTACGATTACCCAACAAGTAAACTGCATCTGATCGGGGTCACCGGAACGAACGGTAAAACGACCACTTCTCATCTGATCGAGCAGATTTTTTCAGATGCTGGGAAACGAACGGGCATGATAGGCACCATCGATATGAAAATAAATGGAGTCAGCCATAAAGTATCCAACACCACCCCGGAATCTCTTTTTCTTCAAAAAGCGTTTAAAGAGATGAATGATCAGGGCGTGGAGAGTGCAGTCATGGAAGTTTCCTCCCATGCCCTGGATATGGGCAGGGTCAGGGGCTGCGATTATGACATCGCTGTGTTCACGAATTTTACCCAGGACCATTTGGACTATCATAAAGATATGGAGACGTATTTAAGAGCTAAAGGGCTTCTGTTCGCTCAGCTCGGTAATACATACGCCGGGAATAAGGAAAAGATCGCCATCCTTAACAGGGATGACGAGGCTTCAAAAGAGTTCGAAAAAATGACAGCCGCCCAAATATTAACGTACGGTATTGAACAAAAAAGCGATATTATGGCGAAGGATATTAAGGTGACTGGAAAAGGAACCTCCTTTACTCTTGTAACGCCGTTAGAAGAGAGGCCTGTTTCCATAAAACTAGTCGGTAAATTTTCAGTATACAACGTACTTGCTGCGATTTCAGCTACGCTTTTATCCGGTATTCCGATTGACTCTATTGTCAAAACCATGGAAAATATGAATGGTGTACCGGGGCGGTTTGAAACGGTTGATGCTGGCCAAAGCTTTACGGTAATCGTTGACTATGCCCATACACCTGACAGCCTCGAGAATGCACTTACAACCGTGAATGAATTTGCCGTTGGAAAAGTGATTTCTGTAGTAGGCTGCGGAGGAGACCGTGACCGGACTAAAAGGCCGCTGATGGCAAAGATTGCAGCAGAGCATTCGGATGTTGCCATCTTTACTTCCGATAATCCCAGGACAGAAGATCCCCTTGCGATACTTGAGGATATGAAAGAAGGCGTTCAGGGCTACGAATACATCATTAAGCCAGACCGAAAAGATGCGATCACCTACGCGGTAGAAATCGCAGATGACAATGACATTATCCTGGTTGCCGGAAAAGGGCATGAAACCTACCAAATTATCGGAAAAGACGTTCTGGATTTTGATGACCGGAAAGTAGCTGCAGAAGCGATTGGAGCGAAATAGCAATGAAATTGGATTTAAAAGAATTAACAGGGATAGCTGTATCGACTACTGGAAACATTGAGAATACAGTGATTCATGAGGTAACCAAAGATTCAAGGCAATCTTCTCCGCAATCGCTGTACATCCCAATCTCTGGAGAGAAATTCGATGGACATCGTTTTTTAATGCAGGCCATTGAGCAGGGAGCTGTAGCCTCCCTTTGGAAAGAAGGTACACCCCTGCCAGAGGGGCTCGAAAGCTCGTTCCCTCTCCTTTATGTAAAAGATACGGTGGAATCTCTTCAGCAGATGGCTAAGCTTTATTTAAGGAAAATAAAGCCGGTCGTTATTGCTGTAACTGGTTCCAATGGGAAAACGACGACTAAGGATCTGCTGGAAGCTGTTGTTTCCACGAGTTTTAAAACCCATAAAACACAAGGCAACTACAATAACCATATCGGCCTGCCTCTGACGATCCTGTCCATGGAAAACGACACTGAGGTTATCATTCTTGAAATGGGAATGAGCAATTTCGGAGAGATCTCATTACTTAGCAGATTGTCTGAACCTGATCTGGCGATTGTAACAAATATTGGAGAATCACATATCGAGTACCTCGGAAGCAGAGAAGGCATCGCAAAAGCTAAACTTGAGATTAAAGACGGCCTTAAAGAAAGCGGGCTGCTCATTGTTGATGGAGATGAACCTCTTCTTCAGCATCTGTCATCACCCCATATATTAAAATGTGGCTATGGTGAAAATTGCACGGTGAAGATCGTGAATCAAGATGGTGATGAGGATGGCTTCACATTCGAGCTTGAAGGAGAGAACATGGTTTATTCTCTTCCGCTGCTCGGTACTCATAATGTTAAAAATGCAGCATATGCTATCGCAGTCGGCCATTATTTGAACATTGAGGACAGCGCGATCAATGAGGGTTTGAAAAACCTGAAGCTGACCAACATGAGGCTGGAAAAATACCGCGGCTTGAATGGGGCGCTGCTGATCAATGACGCATATAATGCCAGCCCTACAAGCATGGCGGCTGCTATAGAAGCTGTTAAAGGACTGCAGAATTATAAAAGAAAAGCCGTTGTACTGGGAGATATGTATGAACTTGGTCCGACGGAAGAAAAGATGCACCGTGGCGTAGCAGAGTACATTGATGCTGAAATCACAGATGTTATCGCCATCGGAGAAAAAGGAAAGTGGATCGGCGAAGAAGTATTAAAAAAGGGTAAACCTGGGCTAAACGTCTCCATTTTCAACAAAAAAGAAGAGGCGTCTGATGCGATTCGCTCTCTGCTCTCGAAGGACACGGCAGTTCTGTTTAAAGCATCACGCGGGATGGCGCTGGAGACCATCATTAAACCATTTATTGAGGATGTTCAGGAGGCAGGGAAATGATTGAACAAGTATTACTATTTACACTTCTTGCTTCTTTTCTAATTGCTGTTTTAAGCTCGCCATTTTTCATACCATTCTTACGAAGATTAAAGTTCGGGCAAAGCATTCGGGAAGAAGGGCCGAAATCTCATCAGAAGAAGTCGGGTACACCAACAATGGGAGGCATTATTATTATCGTTGCCCTTTCGCTGGCTGCGTATATTATGACTTTTAAATTCATTGGAATGAAGACGGAGACGTATTTGCTTCTTCTTGTAACAGTAGGTTACGGGATCGTAGGTTTTCTGGATGACTTTATCAAAGTCGTAAAAAAGAGGAATCTAGGGCTCACTTCCAGACAAAAGCTGGTAGGGCAGCTGGTTATTGCCGCAATCTTCTACATTGGACTTATTAAAACAGGTTTTTCAACAGAGATCAGTGTACCAGGGACGGATTTTTCCTTTGATGTTGGCTGGTTTTATCCCGTTCTTGTCGTCGTCATGCTGATAGGAGCTTCTAACGCGGTGAACCTAACGGATGGTCTCGATGGACTTCTTGCGGGAACAGCCGCCATTGCTTTTGGGGCATTCGCGGTTCTTGCTTCCAACCTCCACCACTATGAAACTGCGTTGTTCTCAGTAGCTGTTGTCGGGGGCGTTCTCGGCTTTTTAGTTTTCAATGCCCATCCGGCAAAAGTTTTTATGGGTGATACAGGGTCGCTCGCTCTAGGGGGAGCCATAAGTGCTATTGCCATCATTTTGAAACTGGAACTTCTGCTTGTGATCATTGGCGGTGTGTTCGTTATCGAAACATTGTCGGTTATGCTTCAGGTTGCGTCATTTAAGACGAGAGGAAAACGAATCTTTAAGATGAGTCCTCTTCACCACCACTATGAACTCAGCGGCTGGTCGGAATGGAGAATCGTTGTAACCTTCTGGGGTGTCGGATTGTTATTCGCTGCCCTTGGAATCTATTTAGAGGTGTGGGTATAAAATGAACGATATGAAAAATTTTCAAGGAAAACATGTACTAGTTCTCGGCTTGGCTAAAAGCGGATTCGCTGCTGCCAAGCTGCTTAAGACTTATGGTGCGAACGTCGTCGTGAACGATCGAACGCCGATGGAAGAGAATGAACAAGCAAGAAAACTTTCAAGTGAAGGCTATGAAGTAGTCTGCGGGGATCATCCATTATCCTTATTGGACCGTCCGACAGACTTTGTTGTGAAAAATCCCGGAATTCCTTATACCAATCCGATTGTCAGTGAAGCGGTTAAACGCGGCATTCCTGTCATCACCGAGGTAGAAATCGCCGGAAAGGTATCCCGTGCTGAGATGATTGCTATTACGGGATCTAACGGAAAGACTACGACGACCACCCTGGTGGGAGAGATGCTAAAAAACAGCGGACGCAAACCTGTAGTTGCAGGCAACATCGGAACGGTTCTGTCTGAAGTGGCAGACAAGTCAAACGAATCAGATATTATTGTTGCAGAATTGTCAAGTTTTCAATTGATGGGAACACAGTCGTATGCACCAAGAATCGCAGTTCTTCTTAATATTTTTGAAGCGCACCTGGATTATCACGGTTCACTTGCAGAGTATGCAGCAGCAAAAGGAAGGATTTTTGCCAACCAGAAAGAGAAAGACTTCGCGGTTTATAACGCGGATGACCTGAGAGTTTGTGAATTGGCTCAAAGCACAAAAGCGGTGAAGGTTCCCTTTTCTGTGACGAAAGAATGCCATGATGGGGCTTACATAAAAGATGGAAGCCTTTATTTTAGAGAAGAGAAAATCATCTCTTTGAGAGATATTGTTCTTCCTGGGCAGCACAACCTTGAGAATATTCTTGCCGCTGTTGCCGCTTCGAAGCTAGCTGGAGCGAATAATGAACAGATTCAGGAAACGTTAAATACATTTACCGGTGTCAAGCACCGCCTGCAGTACGTAGCGGAGGTCAACGGCAGGAAATTTTATAACGATTCAAAAGCTACCAATATACTGGCTACCCAAAAAGCCATTTCTGCGTTTGAGCAAAAAATTATTCTTCTTGCCGGCGGATTGGACAGAGGGAACGAATTTGATGATTTGATCCCGCAGCTGAAACAAGTGAAGTCGATCATTTTATTTGGCCAAACATCGCCTAAGCTGCAGCGAGCTGCAAAAGACGCCGGAATAGAAGATATTAAACTTGTTGATAATGTGGAGGAAGCCGTTCCTGCCGCATATCAGAATTCTTCTGAAGGCGATATTATCCTTCTATCCCCGGCTTGCGCGAGCTGGGACCAGTTTAAAACTTTTGAACAAAGAGGGGACATCTTTATCAACTCTGTGCATAAACTTAAGTAGAGTTTGTACATGCTGGTTTTGGAACGAGCAAATACAGAAGAGTTGAGGTGTTTCTTTTGCCTGCGACACGAACAACACCGGATATTATTTTAATTGGCACGACATTGCTTCTATTATCCATAGGCATTATTATGGTTTACAGCGCCAGTGCGGATTGGGCACTTGTAAAGTTCAACGATCCGTTCTTCTTCGCTAAACGGCAGCTTCTTTTTGCCGGAGTCGGAGTGGCAGCTATGTTTTTTATTATGAATGTCAATTATATGACCTGGCGTACTTGGGCAAAGATCCTCTTAGTCATATGTTTTGTTTTGCTGGTAGGCGTGCTCATCCCAGGAGTGGGAATGGTGCGGGGGGGCGCAAGAAGCTGGATTGGAGTGGGAGCCTTTTCCATCCAGCCCTCAGAATTTATGAAACTTGCAATGATTACTTTTCTGGCTAAATATTTAGCAGAACATCAAAAAAAGATAACGTCCTTTAAGAAGGGCTTGCTGCCCACATTAGGCCTTGTTATGCTGGCGTTCGCGATGATCATGCTGCAGCCCGATCTCGGTACAGGTTCTGTCATGGTAGGAACGAGCATCGTTATGATCTTTGTAGCCGGTGCAAGAATCTCCCACTTTGTAGGACTAGGGTTCGTCGGGCTTGTGGGATTCGCCGGTCTGATCATATCAGCCCCATACCGGATTAAGCGGATTACCTCCTTTTTGGATCCATGGAGTGACGAGCTTGGAAGCGGATTTCAGATCATTCAATCTCTGTATTCATTGGGTCCCGGCGGATTGATGGGGCTCGGACTTGGTGAGAGCAGACAAAAGTTTGGTTACCTTCCAGAACCACAGACGGACTTTATCTTTGCGATTCTATCAGAGGAGCTTGGATTTATTGGCGGTGCATTGGTCTTGCTGCTTTTTAGCATCCTTCTGTGGAGGGGAGTCAGAATTGCACTCGGCGCGCCTGATTTGTTCGGAAGCTTTCTGGCAATTGGTATTATTGGAATGGTTGCTATTCAAGTAATGATTAACATCGGAGTAGTCACAGGTCTTATGCCGGTCACTGGGATCACTCTTCCACTGATCAGCTATGGGGGATCATCACTGACTCTCATGCTTGCATCGATCGGGGTTCTGCTGAACATCAGCCGATATGCCAAGTATTAAGCAGCGTCTTACATGCTGAATTTTATGGACAAAGAAGTGAAACAGCTGGAAGTACAGTGTCCTCACAGCTGTTTTAGCTTATTTGTCTCTCGCATGCCCTGTCAGTGTGGTGACAGGGTTTGTATTATTTTTAATCAGTTTTACGGAGGTGCTTTATGAGAATTGTGTTAAGCGGCGGAGGTACGGGAGGACATATTTATCCTGCTCTTGCGCTTGCAAATGAGATTAAGAAACTTCATCCGGATGCGGAGATTTTATATATCGGTACAGAAAAAGGGCTTGAGAGCAAGCTCGTTCCGAGGGAAAACATCCCTTTTAAAAGTATTCATATTACAGGCTTTAAAAGAAGTCTTTCAATGGAAAACGCAAAAACGGTCATGCGTTTTTTAAAAGGTGTTTCCCGCTGCAAGAAAATCATGAAGGAATTTAAGCCGGACGTTGTAGTGGGCACAGGAGGATATGTTTGCGGACCAGTCGTATATGCGGCGAGCAGCCTGAAGATTCCTTCGCTGATCCATGAACAGAACAGTGTCCCAGGCCTGACAAACAAGTTTCTTAGCAAGTATGTTAAGAAAATTGCGATCTCATTTGAAGAGAGCGCAAGTTATTTTCCTCAGGAAAAAGTTGTTTTCACTGGGAATCCCAGAGCTTCTGAGGTCATTGGAACTGACGGTGCAAAAGGAAGACAATCATTGAACCTCGATCCGGAGAAGAAGACAGTATTGATTGTAGGGGGAAGCCGGGGAGCCCGCCCAATCAATGAAGCGTTTCTGGATGTGCTTACAGAAGCAGAGAAGAAGAGCTATCAATTCGTCTATGTTACAGGTGACGTGCATCATGAGAACGTCCTGAAGGCGGTCAGCCAGTCAGGAAGCCCGGCGAATGTGACCATTGTTCCTTTTGTTCACAACATGCCCGAACTTCTTGCAGGTGTTGACCTTGTGGTTGCGCGGGCAGGGGCCACATCTATCGCGGAATTGACGGCGCTTGGAATTCCTAGTATTTTAATACCGAGCCCATACGTGACCAATAATCATCAGGAAAAGAACGCGAGAGCTCTTGAACAGAACGGAGCGGCTGTTGTGATTCTTGAAAAAGATATGAATGGTTCATTGCTTCTTGAAGAAGTGGACAATATCTTGCTTAACCAGGAGAACTGGGAACGAATGCACCAGGCTTCAAAAGAACTGGGTATGCCAGGGGCTGCAGCGAATGTGGTAAAGCTGATGGAAAATATTAAACATACTTCTGCGAAATAATATAAAATATGATAATAGATTTTGTGTGATATAGGGGGGATTTTTTTGAATAAACTGGCAGATCAACTGCGGAATGAAAACTTAGGTAAAGTTTTGGAAAATGAGCCGCTGAAAAACCATACTACATTAAAAATCGGAGGGCCTGCAGATCTTTTTTTTGAGCCGAACAATACAGACTCTCTTAAAAAAGCAATGGAATACATTAAAGCAGCAGGTGTACCTTTCCGTCCGATCGGCCGAGGATCAAACTTGCTCGTATCGGATGAAGGAATCGAAGGAGTCGTCATAAAGCTAGGTGACGGTCTAGACAGCCTTGAACAAAATGGGGGCGAGTTTAGGATTGGAGGGGGGTATTCCCTCGTCAAACTGGCTACCGTTCTATCCCGCGAAGGATACTCAGGACTTGAATTTTCCGCAGGAATTCCAGGATCTCTCGGCGGAGCCGTATTCATGAACGCCGGAGCTCATGGATCAGACATGTCAAAAATCTTGAAAGAAGCATTGGTCCTCTTTCCGGATGGGGAGTTGAAATGGCTCACCAATGAAGAAATGGAGTTCTCTTATCGTACCTCAGTACTACAGAAAACCGGCGGGATCTGCGTGGAAGCCGTTCTGCTTCTTGAAAAAGGCGACAGAGAAACCATAATGGCTGAACTGAAAAAGAATAAGGACTACCGCAGAAATACACAGCCTTGGAACTATCCATGCTGCGGCAGCGTATTTAGGAATCCTCTTCCGAATTATGCGGGCCAGCTTATTGAATCCTCTGGTTTAAAAGGAACAACTGTCGGGGGTGCACAGATCTCTGACATGCATGCTAACTTTATTGTAAACACTGGAAATGCCAAAGCGAAAGATGTCCTGGATCTGATCTCGCTGATCCAGAAAAAGATCAAAGAACTGCACAATATCGATATCGAGACCGAAGTGGAGATAATCGGCAGAAAAAGCTAAAAAATGCCACATCGTTCACGTTAACTTATGTTATAATTTAATAGACATAAATCGGACTGGATGGTTCCTTTTGGAGAAGGAGAATAGCTTGCAGAGCTGTTTTCCTTTCTCTTTACATATGAAGGATGGTATTCAGTTATTTGTATTTACACGGGGGAAAGGAAATGGACAAGGAAAAAGTTGTTACGATTGAAGACCGCATTCCCAAATTAAAAACGCAGCGCAAACAAAAAACAAACAGAAGAATGATTATTTACTTGTCCCTTTTCTTTTTGCTGATATTGGTATTTGTCTATTTCCAATCCAGTTTCAGTGACATAAAAAAGATAACCGTGAGCGGGAACGAAAACATCAGCGACCAAGCCATTATTAAAGCGGCGAAAATCAGCCCTCACACCTCTTTTCTGAACCTGTCGGATGAAGACATTCAAAAAGACATACTAAAAATGGGGGAGATCTCCTCTGTTGATGTACATAAAAAGTTCTACAATCATCTCATCATAGAAGTGAAGGAATTTCATAGAGTAGGCTATCTGAAGGAAAATGGAAAATATTATCCTGTTCTCGAAAGCGGGAAACTCCTTGCTGGTATGAAAAAGGGTTCGTTGCCAGTAAACGCACCAATCATCACAGACTGGAAGGACCGGAAGCTCTTGAAACCTATGGCGAAGGAACTCGGCAAGCTGACGAAAGGGATCGCCCACCGTATTTCTGAGATTCAATTAGATACTGAAAGCAAGGACGGCAATCGAATCATTCTTTATATGACAGACGGTTACGAAGTCAGGTCCTCGATCACCCATTTTGCCAGAAAAATGGAGGCTTACCCATCCATCGTACAGCAGCTGGGACCTCATCAAAAAGGGGTTATCAATATGGATGTCAGCACGTATTTCCATGAATTCGGCAAAGAGGAGGCACCTAAGAGTGAAACCGACAGGTAAGTATGTTTTCTTTTCGATCATCATGCTCGTGACAGGCTTTTTTCTATCGTACTCCTATCAAATTACGAAAAAGGAAGCAGCGACTCATGAAACGAACAGCCAGTGGAAACAAGAGGATGGTTTGAGAAGCGGTATATTGAGAACCCAAAAGACTAACCGGAAATTGAATGGGGAATTAAAAAAAATTCAGCTTCAAATTCAAAAAAGAGAAAACAAACTAGCGGATCAGGAGAAGAAATCCTATAACTTAGTTGAAGACCTGAAAAAAATGAGGAAAGTAGTTGGAAGCGTTAAAGTTAAGGGTCCAGGAATTGAAGTAACCCTCTCGGACTCATCTTATGTTCCAGATGGTGAGAATCCCAATAATTATATTGTTCATGAAGAGCACATTCGAAGCGTGATCTACGAAATGCTTGTTTCAGGAGCGGAAGCTGTTGCTGTTAACGGACAAAGGATTTCCCACAGCAGCTATATCACATGCGTGGGTCCGGTCGTCAGCGTAGACGGCAATCAATATCCAGCTCCTTTTACCATTACAGCGATCGGAGATAAGTCAATAATGGAAAAATCGTTGAATTTATCTGTAGTCAGTGATCTTGTCAATGATGGCATTGAAGTTAGAGTAGCGACAAAGGATGGAATTACGATGGATCCTTATTTAAGCAAAGAGGGATGAGCCAATTGAACAACAAAAGAAAAGCAATATTCGCCGGCGTTGCCTGCATTCTGGGCGTAATGCTGGCCATTCAGTTTCAGACAACCAACAATCCCATAACGAGAGACACAAGAGATACGTGGGAACTCCGTGCGGACTTGGAAAAAGAGAAACAGCGCCAGCAGGATCTAAACAATGAAATCAAAAAGTATCAGGATCTTTTAGATGATTATGAGCAATCACGAAAGAAGGAAAAAACAGAGGCGATGGAAAAAGCGCTTAATGACTTAAAAGAGGCGGCAGGTTTGACAGAAGTGAGCGGACAAGGAATTCTGATCACCATCGAACCCTTTAATGAAGGAGAAGCGCCAAAACTCTATCCGGAATTGATCAGAAGGCTGATCAATGAACTGAACAGATATGAAGCAAAGGATATTTCAGTGGATGGCCAGCGAATCATCTCGACTACACCGATCAGGGAAGTCAATGGCGAAACCTACATAAATAACCAGCCGCTCGGCTCGTTTCCTATTGAAATCAAAGTATTATCAGATGATGCCCAAAAACTTCAAAATAAAATTATTGCTTCGCAATCTGCGGAAGATTTTGTGAGGGAGAACCTATACATTGATTCTAAGCCACAAAACCAGCTGACACTGCCCGCTTACGATAAACCCATCCGTGTAAAATACATGAAGCAGGCAAAGGAGGAATTATAATGTGGCTGCCGGTCTTGGCTTTAATCATTGGTCTGGTTTTGGGTTTTTTATCTGAAATACGGATTCCTTATGAATATACAAACTACCTTTCTATCGCTGTTCTGGCAGCGCTTGACACGTTGTTCGGAGGAATTCGGGCCCACATGCAAGGGAATTTCGAGGATAAGGTATTTATCAGCGGGTTTTTCTTTAATATTCTGCTTGCTGCAGGCCTTGCCTATCTAGGAGTACATCTTGGAATTGATTTATATTTGGCGGCAATATTTGCTTTTGGCGTCAGATTGTTTAATAATATAGCTGTCATTCGTCGGCTTATTATTTCAAAATGGAGCAAATCTAGAAAAAACAGTTAATTTTCTTAAAAACTTAAGAAAAAAAAGAGGGAATAATCCTTGTTTGTGGAATTTATTCCTTAATTAACCCACTCGTATACCGATATAATTACATAACGGATAGACGAATAGTATATAACGGACATTTTAAACTCAAGGAGGTGCCAAAGAATGAACAGCAACGAGATTTATGTAAGTTTAGACATCGGTACATCCAATATTAAAGTTATCATTGGAGAAATGACCAGTGAATCCTTTAATGTAATTGGTGTAGGTCACTCAAAATCTGCAGGAATAAAAAAAGGATCTATTGTTGATATCGATGAAACTGTTCGTTCCATAAAAAAAGCGGTTGAACAGGCAGAACGAATGCTTGGCATACCGGTTAATGCAGTAATTGTAGGTGTGAAAGGAAATCATATTCAGCTTCAGCCATGCCATGGTGTAGTTGCTGTTTCCAGTGAAGACCGTGAAATTGGGGATGAAGACATTGCACGCGTGATTGATGCTGCTCAAGTAGTTTCAATTCCTCCTGAACGGGAAATTATTGATGTCATACCTGGACAGTTTATTGTTGATGGAACCGATGAAATTATTGATCCGCGCGGTATGCTCGGAGTCAGGCTGGAAATGGAAGGAACGATCGTAACAGGATCTAAGACCATATTACATAATTTACTGCGTTGCGTGGAAAGAGCGGGGCTGCAAGTTGCTGATATCTGTCTTGAACCACTGGCTACTGCTTCAATAGCCCTTACCAGGGATGAGATGGACTTAGGAACAGCCTTAATCGATATCGGCGGAGGATCAACTACAGTGTCCGTATTTGATCAGGGAACAATGCAGATGACCACCGTTCTTCCATTCGGCGGAGAGTTCATTTCTAAAGACATATCTATCGGACTTCGAACGACTGCTGAAGATGCAGAAAAAATAAAGGTCAAGCATGGACATGCTTTTGTTGATCATGCATCAAAAGACGAAACGTTTTCTGTCGCTCAGATTGGATCCTCATCAGATCAGGAGATCAGTCAGTACGATCTGGCTCTTATTATTGAAGCCCGTATTGCTGAAATGCTCGAACTAGCTGACGAAGAGCTCATTCGAAGAGGCTATGGAGATCTGCCAGGAGGATTTGTGATAACCGGTGGTGTTGCCGCGATGCCTGGATTGCTGGAATTGGCACAGGAAATTTTCCAAAACAATGTCAGGGTCTCCCTGCCGGATTATATCGGCGTCAGAGAGCCGCAATATACGACAGGTATCGGCCTCATCCAATTTACGTACCGCAACATTAAGGTACAAGGAAAAGAGGTAGCTTCTGCCCTTACTGAGGGAGCAGAGGTCCAGCAAAGAAAGAAACAGCCTCAAGCGGCAAAGCAGCAAAGTGATAAAACCGCAGGCGGCATGAAATCCAAAATGAAAAATTGGTTTGGTTTATTTTTCGAATAAGAGACAGGTTTAACTAGTCATTAGGAGGAACGCTCATGTTAGAGTTTGATATGAACATGGATTCATTAGCTACAATTAAGGTCATTGGTGTCGGCGGCGGCGGAAGCAACGCTGTTAACCGCATGATTGAGCACGGTGTACAAGGAGTAGAATTTATTTGCGTGAATACTGACGCCCAGGCACTAAACCTTTCAAAGGCTCAGATTAAAATGCAGATCGGTTCAAAGCTTACTAGGGGATTGGGTGCAGGAGCCAACCCGGAAATTGGAAAAAAAGCGGCGGAAGAGAGCAGGGAACAGGTTGAAGAAGCCCTGCGCGGGGCCGATATGGTCTTTGTTACTGCCGGTATGGGCGGAGGAACTGGAACAGGTGCAGCTCCTGTAATCGCTGAAATCGCTAAGGAAATGGGAGCATTGACAGTAGGTGTTGTTACCCGTCCTTTCACGTTTGAAGGACGAAAACGTTCTACTCAAGCTGTTGGCGGAATCAGCGTATTCAAAGAAAAAGTAGATACATTGATTGTCATTCCAAATGACAGACTACTAGAAATCGTTGACAAAAACACTCCGATGCTTGAAGCTTTCCGTGAGGCAGATAACGTATTGCGACAAGGTGTACAAGGGATCTCTGACTTGATCGCTGTACCTGGATTGATCAACCTTGACTTTGCCGATGTTAAAACGATCATGACTGAAAAAGGTTCTGCTCTAATGGGTATTGGTATTGCCACTGGCGAAAACAGAGCAGCTGAGGCAGCACGAAAGGCCATTTCTTCACCATTGCTTGAAACTTCAATCGACGGTGCCAAGGGTGTCCTGATGAACATTACTGGAGGAGCCAACCTAAGCCTTTATGAAGTTAATGAAGCGGCAGATATTGTATCCTCTGCTTCAGATCCTGAAGTCAACATGATCTTCGGGTCTGTTATCAATGAAGATTTAAAAGATGAAATTCTGGTGACTGTTATTGCGACCGGTTTCGATGAAAGAGAAAACATGCAAGCCATGCAGGCACAGGCGCAGCGTCCAAAATTCCAGCAGCAGGCTCCAAAGGCTCCAGCTAGCCAAGGAAACCAGCGTGAGGAAGTGACGAACGAAAACCGTCCGGCTCCGCCTTCACAATCCGATTCTGATACACTGGATATCCCTACTTTCCTTCGCAACCGCAACCGTAACCGAAGAAGATAACTAAGAAAAGCAGAAGCGCCAACAATACTTGCAAAACACCTTTCAGACTATGAAAGGTGTTTTTTTATGCCTTCAAAACAGTTTTTTGCAAGCAGTAGATTATGACAAAATCTCTTAAAATAAAAAGATATCTTGTCTCATAAATTGACAGACTTCATATTTCGCCTGTTTTATACTTGTTTCAACTCTTAAGAAAGGAGAAAACAAATGACACTTTATCTGGATGTCATTTGGTTTCTTAATTTTTGCATTGATTTTCTGCTGATTGTTTTAACCGGAATGGTGTTAAAACGCAAAATGCAAAAATGGAGACTGGCTGCGGGTTCTTTCATCGGATCTTCGTATGTTTTGCTGCTTTTCATTCCTACGGATATCAGCATGTATCATCCGCTCATCAAATTTGTTTTTTCCTTGATCATCATGGTCGTGTCATTTGGTTTTCAAAAATTTTCATACTTCGCTAAAAATGTTGGGATGTTTTATTTTGTAACGTTTGTCACAGGAGGGGGGCTTTTTGCGGCACATTATTTCTTACAGACAGATTTAACGATCATGCATGGTGTATTGGCGACCAAGAGTACAGGAAAGGGTGATCTTTTAAGCTGGGCGTTCGTCTGTATCGGCTTTCCGGCAGTATGGCTGTTTTCCAAAAGAAGAGTGGATGACATTAAAGTGCAGAAACTCCATTATACAGAATTGGTGGGGGTGGAAATCAGAATTGAGGATACATGCATACAAGCTGCCGGGCTGATTGACAGCGGAAACAAGCTGCATGACCCGATCACCAAGGTGCCTGTAATGATCCTTGACTTGAATATCCACGAAGAACACCTTCCACCGGAAATCATAGCGTTTTCTAAAGATATGGAGTCATTTAACGAAATTGGTGCCTCGGGGCATTCATGGGAATCACGCCTGCGGATTATTCCATTTCGTGCTGTGGGGAAAGACAGTGAATTTCTCCCGGCCATCAAGCCGGATGAAGTCGTAATCAAAAGCAAACAGGGGAACTTTTCATGTTCGAGAGTTCTTATCGGGTTAACATATACAGCATTATCAAGTGAAAATGCGTTTACCTGCATTGTGCATCCAGAAGTCATGTCGAAAGGTATCGAGAACATAGCAGCCTCATAGAATAAGGAGAGGGGAGAATGGCAAAGTGAGAAAGCTTCGTCTGAAACTGACACTTCTTTGGTACAAACTGTTAATTAAGCTTGGGATCAAAACGGAGGAAATCCATTATATAGGCGGCCATGAGGCGCTTCCGCCGCCGCTGAGCAAGGAGGAAGAAGCTGTACTCCTTGAAAAGCTGCCATCCGGCGATAAGGCTGCTAAATCATTGCTCATCGAAAGGAATTTAAGGCTGGTCGTCTACATTGCAAGAAAATTTGAGAATACCGGGATCAATATAGAGGATTTAATCAGTATTGGTACGATCGGACTGATCAAAGCGGTAAACACGTTCAATCCTGAAAAGAAAATAAAACTGGCTACATATGCATCCCGATGCATTGAAAATGAAATCCTTATGTATTTGCGCAGAAATAACAAAACACGATCAGAAGTTTCTTTTGATGAACCGCTGAATGTTGACTGGGATGGAAATGAGCTCTTATTATCAGATGTCCTCGGGACAGAAGAGGATATTATTACACGCCGATTAGAGGCGAATGTCGATCGGAAATTGCTTTTGAAGGCTTTATTTACGTTAAATGACAGGGAGAAACAGATCATGGAGCTTAGATTTGGACTATCTGGAGGGGAAGAAAAGACCCAGAAAGATGTGGCTGATATGCTCGGAATATCTCAGTCCTATATCTCAAGATTGGAGAAGAGAATTATTAAACGGCTGCAAAAGGAATTTAATAAAATGGTCTGATTGGAGGCAGCAGCCTCTTTTTTTATTTGGCATTGAAATTTGGCATTGCTACTGATGGTTGAAACCCTCAAGTCTTTTCTCCTATAGCAGGGGGGAACAGCTGGCTTATACCCTTCAGCTTATTTTGAAAATAATTTCCAGTCAATTAAGCTATACTGCCGCATGATTTCCGGCATCCTGCTTTACTTCCTGAAGATGAAGCTACTGCATAAAAATTCCTGCCAGGGAAATACTGACTTTGACAAAAAACTCCCGGTAGGAGGGAAATCCATTGACCCGAAACAAAGTAGAGATCTGCGGAGTAGACACGTCTAAGCTTCCAGTATTAAAAAATCCCGAAATGCGTGAATTGTTCACAAAGATGCAGAACGGGGATCCTACTGCACGCGAAACGTTAGTAAACGGCAACCTGCGCTTAGTTCTCAGCGTTATCCAGAGATTTAACAACCGCGGGGAGTTTGTTGATGATTTATTTCAGGTCGGCTGTATTGGCCTAATGAAATCCATCGATAATTTTGACCTTGGTCAAAATGTAAAATTTTCCACGTATGCAGTACCTATGATTATTGGAGAGATCAGAAGATATTTGCGGGACAACAACCCCATCCGGGTATCCCGTTCTCTGCGGGATATCGCTTACAAAGCGTTGCAGGTAAGAGACCAGCTTATGAATAAGCTTTCAAGGGAACCAACGGCACAGCAGATCGCTGAAGTGCTGGAGGTTCCTAAAGAAGAAGTGGTATTTGCACTGGATGCCATACAGGACCCCGTTTCTCTTTTTGAACCTATTTATAATGACGGCGGCGATCCGATCTACGTAATGGATCAGATAAGTGATGATAAGGCTAAAGATTTTCAGTGGATTGAAGAAATTGCCCTGAAAGAAGCAATGAGGCGCCTTAATGAAAGAGAAAAAATGATTCTGACGATGAGATTTTTTCAAGGCAAAACGCAGATGGAGGTCGCCGATGAGATTGGAATCTCACAAGCCCAGGTCTCGCGTCTGGAAAAAGCGGCCATCTCACAGATGAACAAAAATATACAGAGCAGCTAAAAAGACAACCCGCTGATAAAGCGGGTTGTTTGCTGTACATGATTTTACAAGCTCGCTCATATAGTTAGTAAAAGAAGGGCGGGGATACGATGATGAAGATTTCTGACTTTCAGGTCAAGGACGTAGTAAATGTTGCGAACGGCAAAAAACTTGGACATATCGCTGATCTGGAGATTAATTTAAGCACGGGAAAGATAGAATCACTGATCATACCGGGGCCAGGAAAAATGCTCGGCTTTTTTGCAAGAGAAAGTGATATTGTCATTCCATGGAGAAATATCGTAAAGATCGGGACAGATGTCATTCTTGTCCGCTATATGGACGCTCAGGATTCAGGAGAATATATTAAAGAACCTTTTGATCAGCTGAAAAAGTAAATAGCATTATACGCTCAAGACTCATCTGTGATAAAATAAATAGCATAATAACCCAATATCCGTCTCAATTTGATAATACTTTTCACAGAAGGAAGTGTGCGGTTTTGAGAGCTGAACCATTTGTACAACAAGGCAGCATGTTTAAACTGGCTGACTGGATGAACCAGCATGCCGGATTAACAGCAGGCATCACGTCACGGAGTAATGGTTTTAGCAAGCATCCATATGAATCATTGAATTTAGGATTCCATGTCGGAGACAACCCGGAGGATGTTCTAAAAAACCGGCAGAGCGCAAGTGTTGCCATTGGAGCTGCTTTAGACCACTGGGTCGGAACTGAGCAGGTGCATCAGGCAGTCATAAAAAAAGTTACGCATGAGGATGCTGGAAAGGGCGCAAAAGATCTGGCAAGCGCGATTAAAGGCACCGATGGAATATATACATCAGAAGAAGACCTACTACTAACCTCACTTTACGCTGACTGTGTGCCGCTTTTCTTTTTGAGTCCCCAAAGCAAACTTGTCGGGCTTGCCCATGCAGGCTGGAAAGGTACAGTCGGCAAGATCGGAGCAAACATGGTGGATGAATGGGTGAAGGCTGAAGGTGTCAGGCCCGATGACATCATTGCAGCAATCGGCCCATCGATCGGATGCTGCTGCTATGAGGTAGATGAATTTGTTATCAAGCAAGTCAACAAGGCGCTTCCGGCTGATACAGCAAATTTTCCATACCGTCAGATAGACGAGACGCATTATTTGCTGGATTTGCGGGAAGTAAATAAGAGGATCCTGATTCAGGCAGGCATGAAAGAGGAAAATATTGTTGAAACTTCTTATTGCACCAGCTGCAATAATGAACAATTTTTTTCTCATCGCAAGGAACTTGGAAAAACCGGCAGGATCATGAGCTATATCGGGCGTTTGAAAGGAGCAGAACGTGAATATCCAGCAAAATCTTTCAGTCATCCAAACTAATATTTCTGAAGCTTGCAAGAAAAAAAACAGAAAGCCAGAGGACGTTAAAATTATTGCCGTGACGAAATATGTGAGTACAGAAACGGCTGTGGATGCAGTGAAATCTGGCGTTGAGCACATCGGTGAAAACCGTCCGGAAGGCCTCAAGGAAAAGTATGAGGTTCTTGGTGATGATGTGACGTGGCATTTTATTGGTTCTCTTCAGTCCAGAAAAGTTAAGGAAATTCTCCCTTACGTTGACTATATTCATTCATTGGACAGGCTCTCGCTTGCTAAGGAGATCGATAAGAGGGCAGACCGTGTCATCAATTGTTTTGTTCAAGTCAATGTCTCCGGAGAAGAAACAAAACATGGGTTGTCGGCTGAAAAAACTCTATCATATGTCGATAATATGAAAGAGTTTCCAAACATCCGGATCGTAGGGCTGATGACCATGGCTCCTCATACAGAAGATGAGGAAACCCTTCGTTCTGTTTTTTCAACACTTAAACAGCTGCAAAATGACATACAGGCGAAGCATTACGAATTTGCGCCATGCACTGAGCTTTCCATGGGAATGTCTAATGATTATGAAATAGCTGTCCAGGAAGGAGCAACGTTCGTCAGAATTGGGACCAGCCTGGTCGGCAAAGAATTTTAGGAGGTGCCAATCATGAGCATAAAGAACAAATTCAAGCGCTTTTTTGACCTTGAAGAAGATGAATATGTATATGAAGAGGTAGTTGAAGAGGATGGTGCAGAGGCTGTGGAGAGTGAATATCCTCCTGCTCAAACAAAGAAAAACAAGCAGAACGTCGTCAGCCTGCAAAGTATTCATCAGCAATCCAAGGTGGTCCTTGTTGAACCGAGAGTATACGCGGAAGCACAGGACATTGCCGATCAATTAAAAAACAGGCGTGCGGTTGTCATGAACCTGCAGCGCATTCCACATGATCAGGCAAAACGGATCGTCGACTTTTTAAGCGGAACCGTTTATGCGATCGGTGGAGATATACAAAAATTAGGTCCTAACACATTTTTGTGCACACCGGAAAACGTAGATATTTCCGGATCGATTTCGGAAATGCTGGAAGGCGAATAATACGAGGACGGTGGCTTTCTTTGGTATATCAGATTGGGAACTTTGTTAGCGAACTTTTCACTATCTATCGATATATAGTCATAGCGTACATATTAATGTCATGGTTCCCGAATGCAAGGGAATCTTCCATCGGCCAATTTATTGCCAGAATCGTGGAGCCATACTTGGCGCCGTTCAGGAGAATCATCCCGCCGCTTGGCATGATTGATATTTCTCCGATCGTCGCATTATTTGCATTATCGTTTGCACAAGCTGGTGTGAAAATGGTTATTTACTGGATTGGCCAATACCTGGCCTAAAGGCAGAGGAGCATAGATGAACATATATCAGCATTTTCGTAAAGAAGAATATCCCTTTATTGATCAAGTGCTGCAGTGGAAGGCTGAAGCTGAGGAACGATATTCTGTTAAACTGACTGATTTTCTTGATCCAAGAGAGCAGGATATCGCTGAAAGCATGATTGGAAAAGGCTCGGAGGCTTCCCTGGCGTTCTGGGGAGGCTCTTCTTTTTCTGAGAGAAAGAGAGCATTAATCTATCCTTCTTATTTTGTACCCGAGAAAAAGGATTTTGAAGTTTCTGTATTGGAAATTCACTATCCGGCAAAGTTTGTAACGATGGAGCATCGAGACGTTCTCGGCTCTCTGATGAACCTTGGAATGAAGAGAGGAAAGTTTGGTGATATCCTTCAAAACAAGGACAGGATGCAGATTGTTGTTGCAGGCGATGTGAGCGACTACGTCTGCCTTAACTTAGAGCGAATCGGAAAAGCGAGTGTTAAGCTGAAAGAAGTGTCTGAAAATGATCTCATTGAATCAGACGAGATTTATGAAATGAAAGAAGGAACAGTTTCTTCATTGCGGCTTGACGTGGTTCTCTCTGAGATCTATGGGCTTTCTCGGTCAAAAGTCAGCCCTCTCATTCAAGGGTCGAAAGCAAAGGTCAATTGGAGGGTTACTGAAGAAGTGTCCTTCCCAGTTGAACCTGGAGATTATTTATCTTTAAGAGGATACGGCAGGAGCAAACTGATCGCTGTTGAAGGTAAGACAAAGAAAGACAGATGGCGGGTAAGGTACGGAGTTTTACAATAAATTATACAGTTTAGAAGGATTGGCATTACAATTGTCGAAACTAGGTAATTAATAGAAAGCATCATTAGCGGAGGTGGCGGAAATGCCTTTAACACCATTGGATATTCATAATAAAGAGTTTACCCGGGGATTTCGGGGTTATAATGAAGATGAGGTCAACGATTTTCTTGATCAAGTAATTAAAGATTATGAATCAGTGATCCGCGAAAGAAGAGAATTGGAAGAAACCGTAGAAAAGCTTGAAGAGAAGCTTTCCTATTTTAAAAACATTGAAGAAACATTGAACAAATCTATTCTTGTTGCTCAGGAAACAGGCGAGGAAGTTAAACGAAGCGCAACAAAAGAAGCAAGGCTGATCGTAAAGGAAGCGGAAAAGAACGCGGACCGAATTATCAATGAATCGCTGGCTAAATCCCGAAAAATCACGATGGAGATCGAAGAATTGAAAAAGCAGTCTTCTGTTTATCGCACCCGTTTCCGCATGCTCATCGAAGCTCAGCTGGAAATGCTGAAGAATGAGGATTGGGATGCTCTTCAGCCTGCAGAACGTGGTGAAGAATACGAACTGGAGATGAAATAGAACGCTTGACGTTTTTTCGTCCTAAGCATATAATTCTTTAAAGATTATTATATTTTGGCAACGATGAAAGGGAAAGTAAGTATAGAATCCATTTTTCAAGTAAGCGAGCTGGTGATGGTGGAAGACCGGTAAATGGACTGTACAGAAGATCACCCCGGAGTTTCCAGGCTGAACCTGCACTAAGTAAGCCTGGCGTTCTTTCACGATACGATTGCAAAGCGGGTTTCTTTCATTTTGAAACCTATTAGGGTGGTACCGCGGGTGGCCTTCTCGTCCCTTCACAGTGACGAGAAGGCCTTTTTGTATGCATGTGAGCAGTTGGAAATGATTTTTTCGATAGATGTAGGAGGAAAAATATGAATTACAAAGACACGTTATTAATGCCTAAAACAGAATTTCCGATGCGGGGCAATCTTCCTCAGCGTGAACCGGAAGTTCAAGCCAAATGGGAAGATCTGAATATTTACAATAAAGTGCAGGAACATACGAAAGGGCGACCTTCCTTCATTCTTCATGACGGGCCTCCTTATGCCAATGGAGATATCCATGTAGGGCATGCTGAGAATAAGATCTTAAAAGATATGATCGTCCGTTATAAATCCATGACAGGCTATCATGCACCATACGTTCCTGGCTGGGATACACATGGCCTTCCAATTGAAACCGCCTTAACCAAGAGCGGAAAAGTAAAAAGAAAAGAGATGTCGGTTGCAGAATTCCGTAAACGGTGTGAAGAATATGCTCTGACACAAGTGGATCGCCAGCGGAATCAGTTTAAACGACTGGGAGTACGCGGAGATTGGGAGAATCCGTACATCACCCTGAACAAAGCGTATGAAGCCCGTCAGATCGAAGTATTTGGCGAAATGGTGAAAAGAGGATTCATCTACAAAGGATTGAAGCCTGTTTATTGGTCTCCATCATCTGAATCTGCATTAGCAGAAGCAGAGATCGAATATTATGACAAACGTTCAGCATCTATCTATGTTGCGTTCCCGGTGAAAGACGGAAAAAACGTACTTGATCAAGACGTAAGCATCGTCATCTGGACCACGACACCATGGACCATTCCGGCAAACCTCGGTATTTCCGTTCATCCTGATCTTGACTATGTCGTTGTTGAGGCAGAGGGGAGAAAGCTTCTAGTGGCACAGGCGCTAGTCGAGCAGCTGGAAAAAGAATTAGAATGGACGAATGTGACGGTTTCTAAAACCGTAAAAGGTAAAGATCTTGAACATGTTGTTGCACAGCATCCTCTTTATGACCGTGAATCCCTCGTCATGCTCGGTGACCATGTCACGACTGATGCAGGTACTGGGTGTGTCCATACAGCACCCGGACACGGGGAAGATGACTTCCTTGTCGGTAAAAAATACGGACTAGAAGTGCTCTGCCCAGTCGATGACCGGGGTGTTATGACAAGTGAAGCTCCTGGATTTGAAGGCATGTTTTATGATGAAGCTAACAAGCCAATCACACAGAAGCTGGAGGAGGCTGGCGCGCTCTTAAAGCTGTCCTTCATCACCCACTCATACCCGCATGACTGGAGAACGAAAAAACCGGTAATCTTCAGGGCTACTGCTCAATGGTTCGCTTCTATTAAAGGAATGCGTGAAGAGATGCTGGACGCTATTAAAGAAGTGAACTGGATTCCTAACTGGGGCGAAACAAGACTGTTTAACATGATCAAAGACCGTGAAGACTGGTGTATTTCAAGACAGCGTGCATGGGGAGTTCCTATTCCGGTGTTCTATGCAGAAAACGGTGAACCGATCATGACGGAAGAAACAATCGCGCATGTTGTAAAACTGTTCCGTGAACACGGATCGAATATTTGGTTCGAACGAGATGCAAAAGAACTGCTTCCTGAAGGATTCACGTCTGATCACAGTCCGAACGGCAGGTTCTCTAAAGAAACAGACATCATGGACGTATGGTTTGATTCTGGATCTTCTCACTGGAGTGTTCTTGAAGAACGCGAAGATCTAAGCCGTCCGGCTGATCTCTATCTGGAAGGTTCTGACCAGTACCGCGGATGGTTTAACTCATCTCTTTCCACATCAGTAGCGATCACAGGCAAGGCACCGTACAAATCGGTTCTTAGCCATGGTTTTGTTCTTGATGGTGAAGGAAGAAAAATGAGTAAGTCCATCGGCAACGTAATGGATCCAATAAAAGTCATGAACCAGCTTGGCGCTGACATTATCCGCCTATGGGTATCTTCTGTGGACTATCAGGCAGATGTCAGAGTGTCCGATGATATTTTGAAACAAGTAGCTGAAGTTTACCGCAAAATCCGTAATACACTGCGCTTCTTGCTTGGAAACCTTAATGGGTTTGATCCGAAAGTAAACGCTGTTCCTTTTGAAGAACTTGGCAAGATCGATCAATACATGCTCGTTAAACTCAATAAACTGATCGACCGGGTAAAGAAATCTTATGATGAGTACCAGTTCCTGACTGTTTATAACGCGATCCATAATTTCTGTACCATCGATCTGTCATCATTCTACCTTGATATTGCTAAGGATACTCTCTACATTCAGTCAGAGGACGATATTAAACGCAGAAGCATACAGACCGTACTTTATGAAGCACTGATGGCGATCACAAAATTGACAGCTCCAATTCTTGCCCACACGGCAGACGAAGTTTGGAACTACATTCCTGGTGTTACAGAGGAAAGTGTTCAATTAACAACCATGCCGGACTCTGTCACTTATCCTGGCGAAGACCAATTGATGAAAGATTGGGATCTGTTTATGGATCTTCGTGATGAAGTATTAAAAGCACTTGAGGAAGCAAGAAATGCTAAAGTAATCGGGAAGTCCCTTACAGCGTCTATCACCCTGTATCCTGCAGAAAATGTGAAGAGCTGGCTTGAAAATGTAGAGGACCTTAATAAACTGTTTATTGTTTCAGAGGCAGTGATTGGCGGTTTTAGAGATGATGCTCCTGAAAGGGCAGTAAAATATGATCACTTGGCGGTTTCTGTTAAGCCTGCTGAAGGCGAAACGTGTGAGCGCTGCTGGGTTGTAACACCAGAAGTTGGTTCTGATGAAAAACACCCTACACTTTGTGCATCGTGTGCAGAGATTGTAACTAAAAATTATGAAAACTAAATAGTGAATAAAGAATAGCTGTCTTTCTGACGACGCAATCATTGCGGCTTGAGGAGGACGGCTTTTTTTAGGCTATTTTCTGCTTTTTGTATGGACATTCACCTAACCACTTGCTTTGAAATAATGTAAAAGCAAGGAGGCTGAGTATGGAACGGTTATATGACAAGGAGAGTGCATCTGTACTGCTTGACGATTGGAAAAGGAATGCATTCCATGCTTTTCATAGCAAGATGACGAATCATGAACTTAAATTTCCCTGCATTCCCGCCATTCAAGGGTATCAGCTCGGCCATATCCGTTATGGTTTCGCACCCCGACCAGAAAGCAGGGAAGCTTCTGAAGCCTTTGCAGAACTGCTGGATTCATATGGAAAGTGCTCCCGTGAAACCGGCCTTTATTCGGCTCTTGTTGTTTTCTTTAATAATGATCCGGCTCATCCTGAAGAGTATCAAACGGTAAATACGTACGAAGAAGTTTTTTGGGACTTGATGAAAAGAACTTCATCGCTTGACAAAAAACCTTGGCCGGCACATATTTCAAATGATCCAGAGGATGCTACCTGGGAGTTTTGTTATGGATTGGAACAATATTTCGTATTTTGCGGAACACCCGCACATGTGAAAAGGTACAGCCGTTACTTTCCCTTTTTTATGCTCGCTCTTACACCGAGGTGGGTACTTTCCCGTTTCAATGAAGACCAGAGAAAGGCAGAAAAGATGTCTGAATGGATCAGGGATCGACTGTCAACCTATGATACCGCTCCAATCCACCCTGAATTAAAAAAGTATGGAGATGCCGAAAATAAAGAATGGAAACAATATTATTTAAGGGATGATGAGACGGCAGCCTCGTCCTGTCCGTTTCATCATCTATGGAAGCAAAGTTCAGAAGCAAAAAGAGATACATGAGTGTGAGTAGCTGAAAGGGGCTGTCCAAGAANNCGGTGAGCCTTACCGGCGTGAACGCCTACTTTTTGGCGCTAGCGCCTGCGGGAGTCTCACCTGTCACGCTAGTCCCGCAGGAGTCTCGCACCTTCCACTTCAATCAACTTTTCATTGAAGATTTTTCACGTCAAAGGAGCTGCCTGAAGGTCAATTTTCGACTTTCAGGACAGCCCCTTTTCTGCATACTGATGCTTATGGCGATGATAAGCTAAATAATTTAGTCTTTGGATTGTGCTTGGCCTTCAGCCTGTGCTAAAATTTGAAAGTATAAACTTAGGAATCGGAGGAAACAAAGTGTACTATTATCTTCTTGCACTTTTGGTGCTTGGCCTTGACCAGGTGACAAAATGGTGGATCGTTAAAAACATGCATTATGGACAAAGTATTACGGTCATAGAAAATGTTTTTTACATAACCTCACATCGGAACAGAGGAGCTGCCTTCGGTATTCTGCAAAATCAGATGTGGTTTTTTGTCATCATTACGATCGCTGTTATCGCTGCGGTCATCTATTATATGCAGAAGCACGCTAAACATCAGCCGTTGCTGCGAACAGCGCTTGGTCTTGTGCTCGGGGGAGCAACCGGGAACTTTTTAGACCGTATCATCAGGAAAGAGGTCGTTGACTTCCTGGACGTCAAGATATCGAACTATAACTATCCGATATTCAATGTGGCCGATTCCGCACTGGTTATTGGTGTCATACTAATATTTATTCAAACATTAATGGAAAGCAAGAATAAGAAGGAGAACATGAATGGAGCACATCGAGGTTAAAATAGAGGAAGAACAACAGTCTGAGCGAATTGATAAGGTGGTAACTTCCATTGAATCAGACTGGTCGCGGTCTCAAGTCCAAAATTGGGTGAAGGAGGGCATGGTAACTGTCAACGGCAAAACGGTCAAGACCAATTACAAATGCAGTGCAGGGGATATTATCTCCATCACGATTCCCGAACCGACAATCTTGGATGTTGAAGCAGAAGAATTGAATCTTGATATTGTCTATGAGGATTCCGACGTGCTAGTCGTGAATAAGCCAAGAGGAATGGTGGTTCATCCGGCTCCTGGAAATTATTCAGGTACTCTCGTTAATGGTCTCATGGCCCATTGCAAGGATTTATCAGGTATAAACGGAGTTCTTCGGCCTGGCATCGTCCATCGTATTGATAAAGATACCACAGGTCTTTTGATGGTTGCTAAAAATGATATGGCCCATGAATCTTTAGTGAGCCAGCTAAAAGCAAAGACTACGACACGGAAATACAAAGCCATTGTTCATGGCGTCATGCCTCACGACAAGGGAACCATTGATGCACCGATCGGGCGTGATAAAAGTGACCGCCAAAAGATGACGGTTACGGATGAAAACAGCAGAGACGCGGTAACCCATTTTAATGTTCTGGAAAAGTTCAATGATTTCACATTTGTTGAATGCCAGCTGGAAACAGGCAGAACACACCAGATTCGTGTGCATCTGAAATATATCGGTTTTCCTCTTGCAGGAGATCCGAAATATGGCCCCAAAAAGACGCTTGATATCAATGGACAAGCCCTCCATGCAGGTTTGATCGGTTTTGAACATCCTCGCACAAAGGAATATATGGAATTTGAAGTTCCTCTTCCAGAAGATATGGAACAGCTGCTCGACAATCTTCGACGGAAAATGGGTTGACAGCGTCCTTCCTTTCTGTAATAATAAGGTCAAATGAATAGTCCTTTAACAACAGTCCCGTGAGGCTGAGAAGGAAACGGATTTAGGCTGCAGGCCTAACTATGTCCTCTCGCCCATACGGTGAGGGGATTTTTTATGGGCCGCTTAAAGGATAAGCATTAACGAACAAAAAAGAAGGTGACAAGTCATGCAAAAGGCAGTCATTATGGATGATCAGGCGATCCGCCGGGCACTGACAAGGATTGCTCATGAGATCATTGAACGGAACAAAGGAATTGAAAATGTGGTCCTGGTAGGCATTAAAACAAGAGGTGAATATTTGGCGAAGCGCCTTGCAGAACGAATTCAGAACATTGAGGGGAAACCAGTCAAGGTGGGAGACATCGATATCACCCTTTACCGTGACGACCTTAAAGTTAAGACCGAGAATCTTGAACCTGAATTAAAAGGAACGGATATTCCTGTGGATATTGCCAATAAAAAAGTAATATTGGTGGATGATGTTCTGTTCACAGGCAGAACGGTAAGAGCAGCGATGGACGCCGTCATGGACATCGGCCGCCCTGCTTCGATCCAGCTGGCTGTCCTCATCGACAGAGGCCACCGCGAACTGCCGATAAGGGCTGATTATGTCGGCAAGAATGTACCAACATCAAATAATGAAATCATTTCAGCTTCCTTAGCAGAGGTCGATGGAGCTGATGAAGTATCCATCCACGAAAACAATAAATAGCGCACGTCCCTTTAAATCGAGTCCAGAGAGACTAGCAAGGGAGGTATGGATAGACAGGCTGCACAAATAGGCAGACCTGTGTATTCAGCACAACCTCCTTCACTTGCAAAGGAGGTATTTTTTATGGATAAAAACAGAAATAATGAAAATACAGATCAACAGGAAACACGCCATGCCATACTGGATGTGCGTGAAGTACCGAAAATTCACCAATGGCTGACGTTAAGCCTGCAGCACCTATTTGCCATGTTCGGTGCTACGGTTCTTGTACCATTCCTGGTTAAACTGGATCCAGGGGTCGCACTGGTCTCAAGCGGTTTGGCAACATTGGCTTACTTGCTGGTGACAAAAGGCCAGATTCCCGCTTACCTTGGTTCATCCTTTGCGTTCATCACTCCAATCATTTCCGTTAAAATGCTGGGCGGACCTGAAGCCGCGATGGTCGGAAGCTTTCTTGCCGGGCTTGTTTACGGAGCAGTAGCTTTGATCATTAAAACAAGCGGGTTGAAATGGCTGATGAGAATTATGCCCCCCGTTGTAGTCGGTCCTGTCATTATCGTTATTGGACTGGGGCTCGCCAATACAGCAGTTAAAATGGCAATGAACAATCCACATACAAACGAGTATAGCTTGTCCTACTTTTCAGTAGCTTTGTTCACACTGGCTGTCACGATCGTTTGCTCGATGTATTTAAAAGGAATCTTTGGAATCATTCCCATCCTGATCGGTATCATCGCCGGATATCTCTTTGCCTTTGCGAGGGGGATGGTGGATTTGTCGAAAGTAAAGCAAGCTAGTCTCATCGATGCACCTGACTTCATGTTTCCGTTTGTATCCTACACACCGCATTTTTCCTGGTCGATCGCATTTATCATGATGCCGGTGGCTACAGTTACAATCGCCGAGCATATCGGGCATCAGCTTGTACTGAGCAAGGTTGTCGGCCGAAACTTTTTAGAAAAACCAGGTCTGCATCGCTCCATCCTCGGTGACGGCATCGGGGTAATGATCGGTTCTTTCATAGGTGGCCCCCCAGTGACCACATATGGTGAAAACATAGGAGTCTTGGCCATCACGAGAGTGTTCTCCGTTTTTGTTATCGGGGGAGCGGCAGTGACGGCCATCTGCTTCGGGTTTTCAGGAAAGGTCACTGCACTTATCAGCTCTGTACCAACACCGGTCATGGGCGGTGTTTCCATCCTTCTCTTTGGGATCATTGCTTCATCGGGGCTCAGGATGCTGATTGATAATCAAATTGATTTTGGAAACAAACGAAATCTGATCATCTCTTCCGTCATCCTTGTTACAGGAATCGGGGGAGCGGTCCTCCAATTTAGTGAAACTCTGCAGATCACCGGCATGGCGCTGGCCACTTTGATCGGTGTGTTCTTAAACCTTGTCCTTCCAGGACGAGAAGATGATTCTGAACTACTGAATAAGATGTTCGGAGTATCTGAAAACGACCCAGCTGCATAATGAACACCTTTTAAATGAGTCCGAGAGGCTTAGAAGGGTGAACCAGTTTGAAGAGCGTATACGCTTCTTCAAATCTGGCTGCACCCTGACAAGAAAACGTCAGGGTGTTTTTTTAGGAAAAATTAAAAAGGAGCTGATACTATGAAAAATTTACTCACGATGAAAGATCTGTCAGTTCTAGAGATCGAACAGATCCTGCATGATGCACACGCGTTTGCCAAAGGAGAGCGATGGCAGCCGGAAGGCCAGACGTTCACAGCCAACCTGTTTTTTGAACCGAGCACGAGAACGAGAATGAGCTTTGAAGCAGCCGAACGGAAATTAGGACTGGATGTATTAAACCTTGACTGCGTCTACTCGAGCACCCAAAAAGGGGAAACTCTTTACGATACGGTCAGAACACTTGAAGAAATCGGTGCGGCTGCCGCAGTTATCCGGCACAGTAAAGACCGGTACTTTGATGAACTGGCCGGCAGAGTAGGAATTCCGATCATCAATGCAGGTGACGGATGCGGAAACCATCCTACCCAGTCATTGCTTGACTTGCTCACCATCCAGCAGGAATTCATCGTCCTGCAGGGGTTAAAGGTAGTTATCGTCGGTGACATCAGGCATAGCCGTGTTGCGAAATCCAATGCGGAAATTCTAGTTCGTCTAGGCGCAAAAGTTTATTTTTCAGGACCGAGAGAATGGTATGACAGTGAACTGGGTGAGAATGGCTATCTTACGATGGATGAAGCGGTTGAAACAGCAGATGTACTCATGCTGCTGCGGATTCAGCACGAACGCCATGATAACAAGAGCAGCATGACGGCTGATCAGTATCACGAAAAGTACGGATTGACCGTTAAACGGGAAAAAAGAATGAAAGACCATGCCATCATCATGCATCCCGCCCCTGTAAACCGGGGAGTAGAGATTGCCGACGAACTTGTGGAATGTGATCGTTCAAGAATTTTTAAGCAGATGAACAATGGAGTTTTTGTCAGAATGGCGGTTCTTAAATGGGCGCTGGAAACCAATTCAAAGGAGGAAACAAAGAATGGGCATCTTGTTAAAGGGTGGTAAAGTACTGACTGGGACAAATGGTTTAAAAGTACAGGACATTTTAATCGAGGATACAAAAATAGCAGATCTGGGCGAGTCACTGCCTGAAGAAGGCCATAAGGTGATTGACGTGTCAGGGAACCTGGTTACTCCGGGACTTATCGATCTCCATGTCCATTTGCGGGAGCCTGGCGGAGAACATAAAGAAACGATTGAAACAGGAACAAAAGCAGCTGCAAGAGGAGGATTTACGACAGTTGCCGCCATGCCGAACACTAAACCGGTGCCTGACAACGCTGCACAGCTTCAATGGGTGAATGAAAAGATCAAAGAGACAGCTTCCGTTCGTATCCTTCCATATGCTTCGATCACAACCAGGCAGGCAGGCAAGGAACTTACTGATTTTGAAGCGTTAAAAAACAAAGGTGCGTTTGCCTTTACAGATGATGGAGTAGGTGTCCAGTCGGCGGACATGATGCTTCAGGCGATGAGGCTGGCTAAACAGAGCGATGCGGTTATCGTTGCTCACTGTGAAGAGAACACACTGATCCATAAAGGATCGGTACATAAAGGAGATTTTGCAGAAAAACATGGACTAAATGGAATCCCTTCCGTATGCGAAGCGGTTCAAATTGCCAGGGATGTTCTTTTGGCAGAGGCAGCTGGAGCCCGCTATCACGTCTGCCATGTGAGTACGAAAGAGTCTGTTCGTGTGATAAAAGATGCGAAGGCAGCAGGAATCAAAGTAACAGCTGAAGTAACTCCGCATCACTTGCTATTGTGTGATGAAGATATACCAGGATTAGACACGAATTATAAGATGAATCCTCCGCTGAGAGGAAATGAAGACAGAAAAGCGCTGATTGAAGCCTATAAATCCGGGGTTATTGATTTTCTGGCTACTGATCATGCGCCTCATAGCAAAGATGAGAAAGACCAGGGAATGGAACTTGCTCCTTTCGGTATCGTTGGTCTGGAAACAGCCTTCCCGCTTCTATACACCAATCTTGTTCAAAAGGGAGTTTTGACCCTGCAGGAACTGGTTGACGGGTTTACGCGGAAGCCAGCTGATTCGTTCAATCTTCCTTACGGAACATTGGAGATTGGAGCGGTGGCGGACCTGACGGTGATCGACTTAAATCATGAAGAAAAAATAGATCCTGAAAACTTTGTTTCAAAAGGAAAGAATACACCGTTTGCAGGCTGGAGCTGCAAAGGATGGCCCGTACTTACGATTGTAGAAGGCAGCTTTAAGTATGAAAAGGAGAGTGTAAACGCATGAAACGGATTCTGGTTTTAGAAGACGGTACCGTATTTCACGGAGATGGATTTGGAAGTGCAATCGATCAGGAAGGCGAAGTTATCTTTAATACAGGGATGACGGGCTATCAGGAGATCTTGTCCGACCCTTCCTATTGCGGACAAATCGTGACACTGACATACCCGATGATCGGAAACTACGGCGTTAACCGCCAGGACTTTGAATCCATCTCACCTGCTGTTCACGGACTGATCGTCAACGAAGCGTGTTCAATGCCCAGCCACTATCAGTCCCTCGGGACACTTGATGAACTGTTAAAAGCAAAAAATATACCGGGCCTAATGGGAATCGATACAAGAAAGCTAACTCGTTTAATCCGGAAACATGGAACGCTGAAAGGCAAGATTGCTTCAGCTGAGGCTGATACAGCTGCTATCGTAGAAGAGCTTAAATCTGCACCGCTTAAAACGGACCATGTTCAATCTGTTTCTACGAAAACACCTTATCATCTCCCAAACACAGGACGAAGGGTCGTCGTAGTGGATTATGGGGCAAAAAGCGGGATCTTAAGAGAACTGTCACAGCGCAGCTGCGATGTGGTTGTGGTTCCCTACAATACAACAGCAGAGGAGATCTTACTGCTGAATCCAGACGGTATTCTTTTAAGCAATGGCCCTGGAGACCCTAAGGATGTGCCGGAAGCCCTTCATATGATCACCAGCATTCTGGAAGAAGAAATCCCGCTGTTTGGGATCTGCTTAGGCCACCAGCTGTTCGCGCTGGCAATGGGAGCAAATACAGAAAAACTGAAATTTGGCCATCGCGGCTCAAACCATCCTGTAAAAGACCTTCAGACAGGAAAAATAACAATGACGGCACAGAACCACGGGTATACAGTCAGCCCCGAAACCCTTGCCGGGACGGAGCTTAGATTAACGCATACCGCTGTCAATGACGGAACTGTCGAAGGATTGGGACACAAAGTAAAACCCGCATTTTCAGTGCAATACCATCCAGAAGCCTCACCAGGGCCTATGGATGCCAATCCGCTGTTTGAAAAGTTCATGAACATGATGGAAACTACCAAGGAAGAGGGGAAAGAAATATGCCTAAACGCTTAGACATTAAAAAAATACTTGTGATCGGATCAGGTCCGATCGTCATTGGACAAGCTGCAGAGTTTGATTATGCCGGTACACAGGCTTGCCAGGCGTTAAAAGAAGAAGGCTATGAAGTTATCCTTGTCAACTCCAATCCGGCGACCATCATGACCGATACCTCGATGGCAGACAAAGTTTTCATAGAGCCGCTTACGGTTCCGTTTGTCAGCCGGATTATCCGCCAGGAACGCCCAGATGGACTTTTAGCCACACTTGGCGGACAGACAGGCTTAAACCTTGCTGTGGAATTGTCAGAGAGCGGCATTCTTGAAGAATGCAATGTGGAACTGCTTGGAACAACACTTTCAAGCATTCAACAGGCAGAAGATCGTGAACTTTTCAGAGGGCTGATGAATGAACTGAACGAACCGGTGCCGGAGAGCGAGATTATCCGTACGTATGAAGAGGCAGCAGCATTTACGGCGGAAATCGGTTATCCCGTGATCATTCGCCCAGCTTTCACCCTCGGTGGGACAGGCGGGGGAATTGCCAGTGATGAAGAGGAATTGAAAGAAATCGTAACGAGCGGCTTGCTTGCCAGCCCTGTACACCAGGTCTTGCTTGAAAAGAGCATTGCCGGATTCAAAGAAATTGAGTATGAAGTGATGCGTGACAGCAACGACACATCCATCGTTGTCTGCAACATGGAAAACATCGATCCTGTCGGCATCCATACCGGGGATTCAATTGTAGTTGCACCAAGCCAGACGCTGAGCGACAGAGATTACCAGCTTTTAAGAAACGCTTCTCTCAAGATTATTCAGGCATTAAAGATAGAGGGAGGATGCAATGTCCAGCTTGCTCTCGATCCTGACAGCAGCAACTATTACATTATTGAAGTAAATCCAAGGGTAAGCCGGTCGTCTGCGCTAGCCTCAAAAGCAACAGGTTATCCCATTGCCAAGATCGCAGCTAAAATTGCTGTCGGATACACACTGGATGAGATCAAAAACCCGGTCACAGGCTCCACTTACGCAAGTTTTGAACCGGCACTAGATTACATCGTAACAAAGATTCCGAGATGGCCGTTTGATAAATTTGAAGGAGCAAACCGAAAGCTCGGTACCCAGATGAAAGCAACGGGAGAAGTGATGGCGATCGGAAGGAATTTGGAAGAGTCATTGCTGAAGGCGGTCCGCTCGCTTGAAACAAAATGCTATCATCTTGAAATCAGCAATCCGAAGCAGACAAGAGAAGAATTGATCCCAGTACTGGTCAGCGCAGACGATGAGCGTTTATACCATATCGCGCAAGGTTTCAGAATCGGAATGACGGTAAGGGACATTTGGGAGCTGACGAAGATCGATGTTTTCTTCCTTGAAAAGATCAAAGGAATCATTGACCTTGAGCAGAAAGTGCTTAACAAAGTTGGTGATTTAGGATTGCTGCGTGCCGCAAAAGAAAAGGGCTTCAGCGACGTATGGCTGGCGAAAGCCTGGAACATGCCTGAGAAAGAAATCTATGAACTTAGAATGAAGAAGGATATCAAGCCTGTGTACAAGATGGTAGACACATGTGCGGCAGAGTTTGAGTCTGAAACGCCATATTACTATGGAACATACGGTGAAGAAAATGAATCGTTACGAACAGAAAGAGAAAGCGTCCTTGTTCTCGGTTCCGGGCCGATCCGGATCGGTCAGGGCATCGAATTCGACTATGCGACCGTGCACACGGTCTGGGCGATCAAAGAAGCCGGCTATGAAGCGATCATCATCAATAACAATCCAGAAACAGTGTCCACAGACTTCAGTACATCGGATAAGCTTTATTTTGAACCGTTAACCGTTGAAGACGTGATGCATGTCATCGATCAAGAAAATCCAAAGGGAGTGATTGTCCAGTTTGGCGGGCAGACGGCCATCAATCTTGCAGATGCTTTGCATGAGCGAGGGGTAGCCATCCTTGGAACCTCACTTGACAACATGGATAGAGCAGAAGACAGAGACCGGTTTGAACAGGCGATGAAAGAACTGAACATTCCTCAGCCGGAAGGAGAAACAGCGTTTTCTGTCAAAGAAGCACAGGTTATTGCAGAGAGAATCGGCTATCCGGTCCTCGTTAGGCCTTCCTACGTTCTGGGAGGCAGAGCGATGGAGATCGTCTATAAAGAAAAAGAACTTCTTCAATACATGGAGAATGCGGTGAGAGTAAATCCTGAACATCCTGTCTTGATCGACCGTTACCTTGAGGGCAAAGAAGTAGAAGTTGACGCGATATCCGATGGAGATGATGTATTCATTCCAGGAATAATGGAGCACATCGAACGTGCGGGCGTTCACTCAGGTGACTCCATTGCCGTCTATCCGCCTCAGCGATTGACGCCTGAACAGAAAGATAAAATTATCGAACGTACGATCTCAATGGCAAGAGGCCTCGGAATCATCGGACTTCTTAACATCCAGTTCGTGCTGCATGGCGAAGAGGTCTATGTATTGGAAGTCAATCCAAGATCAAGCCGAACGGTACCTTTCTTGAGCAAGATTACAGGTATTCCGATGGCCAACCTGGCAACCAAAGTGATTCTTGGAACACCACTGAAAGAACTGGGCTACGAAACAGGATATGCTCCAGAAAAAGAAGAAGTTTTCGTTAAAGTACCCGTGTTTTCTTTTGCCAAACTGCGCCGGGTGGATACGTACTTAAGTCCGGAGATGAAGTCCACTGGAGAAGTGATGGGAAGAGATACCACGCTGCAAAAGGCGCTATATAAAGGACTTGTGGCTTCAGGAATGAAAATGCCAACATATGGATCTGTACTGTTCACCGTAGCAGATAAAGACAAACCAGAAGCGCTCCGCCTGATGAAGCGTTTCTACGAAATCGGCTATACGATCATGGCGACAGAAGGAACAGCGAACTATTTGCAAGAGCAGCAGATCCCTGTGACGGTTGTTCACAAGATCGGAAGCAAGGAAAGAAACCTGCTTGATGTGATCCGCCAGGGCGAAGCGCAATTTGTGGTCAACACGCTGACGAAAGGAAAAGTTCCTGCACGCGATGGATTCCGCATACGAAGAGAATCGTCCGAAAACGGAGTGGTGTGTTTAACAAGTCTTGATACTGCAGAAGCCTTGCTTGGTGTCCTTGAGTCCTTGACCTTTACAGCCAGACAAATGCCAGCCTTTGAAAAGGATCGTGTTCTCATATGAAAAAGGAACTGGTAGAAGTAGTTTCTCAGAAGGAGATTGCTCGTCACATTTTTGAACTGAAAGTACAGGGAAATATTGTTAAGGAAATGACTTCTCCCGGCCAGTTTGTCCACATACGAGTCACTGACACATTTCAGCCTTTGCTCAGAAGGCCGATTTCTATCTGTGATGTGGACCTGGATAGCCGGACCGTGACGATGCTTTACCGCAAAGAGGGCACGGGTACCGCTTTGCTCAGCCAAAAAAAGGAGGGCGAGAAGATCGACCTTCTCGGACCGTTAGGAAACGGGTTTCCTCTGGACGAGCTCTCCCAAGGACAGACAGCGCTGCTTGTCGGCGGGGGTATCGGTGTGCCTCCCTTGTACTATCTGGCAAAAAAACTGCGCAGCCAAGGAATCAATGTGATATCCGTACTTGGATTCCAATCTGCAGAAGACGGATTTTACAGTGAGAAATTCGCCGAGCTAGGAGAAGCATATGTTTCAACGGTGGATGGATCTCAAGGGACTAAAGGGTTTGTAACAAATGTGATAAAAAACAAAGATTTACATTATGACCTGCTGTTTTCGTGCGGACCCACTGTAATGCTAAAAGCTTTGGAACAGCAGGTGCCTTCAGCTGATGGTTACTTCTCTTTAGAAGAACGGATGGGCTGCGGAATCGGAGCTTGTTTCGCCTGTGTTTGCCATGTGAATGGAGGGCTTCCCTCAGACTATGTGAAAGTATGCAGCAATGGTCCGGTATTCCCGATTGGTGAGGTGGTATTATGAAACGTCTTGAGGTAAGTCTGCCAGGTTTAAAAATGAAGAATCCGATCATGCCTGCTTCAGGATGTTTTGGATTCGGCCGTGAATATGCAGGATTTTATGATCTGTCAGTCCTTGGGGCTGCTGCCATTAAGGCAGCCACCGTTGAAGCGAGGTTCGGCAATCCTACACCAAGGGTGGCCGAAACCCATAGCGGGATGCTCAACGCGATAGGATTGCAGAATCCTGGTGTGGATCAAATCATGGAAAAAGAACTGCCTTTTCTTAAATCGTATGACCTTCCGATCGTTGCCAATATCGCTGGATCAACAGAAGAAGATTACTGTGAAGTCGCAGAGAAGATGTCCAGCCATCCTCAAGTCTCTGTTTTGGAGCTGAATATATCATGTCCGAACGTAAAAGAAGGCGGCATTCAGTTTGGAACGGACGCGAGAACAGCAGCCGCACTGACAAAAAGAGTGAAAGC
Source organism: Fictibacillus sp. B-59209 (assembly GCF_036216745.1). NCBI lineage: Bacteria > Bacillati > Bacillota > Bacilli > Caryophanales > Fictibacillaceae > Fictibacillus > Fictibacillus sp. B-59209. The sequence continues at coordinate 285,289 of NZ_JARMMC010000018.1, read as the reverse complement.
CGTCTCGTCCAAGCCGGTGTATGTTAAATTGTCTCCAAACGTTGCCAATATTGCCGAGATGGCAATAGCGGTAGAGGAAGCTGGGGCGGATGGTCTTTCAATGATCAACACGCTTTTAGGTATGAGAATCGATTTGAAAACACGAAAACCGATTTTAGCCAATAAAACTGGCGGGTTGTCAGGACCAGCGATCAAGCCAGTGGCGATCCGCATGATCCATGAGGTGAGCCAGGCGGTATCCATCCCGATCATTGGAATGGGAGGCGTCAGCTGTGCGGAGGATGTGATCGAATTCATGCTGGCCGGTGCTTCTGCAGTCGCGGTCGGAACGGCGAACTTTGTAGATCCGTTCATCTGCCCGGATATTATCTCACAATTGCCGGAATTGCTTGAGAAAATGAACGTCAGCCATATCAGAGAAATAATCGGAGGGAGCTGGAGGGAATGCGAAGTCCCGTCATTATCGCGCTAGATTTTCCGGGTAAAAAAGAAGTAGAAGCGTTTATTGAACCATTTGAAGGGCAAGAGGCCTGGGTAAAAGTTGGGATGGAGCTGTTCTATGGAGAGGGACCTCAACTGGTCTCTTATCTGAAAGAAAAAAAGTTCCGGATCTTTCTTGATTTAAAGCTTCATGATATTCCGACAACGGTCCGAAAAGCGATGGAACGAATTGCCGCTCTCGGAGTCGATATGGTAAACGTTCATGCAGCCGGGGGGCGAGAAATGATGAGAGGTGCCATCGAAGGGCTGGAAGCTGTAGCAGGTCCAGAAAAGCGTCCTCTCTGCATCGCGGTGACCCAGTTAACCAGTACATCGTCACAGATGCTCAAGGATGAATTGCTGATCGGCGAATCCATGGAGTGGGCGGTCAGCCATTATGCAAAGCTTGCGAAAGAAAGCGGGCTTGATGGCGTGGTCTGTTCACCGCTTGAGGTGCCGCACATCAAGAGGGTCTGCGGACAAGAATTTCTAACCGTAACTCCCGGGATCAGGCTTAAAGATGATGATAAGAACGATCAGAAGAGAACCGCTGACCCTGCAGTAGCCAAAGAGCTAGGATCTGATTACATTGTGGTGGGAAGAAGCATTACCGGGTCTCTTGATCCATTGCAAACATACGTAAATATCGAAAAAGAATGGGGGATTTTACATGAAAAAACAAATCGCTAAAGACCTGCTTTCCATTGAAGCCGTTACACTATCGGTGGAACATCCGTATACTTGGTCATCTGGAATGAAATCTCCTATCTATTGCGACAACCGCCTGACACTCTCCTATCCAAACGTGCGCAATGAGATCGCAGAAGGATTGAAGAACCTTGTTCTAGAGCATTTTCCGGAAACGAACATGATCGCGGGAACAGCAACAGCCGGGATTCCGCATGCGGCACTGCTTGCAGACCGTCTTGACCTTCCGATGAGCTATGTGAGGAGCAGTGCAAAGTCTCACGGAAAAGGCAAACAGATCGAAGGGAAAGCGGAAGCCGGAATGAACGTGGTAGTGGTCGAAGATCTGGTTTCAACTGGAGGGAGCGTCATTACTGCCGTTCAGGCACTTAGGGAAGCAGGCTGCAATGTACTTGGAGTTGTTGCGGTCTTTTCTTACGAACTTGCCAAAGGGGCGGATAATCTGGCAGCCAACAACATAAACGTGCAAACTCTCACCGATTTTAGTACATTAATAGAAACAGCCTCTGTGGAAGGCTATATTTCTAAAGATGATCTCTCGTATTTGCTCTCTTGGAAAGAAAATCCGGAGAACTGGCTTCAAAACGCATAGCGGGAGAATGGAAGGAGCGCTTCTGATTGAGGAAGATGAACGGTGAAGAATTCGATGAATTGGTCTCTTTTTTCGATAGCATGGCACGAACCACCTGGCTCGGCGGAATCCATGATACATTAAAGGAGAAAACAGGATCGTGGAGAGATAAAAACGTTCTTGATGTCGGATGTGGAACAGGAAGACTGCTGCTTCGCGGCGCAGATGAAGCCGACAAGCTTACAGGTATTGATCTGTCATCGGAAATGATAAAAGCCAGCACGCAAAATTTCTTCTTTCATAACCGCAGCAAGAAGGGGGAGTTTTTGATCGGCGATGCATGTGATCTGCCGTTTGGTGATGAATCATTTGACGTGGCTTTATCAACGTGTGTCCTGTTTCTCCTTCCTGAACCGGAAGTGGGCATCAAGGAGATGATCCGAGTCCTGAAACCAGGCGGAACGCTGGCTATGCTGAATCCATCAGAAAAAATGAATCAGATGGAAGCTTTTCAGTATTGCAAGCAGCATAACATTTCAGGGTTTGAACAAACGGCCATGCTGAAGTGGGCGAATGTTTCAACGAGGAGACATCGATACATATCAGATAGCCTGACTTCTCTTCTTATAACAAACGGCCTTGAAGAGGTCACACATCATGAAGTGCTTGATGGATTGGCCATCATCACCATTGCAAAAAAAATAACCAGGTAGCTCCTGGTTATTTTTTTAATTTTAGCAGTTGATCTTCATCTGGAGTGACATAAAGGGTTTGCTGCTGGTCGTAGATCACAAATCCCGGCTTGGCCCCTGATGGCTTTTTAACGTGCCGGATCAGCGTATAATCCACCGGAACGGAGCCTGAATGCCTGGCTTTGCTAAAATAGGCGGCAAGTCCTGCGGCTTCAAGGAGCGCTGTTTCGCTAACTTCCTCGCTCTTTATGACGACGTGAGAACCTGGAATGTCTTTCGTATGAAGCCACGTTTCATTTTGACGTGAGGCTTTAAACGTCAAATAGTCATTCTGTTTATTATTTTTGCCGACAAGGATGGTAATGCCATCTGTTGATTGATAGGTTTCTAGAACAGGCTTTTCATTCTTTTTGGCCTTTTGCTGTTTTCGTTTTCTGACATACCCTTGCTCTTCTAATTCTTCCCGGATGCCTGCCACATCTCTCACAGATGCGGACTCCATCTGCTGGATGAGACTCTCGAAGTAAAGAAGATCTTCTTTCGCTTTTTCCAGCTGCTCTTCAATATAAGCGACCGAGTTTTTAAGTTTAGTGTACTTTTTGAAATAAGCTTGAGCGTTTTCAGAAGGACCTTTCAGGGGATCAAGCGGAATTTCCAGCTTCGGCTGATCCTCTTCGTAGAAATTCGTCACTTCAATTTTCTTTTGGCCTTTTTTCACCAAATAAAGGTGGGCTGTCAAAAGTTCACCGAGGACTTTAAATCTATCTGCTTTCTCTGTATCTGAAAGAGATGCATTCAGTTTCTTGATTTTTTTGGCAATTTTATCATGCTCGTTATGCAGCATTTTTTCCAAATCTGCAGCTTGCTGCTTTACTCTGTCCCGTTCGGATTTGCCGTAATAGAAGCGGTCCAGAAGCTCTCCAGCCGTATCGAAATCCTTCCTTTCTCCCTTTAAATGGGAGAGAGCTGTAACCGAAAAGTATTCCTTTCCATCTGAGACAGACATCTGTGGTGCATATCGGTTGTTCCTGAATTCCTCCATCATGGCGGTGAACGCTTCAGAAAGAGTCTCTTTCGTTGCCAGTCCGGCACGGAACGTTATCTCCCTGGCAATCTGTGGTGAGATTCCGCTGTAAAGCTGCACGATCTGACGGTCGATCTTACCTTCGTTCCATCTGATTTTTTGTATAAAACCTTCTGCACTTTCTGTAAGCGGAGAATGTTTTTCCTGAGGCGGAGGAGATAAGTATTTCTGTCCGGGAAGCAAAGTTCTGTATCGGTTCAGTGACGGGGGAATATGCTTGATGCAGTCTATGATCGTGCCGTTCTTATCTTCTACAAGAATAATATTGCTGTGCCTTCCCATAATTTCTATGATCAGCGTCTTATAGGCGATATCACCGATCTCATCTCTGTTTTTTACTTTAATATGAATGATTCTTTCCAGATCAATCTGTTCGATCGATTCGATGACTGCACCTTCCATATGCTTTCTTAGCAGCATGCAGAACATGGGTGGGACTGCAGGGTTATCATACGATTTTGCGGTCAGCTGAACTCTGCTGAATGAAGGATTGGCGGATAACAATAGTTTTTGGTTTTTTCCTCCGGATCTTATCGTAAACAGCAAGTCTGTTTTATCAGGCTGATAGATTTTTGTAATCTTTCCGGATTGCAATGTCTTTTTTATCTCTGAAGCTGTTGCTCTTGTAACAATTCCATCAAAACTCATAGTTTCACCTCTGTTTCTCTCTTCATCAGTATAGCATTATTGAGGACATGCCTGCATATAAATGGCTATATACGTTATGAGGCAGAGGTGGAGAAATGAATTGGTATCAGCTATCAAAGGAAGATGTTGAACGCCTGACCAACAGTAACCTGCAGACTGGCCTGAGTGATAAGGAAAGCCAGAAAAAGCTGAAAACAACAGGACATAACCAGCTGCAGGAAGCAAAGAAACCGTCGTCGATTCTCGTTTTTTTCGCACAATTCAAGGATTTCATGGTGCTCGTCCTTCTAGCCGCCACGTTATTGTCAGGCTTGCTAGGAGAGTATCTTGATGCCATTGCGATTATTCTGATCGTGATCATGAACGGAATATTAGGATTTATTCAGGAACGAAAAGCGGAAAAGTCACTGACTGCACTGCGTGAGCTGTCTGCTCCAACTGCGATCGTTATGAGAAACAGCAGCTGGACGGCGATCTCTGCTAAAGAACTCGTTCCCGGTGATATCGTGAAGCTTTCAGCTGGAGACCGGGTCGGTGCTGACATCCGCATGGTATCTGCTAGAGGCCTTTATATTGAGGAATCAGCACTGACAGGAGAATCCATTCCTGTTCAAAAACGGGGAGAGGCACTCCAAGGAAGCGGATTGCCGCTTGGTGACCAGGCCAACATGGCTTTTATGGGAACGATGGTGACCAGGGGCAGCGGAACAGGAGTTGTTATTGCGACGGGAATGACGACGGAGATGGGAAAAATCGCCCATCTGATCCAGAATGCTGATACGCTTGCAACTCCTCTGCAGCTTAAGCTTGAGCAGCTTGGCAAGATTTTAATAGGCATCGCTTTGCTTTTGACTGTCCTTGTTGTTGTTACAGGCGTATACAGGGGACATGACTTATACAGCATGGTGCTGGCGGGTGTGTCACTTGCAGTGGCTGCCATACCTGAAGGACTGCCAGCTATTGTAACGATCGCCCTGGCGCTTGGGGTTCAGAAGATGATTAAGCGCAGAGCCATCGTAAGAAAGCTTCCTTCGGTCGAGACTCTGGGCTGTGCCACTGTCATCTGTTCCGATAAAACGGGAACGTTGACTCAGAACAAAATGACGGTCACTCATTTGTGGAGTGAAGGAACGACATGGAATGTAACAGGAAGCGGTTATGATACTGCAGGAGAATTTATAAGAAACGGGCAAAAGACGAGAATCGATGAGCATGAGGGGCTGCTTCAGCTTCTTTCATACGGCGCGATCTGCAACAATGCTGAACTTACGGATTCTGGCAGCATCATGGGTGATCCTACAGAAACCGCATTGCTGATCAGCGCAGCAAAAGCAGGGCTGATGAAAGATAACATTCTCCGTTCGGTTGAAATTTTGGACGAGGTTCCGTTTGACTCGGCAAGAAAAATGATGAGTGTAATCGTCCGCAACCAAAACAACGAGATTTTTTTAATCACTAAAGGAGCACCAGATGTCCTACTGGAAAAAAGTGATTATGTATTATGGGATGGAAAGCGGCAGCTGTTAAAACAGCAGCATACCGAACAGATTAAAGAGGCGATCCTGGGTCTCGGAAGCCAGGCACTGAGAACCATAGCCGTTGCCTACAAGCCACTGCATACAAAAGACAGAGCTGCCGCAGGACCGTCGGCAGAAAACCATCTGACGTTCATCGGTCTTCAAGGAATGATAGATCCCCCAAGAGAAGAAGTGAAAGAGAGTATCGACCGATGCCATGAAGCAGGGATTAAAACCGTTATGATTACCGGTGACCATGTCGTTACCGCAAGTGCCATCGCCAGACAGTTGAACATCCTGCCTCAGGGAGGGAAAGTTATTGATGGTGCGGCTTTATCGGTCATGTCAGATGATGATCTGGTAAGGGAAGCAGAAAACATCTTTGTTTATGCCAGGGTCTCACCTGAACATAAGCTTAAGATTGTCAAAGCTCTGCAAAAAAGAGGGCATATCGTCGCGATGACAGGGGACGGGGTTAACGATGCACCGGCAATAAAATCTGCCAACATTGGAATCGCGATGGGTATAACGGGAACAGACGTGGCCAAGGAGGCATCCTCACTCGTTTTAAGTGATGACAATTTTTCAACCATTCGTGCAGCGATCGAGGAAGGAAGAAATATTTACGAAAACATCAGGAAGTTTATCCGATACTTGCTGGCTTCAAATGTAGGTGAGATTCTCGTCATGCTGTTCGCCATGATCCTGTCGATGCCGATGCCGCTTGTGCCCATCCAGATCTTATGGGTAAACCTCGTAACAGACGGTCTGCCGGCAATGGCCCTTGGTATCGATCCTGCGGAAGATAATGTAATGAAACGCTCTCCGAGGAAGCCCAATGAAGGGGTATTCTCAAGAGGGCTTGGATGGAAGATCGTTTCCAGGGGTTTCATGATTGGAATCGTAACGATTCTTGCTTTCTGGACCGCTCTGCACGAGCACCCGGATCAGCTGATGAAAGCACAGACTGTCGCTTTTTCAACCCTGGTAATGGCCCAGCTGATCCATGTCTTTGACTGCAGAAGCGAAAGGTCAGTTCTGCACCGGAACCCGTTTGGTAACATGGCGTTAGTCCTGGCTGTTTTGTCTTCTGTTCTGCTTACGCTCGTGGTCATGTACATTACTCCGCTGCAAGCAATTTTCCATACGGTTCCCTTGTCTGGCCGGGATTGGCTGCTGGTCCTCGGAATGGCTGCGATTCCTACATTTGCCCTTACAGGGTTTCAAGCATTTAAAAAATTATAAAGCGGGGGGATAGAAACAAATCTTCATAGGTTTCTATCCTTTTTATTGTTCAGGGTTGTACAGACTGTTAAAATTGTTTAGAATAACGGAGGAATATGTTAAAATGATATAAATGTGCTGGGTACGGACATATCCATACATCGAATTAATTTCTACATAATGATTATGATCTTGCTCGTTCTGGCTAGAATAGAACTACCAACGTTAGGAGCGGTTATATACATGAAGCTAATCAATATTGGTTATGGAAACATTGTAGCAGCACACCGAATCATTTCCGTCGTAAGTCCGGAATCAGCGCCGATCAAACGCTTAATAACTATGGCAAGAGACGGAAATATGCTTATTGATGCCACATACGGCAGACGGACGAGGGCGGTCATCATTACGGACAGTGATCACGTTGTACTCTCTGCTGTTCAGCCTGAAACCGTGGCACAGCGGCTTCTCTCAATTGAAGAGGGAGCGGAAGAAAGTTAAGTGGAGGTAAGTATGGATAGAGAACGGGGCATTTTATTTGTGCTCTCCGGCCCATCAGGTGTCGGAAAAGGTACTGTATGCAAAGCGCTGAGAGCACAAAAGCTGGACATTCAATATTCAGTTTCAGCGACCACCCGAAATCCTCGGGTTGGAGAGGTTCATGGGGTAGATTATTTTTTCAAGTCTAAAGAAGAATTTCAAAACATGATTGAAAATAACGAACTGCTCGAATGGGCAGAATACGTTGGCAACTTCTATGGCACACCGATTGAGTATGTCAATCAGACACTGGATGAAGGCCGCGACGTTATTTTAGAAATTGAGGTTCAGGGAGCGCTTCAGGTACGAAAGACCTTTCCAGAAGGCGTTTTTATTTTTCTGACCCCGCCTAGTCTTGAAGAACTGCGAAGCCGCATTGTCGGAAGAGGAACTGAAACGGAAGACTTGATCAATAACCGCATGACAGTAGCCAGGGAAGAAATAGAAATGATGCAGCACTATGATTATTCCGTCGTAAATGATGAGATAAGCCATGCCTGCAGCAGGATCCAGTCTATTATCACCTCTGAACACTGCAAGGTGGACCGTGTAACCAATCGTTATAAAAAATTACTGGGAGATGAATAAGCATGCTGTATCCTTCAATTGATGCCCTTATGGACAAAATAGATTCAAAATATTCACTGGTGACCCTCTCTTCAAAAAGAGCAAGAGAGATTCAGAGAAGCAATAACGGAATCGTTGAAAACCCGGTTTCCCACAAATTTGTCGGAAAAGCTTTGGAAGAGATTTATGCGGGATATTTAACGCCAAAAAAGTCTGACACTGAATGATGATCAATAACAACCTATGATTATAGGTTGTTATTTTTTTCAATTTTTTCGGAATATTACATCTGTTAATCATAATTATATTATGTAAACAGATAGGCAGGGGGGAGATTTCATTGGATCATTCAATGAAAAAGATTTTGCTTTGTGTAACTGGAGGGATTGCGGCATATAAGGCAGCAACGATCGCAAGCCAGCTGTATCAGCTGGGGTTTGAGGTAAAGGTAATGATGTCAGAGTCATCACAGAAGTTTATTACTCCGTTGACACTGCAAACCTTATCCCGGAACGAAGTCTACACCGATACATTCGAAGAACGGAATCCAAAAGTTGTTGCCCATATTGACCTTGCGGATTGGGCAGACCTTGCTGTCGTGGCACCGGCTACCGCTAACTGCATTGGCAAACTGGCAAACGGGATAGCTGATGACATGATTACAACAACTTTGCTGGCCACTACGGCACCGATAATGATTGCGCCTGCAATGAATGTCAACATGTATCAGCATCCTGCTGTTCAGGCAAACATGCAAAAGCTGGCAGACTACGGATACCGGTTCGTGGAACCAGGGGAAGGGCTGCTCGCATGCGGATATATCGGAAAAGGGAGACTTGCTGAGCCAGAAGAAATTATTGCCTGTATTAAGGATTTCTCTGCCGGGCAGATGGATTTGCCTCTTGAAGGGAAAAAGGTCTTGATTACAGCGGGACCAACGAGAGAACAGGTGGACCCTGTGCGTTACTTCACGAATTATTCATCCGGGAAAATGGGTTATGCCATTGCAAGGGCGGCAGCAGGAATGGGAGCTTCAGTCACCTTGGTCAGCGGACCAACAGCTCTTGATAAACCTGCAGGCGTCAAGTTCATATCGGTAGAATCCACCGATGAAATGTTTCATGCGGTTATGAAAGAGTACCCTGAAATGGATCTCGTTATTAAGTCGGCGGCTGTTGCAGACTATACTCCCCGGATTAAATATGGTGAAAAAGTTAAGAAAAAGAATGAGAGCTGGTCGGTGGAAATGGAGAAAACGACCGATATTCTGTCAGTACTCGGAGAGAAAAAAGAGAGACAAGTCCTCGTGGGATTTGCCGCAGAAACCGGAAACCTTGAGGGTTATGCGCTCGACAAACTGAAACGCAAAAACCTGGATATGATCGTTGCCAATAACGTCGCTCAAGAAGGGGCCGGCTTCAGTGTTGATACAAACCGTGTGGTCATTTATAAAAAGGACGGTTCTGTAAAGGAATATCCGCTGCTGTCAAAAGATAAAGTGGCTCAGGAAGTTTTGGCGCAGGCTATGGAACTGATGCCTCTATGATCGCAAAAGTTATCGTGGATGTGCCGGCCAGCAATGTAAACCGCACCTTCGATTACCTTGTGCCTGAAGAACTGAAAGATACAGTTAAACCCGGTATGAGGATAGCCGTGCCTTTTGGACCAAGAAAACTGCAAGGCTTTGTCATCGAGCTTGGCGAGGAAACTTCTGTTCAAAAATTAAAGAAGATCATTGAACTTCTGGATCCGGTCCCAGTATTGACTGAAGAACTCCTGAAACTCGGCAAGTGGGTATCGGATCAGACACTCTGTTTCTTAATCACAGCTTATCAGGCTATGATTCCAGCTGCTTTAAAAGCTACCTACCACAAGGAATTCAGGCTGGTTGACGGAGTCGGCCTCGCTGACTTGCCGGACGAAGCTAGAGAGTGGTTTAAACACCGGGAATACATCCCGATGGAAGATCTGCTGAAAATTTCACCGACACCGCTTGCCCTCTTCCAAAAACTTGTTCAAAAGAATTCCCTGGAAGTGATCTACAGGATGTCAGACAAAATAACGAAGAAAAAAATAAAGATCGTGCAGAGACGGGGAACAGAAGAGGAGAGACTGCAGCATATCGAATCACTTTCCAAACAAGCGGTTAAGCAAAAAGAGATTCTATCATTTCTTCATGAGTCTGAAAGCCCTGTAGTATTAAAAGATCTTCTAGAGATGTTCGACACGACAAGGTCCACAGTCCAAGCCTTGGAGAGCAAAGGTTTTATAGAGATAGCGGAGAAGGAGATCTACCGTGATCCGTATGGTGGCCGTGAATTTAAAAGAACGCAGCCCCTGCTCTTAACCTCTCAGCAGGAACAAAGCATTCAGCCTGTTTTGGCTGCTCTCGAGGAGAAGAGGCATGAAACTATTCTGCTTCATGGCGTTACAGGAAGCGGTAAAACAGAAATCTATCTGCAGAGTATTGACAAGGCAATTCAATTGGGGCAGGAAGCCATTGTATTAGTGCCTGAGATCTCTCTGACACCGCAGATGGTAAACCGTTTTAAAGGGCGGTTCGGTTCAAGGGTTGCTGTTTTGCATAGTGGACTGTCCGCCGGAGAAAAATATGATGAATGGCGAAAAATTCAGCGTAAAGAGGTATCTGTTGTGGTAGGTGCCCGGTCGGCAGTTTTCGCTCCGTTTGAAAATCTGGGCCTGATCATCATCGATGAAGAGCATGAATCAAGCTATAAGCAAGAGGAAAATCCCCGTTATCATGCGCGGGATGTTGCTGTCCAGCGGGGAGAGCATCATCAGTGTCCGGTAATTCTAGGAAGCGCAACACCGTCACTTGAATCTTATGCCAGAGCTCAAAAAGGGGTCTACACGCTCTGTGAGTTAAGCGACAGAGTGAACAAGCGGGAGCTTCCCTCTGTTTCGGTAGTGGATATGAGGGAAGAGCTCAGGGCAGGAAACCGCTCGATGTTTTCCCGCGAGTTATTTGATAAAATCAATGACCGCCTAAAACGCGGAGAACAATCTGTATTGTTTCTCAACCGCAGAGGCTACTCATCGTTTATTCTTTGCAGAGACTGCGGATATGTCGGAGAATGCCCGCATTGTGATATTTCTCTTACGTACCATAAAAAACAGCATCTGCTTAAATGCCATTATTGCGGCCATCAGGAACCGATGCCTTCCCAATGTCCCATGTGTGAAAGCCAGTATATCCGTTTTTTTGGCACAGGGACACAAAAGGTGGAGGAGGAGCTCGCCAAGCTGCTGCCTCACGCAAGAGTGATCAGGATGGATGTGGATACCACCGGGCGAAAAGGGAGCCATGAAAAGCTCCTAAATCAGTTTGGTGAAGGAAAAGCAGACATATTGCTCGGCACGCAGATGATCGCTAAGGGGCTTGATTTTCCAAAAGTGACTCTGGTGGGGGTGCTCGCTGCGGACACGATGCTGCACCTTCCCGATTTCAGGGCCTCTGAAAAAACCTTTCAGCTCCTCACTCAGGTCAGCGGAAGAGCAGGGCGGCACGAGCTTTCGGGAGAAGTGGTCGTACAGACCTACACCGTCGGCCATTACAGCATCGATCTGGCATCAGGACATGATTATCATTCGTTCTATGAAACGGAAATGCAGATCAGACGGGAGCACAAATATCCTCCGTATTACTATTTGACGCTCATTTCGTTTTCGCACACTGAGCTATTGAAGGCTGTAGATGCCAGTGAAAAATCGGCATCCTATCTTCAGCAGAAAGTGTCTCCGGGAACAATCATCCTGGGTCCGGTCGTCTCGCCGATCGCCCGTATTAAAGATAGATATCGATATCAGGTAATGATAAAATACAAAAATGAACCTCGGCTGAGTGACTTGATCTCAGAGCTATTGCAGCATTTTCAGCATGAAATGGATGGGAACGGCCTGCAGATTTCAGTCGATATGAATGCGCAAAATATTATGTAAGCCTATAGATGGGAGAGAATGAGGATGGGAGTTAGGGAGATTGTATGTTATCCTGATAAAATTTTAGAAAAGAAATGTGAAAAAGTGACAGAATTCAACCAGAAGCTGAGCCAGCTGATCGATGATATGTTTGAAACGATGTATGAAGCGGAAGGAGTAGGTCTCGCCGCTCCTCAGATTGGAATCGGCAAACAGATTGCTGTAGTTGATGTCGGAGATGAAACAGGTAAAATTGAACTGGTCAACCCGGTCATTGAAAAAATGGAAGGCGAACAGGACGGTCCAGAAGGGTGCCTTAGCTTCCCAGGTATATTTGGAGATGTTAAACGCGCTCAAAAAGTCAGTGTGACTGCGCAGGACAGACATGGAAGAACGTTCACGATTACTGCAGAAGACTTTCTTGCCCGCGCCCTTCAGCATGAGATCGACCATCTGAACGGAATTCTATTTACCTCTAAGGTCAGTTCGTATTATGAAACGGGAGAGTTTGAAAGGTAGGAGTTACAAATGAAAATAGTATTTATGGGAACGCCTGATTTTTCTGTGCCAGTACTGCGCAGACTCGTTAACGACGGCTATGAAGTCACAGCCGTCGTCACGCAGCCGGACAAGCCGCAAGGGAGGAAAAAGGAAATTAAGCCAACGCCGGTGAAAGCAGAAGCCGAATTGCACGGCATTCCTGTCTTGCAGCCTGTAAAACTAAAGAATGAGTTTCAGGAAATTTTAGATCTACAGCCGGATCTGATCGTAACTGCGGCATACGGACAAATCTTGCCTTCAGAAATATTAGAAGCACCGGAATATGGCTGTATTAATGTTCATGCTTCACTACTGCCGGAATACCGAGGCGGAGCGCCGATCCATCAGAGTATCATTGACGGCAAGAAAGAAACGGGCGTAACGATCATGTACATGGTAGACAAGCTCGATGCCGGCGACATTCTGACACAGGTAGTGGTCCCAATAGGTGAAGAAGACCATGTCGACAGCATGTTCAGTAAACTCAGCATTGCAGGAGCAGAACTCTTATCCAAGACAATACCTGACCTGATCGAGGGGAAATTGACCCCGATAAAGCAAGATGATGATAAAGTTACCTATGCCTATAATATCTCTAGGGAAAAAGAGAAGATCGACTGGACAATGAGCGGTGAAGCCATCTATAACCAGATAAGAGGACTTCATCCTTGGCCGGTTGCATTTTCCACACTGAATGGCCAGACGTTAAAAATATGGTGGGGGAAAAAGGTGCCTGTTCCATCGGATGCAGTGCCTGGGACTGTTCTTGAAACAAGCAAAGAGGGATTGACGGTGAAGACCGGAGATTCTACAGGAATATTGATCACCGATCTGCAGCCGGCCGGAAAAAAACGCATGGCAGCTTCACAATTTTTGCAAGGAGCCAAACTGGAACCGGGTACAAAGCTGGGTGAAGAACTGTGAAACAAAACGTGAGAAATACTGCAGTTGAAGTTTTATTGAAAATTGAACAAAATCAGGCCTATAGCAATCTTTTGCTGAATCAGTCCATACAGAAGGCCAATCTTAGCCAAAAGGATGTCGGATTGCTGACAGAGCTTGTATACGGGACTGTCCAGCGGAAAAACACTCTTGATTATCTGCTGGAGCCTTTTGTCGCAAAAGGGTTGAAAAAGCTTGAAAAATGGGTGCTTGTCCTGCTGAGGATGTCGCTCTACCAAATGGTCTATCTCGATAAGATTCCGGATCATGCCATCATTAATGAAGCGGTGGAAATTGCTAAGAAACGAGGGCATAAAGGGATCTCCGGCATGGTAAACGGCGTGCTGAGAAGAATTCAGAGGGAAGGAACGGCTGATCTTTCCGAATTGACCCATGATGAGGAAAGGCTCGCTCTTCAATACAGCATGCCAGAGTGGCTGGTCCAGCGATGGATCACTCAGTATGGCTTGGATAATGCTGAAAAGATGTGCGCGGCCAACATGGAGCCTGCCCCGGTTACGGGCCGTGTCAACAGCATGAGATCCAGCAGGGAGAAAGTGCTGCAATCGCTGCATGATGAAGGCATAGAGGGGAGCAACGGCGGCCTTTCGCCCGATGCGATTAAATTAAAAAAAGGGAGCCTTTCACATTCTTCTGCATTTAAGGAAGGATATGTTACAATACAAGACGAAAGCTCCATGCTCGTTGCAAGGGCGCTTAATCCATCATCAAACGAAAAAATCCTGGATGCCTGTGCAGCTCCTGGAGGAAAAACGACCCATATTGCCGAACTGTTAAATAATACGGGAGAGGTAACGGCCCTGGATCTTCACCCTCATAAGGTGAAATTGATACAGGAGCAGGCGGAGCGCCTCGGCCTTACCAATATCAAAACGGAAGCTCTTGACAGCCGTAAGGCCGGCGAAAAGTTTTCTGTGTCATCGTTTGACAGGATTCTGGTAGATGCACCGTGCAGCGGTTTCGGAGTGATACGAAAAAAGCCCGACATCAAATGGTCGAAAAAAGAAGAGGATATCCATCGCATAGCCGAGATTCAGATGCAGATCCTCGATAAAGTGGCCGAACTGTTAAAACCCGGCGGTACTTTACTTTACAGTACATGTACCGTCGATAAAGAGGAAAATGATGAAATTGCAGATGCTTTCTTAAAGCATCATCCTGATTTTGAATGGGACAAGTCTTTTAACGAACGGCTTCCTGAAACATTACAGCCGTACCTTAAACCTGGTGAAGCACAGGTACAGATTCTTCCTCATTATTTTAACAGTGATGGTTTTTACCTTGCATGCTTTAAGAAAAAGACTACAACTGGTGGTGAAACCCGATGTTAAAACCGTTAAGTGAAAAACAGCAGAACCCGGCAATTATGCCTTCTATTTTTTCGCTTGAGCTGACAGATCTGGAAAATTGGCTTTCTGATATAAAAGAACCTAAATTCCGTGCTTCCCAGGTTTATGATTGGCTTTACGAAAAAAGAATTACGAGTTATGAAGAAATGTCGAACCTTCCTAAAGGGCTTCGCGATAAGATGCAAGAAACCTTTCATATTCAGCCGATGAAAGAATTAGCCCGTCAGGAATCTTCTGATGGTACGATAAAATTTTTGTTTGAACTCCAGGACGGTTATTCTATCGAAACAGTCCTGATGCGCCATGAATATGGAAACAGCGTATGTGTGACAACACAGGTAGGCTGCCGTCTCGGCTGTACATTCTGTGCGTCAACGCTCGGCGGGTTAAAGAGAAATCTGCATGCCGGCGAGATTGTAGCTCAAGTGCTTCAAGTGCAGCGTGCGCTCGATGCCACTGAAGAAAGAGTTAGCTCAATTGTCATCATGGGGATTGGTGAACCTTTCGATAACTACGAAGGACTGATCAAGTTCCTAAAAGTAGTAAACCACGACAAAGGTCTGAATATCGGTGCAAGGCATATTACGGTTTCCACAAGCGGAATCGTGCCTTACATCTACAAATTTGCTGATGAAGGAATGCAGATCAACTTTGCGGTATCCCTTCATGCTCCGAATACTGAAATCAGAAGCAGGCTCATGCCGGTCAACCGCATGTATCCAATGGAAGAACTGATGGAATCAATTCGTTATTACATCAAGAAGACCGGGCGCCGGATTTCTTTCGAATATGGTCTTTTCGGCGGTGTGAATGATCAGGTTGAACATGCTGAAGAACTGGCAGATCTGATTAAAAACGTAAAATGCCATGTAAACCTGATTCCTGTCAACTATGTACCGGAACGTGATTATGTCCGGACACCTAAGAAGCAGATCTTCAAATTTTTAGATACGCTAAAAAAACGGGGTGTCAATGCTACCCTACGCAGGGAGCAGGGACATGATATTGACGCAGCCTGCGGGCAGTTAAGAGCGAAAGAGCGTCAGGAAGAGACGAGGTGACGTAAATTGCAGTATGCCTTTAAAACAGATACTGGTAGAGTTCGTCAGCATAATGAAGACAGCGGGGGAGTGTTCACAAAAGGTGAACACTTTCTTGCCCTTATTGCGGATGGCATGGGCGGACATAAAGCCGGAGATGTTGCCAGTTCCAAAACAATCCAGTCATTTGAGGAAGCCTGGAACGCTTCTTCAGAAGAAATTTCGGAGACTCCTGTAAAGGCTGAAGAGTGGCTTTTAGAAACCGTAACACAGACCAATTTGGATCTGCATCAGTATGCAAATAAGAATATTGACTGCAGCGGGATGGGGACAACGCTTGTCGGAGCCCTTTGCACACCTTCCTATTTAACGATTTTACATATCGGTGACAGCCGCGTTTATTATTTTTCTGAAAAAAAGCTGATTCAAAAGACCGAAGACCATACCCTCGTTAATGAGCTGGTGCGGTCAGGGCAGCTATCGGAAACAGAAGCGGAAAATCACCCTAGAAAGAATGTGATTTTGCGGGCCCTTGGAACGGATGACCATATTGATGTGGATATTCAAACGATTTCCTGGGGCGAGGGAGATATCGTTTTGTTATGTTCAGACGGCCTCTCCAACAAAGTAACCCGCGAAACGATGGAAAACATACTGAATGATGACAACCTCTCGTTGGAAGATAAAGCTGATCGACTTGTGAACCTTGCAAATGAGGCCGGAGGAGAGGATAATATCACGATTGGACTCGTCCATTATACGCCCCAGACACCGGAAAAGGGAGTAAGTTAAATGATTGGCAAGCGTATAAGCGGCCGCTATAAGTTGCTTGAAGTCATCGGTGATGGCGGAATGGCAATCGTATACCGTGCCAAGGACTTAATCCTTGACCGGGATGTTGCGGTTAAAATACTTCGATCAGAGTTTTCAGACGACGAGGAGTTCATCAAACGATTCAGAAGAGAGGCTGAAGCGGCAACGAGTCTCGCCCATCCTCACATCGTAAGCATATTTGATGTGGGAGAGGAAAATAACGTGTACTTCATAGTCATGGAGTATGTAAAAGGGAAAACGTTAAAACAATACATCAGGGACCACGGCCGCCTGTCTGTTGAAGAATCCATACAGATTATCAGGCAGATTGCCTCAGGAATGGTTGCAGCTCATGAGCATGGGATCATACACAGAGATATCAAGCCCCATAATATCTTAATTGATGAGCATGGATTGGCAAAAGTAACAGACTTTGGGATCGCTCTCGCCATCACATCCGCAACGATTACCCATACGAACTCAGTGCTTGGATCGGTCCATTACTTCTCTCCGGAACAGGCGCGAGGGGGAGTGGCCAATGCAAAATCGGACATCTATTCCCTAGGTGTTGTGCTGTTTGAAATGCTGACAGGCAGGGTTCCGTTTACAGGGGAATCACCGGTATCCGTAGCCCTCAAGCATCTTCAGGAGGAAGTTCCCGAGCCAAGGAAAATCAATCCGGAAATTCCGCAGAGTGTTGAAAATATTATTCTTAAAGCACTGACAAAAAATCCGGTGTACCGGTATGACAGTGCTCTTGAAATGATGGACGACCTGGATACGGCGCTCTCTCCTCACCGTCTGCATGAGCAGCGGTGGAGCAATTTTGATGATGCCGCAGATGCTACACGGATCATGCCTCCGGTATCCTTGAACAAAGCAGTCGAAAAGCCAGCTTCAAATCTAAAAGAAACCGCTGAACCACCGGCCAAAAAGAAGAAAAAAAGTTGGTGGCTTGTACTGCTGATTTTACTGCTTTTGCTCGCAGGTGCTGGAGCGGCTGCCTTTGTGGTCATGCCTGGATGGTTTAAAGTGAAAGATGTTTCTGTTCCCAATGTTATCCACAAAGATTACGAATACGGGTTTGAACGGCTCGCAAAGCTCGGTTTTAACGTCGAGCGGAAAGAGCGCTTCGATGAAGATGTGGAACAGGGGAAAATTATAAAACAGAATCCTGATCCCCATTCTATGGTTAAAGAAGGCAGCACGGTTACACTTTTTGTTTCTAAAGGCTTTAAGAAAGTGGACATGCTGGATCTTACCGGAATGGGTGAAGATGCTGCACGAGACCTCTTAAACGAAAGAGGCTACGATAGCAAGAACATTGAGACCATACCGGTGGAATCAGAGGAAACTCCTGAGGGTGAGGTCGTCTCACAAAGCCCGGATAAAGGGGAAAAAGTCAATCCGAGCGAAATACAGGTGATTCTTCGTGTCAGTACTGGCCCGCCTTCGATTCAGCTTGAGAACTTGTCAAATTCCTCGAGGGAAGATGTTGAGAAATACATCTCGCAGGAAGGGCTTAGAGTCAACTTTACAAAAGAGTACTCTGATACCGTAGAAGAAGGAAAGGTCATCTCGCAAAAACCTTCACCTTATACGAATGTCAAAAAAGGTTCTACGGTTGATGTCGTTATTTCAAAGGGCAAGAAACCAGAACCGAAGCCCAAACCAAAGCCTGATAATCAGGAAGACATCACATTTAATAATAAAATAACGGTTGAAGTTTCAAAGGGTGATGAGAATAAACAATTCCAGGTCAGAATTGTTTACAGCGATGCCAAAGAGGAAAATGCTGTTTTCGTAGAAGAAGAAATTTCCCAGACGAAAGAGTATATGGTGCCTTTGACCGTCTCGCCGGACCATGATGCTTCCTATACCGTTTATTTAAATGGGAAAGAGCAGGCATCAAAAACATTTAATTATCAAGATGCGAAGGAAGGTAAATTCAAAGGAGCGAACAATGGACAATAAGACTGAAGGCAGAATTATTAAATCAGTCGCAGGATTCTATTATGTACAATACAATGACAAAGTCTTTCAATGCAGAGGCCGGGGCAATTTCCGTAAAAAGAAAATTACGCCTGTGGTCGGAGATTGGGTCGTATTTGAATCCTCCAACCCGACAGACGGATACATTATGGATGTTAAGGAAAGAAAGAACGAGTTAAACCGGCCGCCAATTTCAAATGTTGACCAGGCAATTCTCGTTTTCTCTGCCGTCCGGCCGGAATTTTCAAGTTCGCTGCTGGACCGTTTTCTTGTTCATATCGAAGACAATGGCATTCAGCCGGTGATCTGCATTACGAAGATGGATTTGATTGAAAGTGCAGAGTATCAGAAGGAAATCGAAAATTACATCGCTGCTTATAAGAAGCTCGGCTATGAGGTCATTCCAACCTCTGCGATGTCGCTTGCCGGCATGGATGACATCAAACCGATATTTAAAGGAAAAACGAGCGTCTTCGCAGGACAGTCCGGGGTAGGGAAGTCGTCTCTCTTGAATGCGCTGATGCCTGAACTCATGCTGGAGACGAATGACATATCAGATCATCTTGGACGCGGAAAACATACAACGAGGCATGTTGAACTCCTTCCTTTTGAAGAGGGCTTGATCGCAGACACTCCTGGGTTCAGCTCCTTGGACTTTGTAGAAATTGAAACCGAAGAGCTCTCCTACAACTTCCCTGAGATGAAACAGAGGGTATCACAATGCAAGTTTCGCGGCTGCACTCACAGCTCTGAACCGAAATGCGCAGTAAAAAAAGCAGTGGAAGAGGGAGAGATCCCATCGTTCCGCTATGAGCATTATCTTGAATTTTTGCAGGAAATCAAGGATCAAAAACGGAGGTACTAGCATGGTAAAAGTTGCGCCTTCCATTCTTTCCGCAGACTTTTCAAAGCTCGGTGAAGAAATTAAGGCAGTGGAAGAAAACGGTGCTGATTATATCCATATCGATGTGATGGATGGGCATTTTGTGCCGAATATTACGATGGGACCTTTAGTCGTTAAAGCAATCAGGCCGCTCACTGAACTGACATTTGATGTCCATTTAATGATTGAAAACCCTGACCGGTATATCCCGGAGTTTGCAAAAGCAGGTGCTGATATCATTACTGTTCATGTTGAAGCATGTCCGCACCTTCATCGGACCATTCAATTAATTAAAGAGCAGGGAAAAAAGGCAGGGGTCGTATTAAATCCTGCTACTCCTGTTGAAACCATTCAGCATATTTTGGCTGATATAGACCTTGTACTCATCATGTCTGTAAATCCAGGCTTTGGTGGACAATCCTTCATCCACGCTGTGCTTCCAAAGATTGAAGTATTATCTGCGAGGATCAAGGAGCAAGGCTTGAACGTTGAAATTGAGGTGGACGGCGGCGTGAATGCAGAGACTGCCCGTCTTTGTGAGAAAGCTGGAGCTACCGTACTTGTAGCGGGATCAGCCATTTATGGGCAAAAAGACATAAAGGGTGCAATCCGTACCATTCGTGGTGTATAATATATTAGAGAATAATTGAAAAAAGTAACCACAGGGGGAGTCCCATACAGGGGCTGAGAGGGGAGTACACTCCCGACCCTTTGAACCTGAAGCAGGATCATGCCTGCGTAGGAATGTGGAGTCGCTGTTGTTAACGCTAAGCAACCGTCATTCACATGCCGGTTGCTTTTTTCTTTTCTTAATGAGTTTAGGAGGAGATTGATTTGAGTAAAAAAATTATGTTTTTGACTGAAGTGGCGATGATGTCAGCGTTGGCTATCATACTTAGTTTTGTTCAATTTAAAGGGCTTTGGGCAAATGGAGGCTCAGTTTCATTGGAGATGCTGCCAATCTTTTTAATGGCATTCCGCAGAGGGGTCCCTGGCGGAGTATTAACTGGTCTGATTGTCGGGATGGTTAAAATCCTGGTTGATGGAACTGCAGGATACAATCCCGCTGGTTTGATCCTGGATTACCCTCTCGCGTTCCTATTGGCTGGATTTGCCGGGGTGTTTAAAGTCAGTTCGGCAAGCCAATCTAAAAGGAGGATCTCAGCGATTGTGGCAGGCATCGCCTTCGGAAGCCTGCTCCGTTTGGCCTCCCATGTTGTATCAGGAGTCATATTCTTTGCATCATACGCCCCAAAAGGCATGAACCCTGTCCTGTACTCCATTGTGTATAATGCCTCATACATGATCCCGGTTGCTTTGATCACTGCAGCAGCTTTTATTTTCTTGACAAAAACAGCACCGCGGCTGCTGCACAGGACCGATCCAAGAGTTGTTAACGCGGCATGAAAATTATCATTTTAGCAGGAGGTCCGGAAGAAAGGCAGCCGGACCTCTCTTTATTTGCCGGCGAAAAGGCAGTCTGGGCGGGTGTTGACCGCGGCGTATTCTACTTGTTGAAAAAAGGAATCATACCTGGCTGTGTATTTGGAGATTTCGATTCTGTGAACAGAAGTGAGCGTGAGTGGATGGCTTCATTTAACCTTCCTTCATTTGAGTATGACAGTGAAAAGGATAAAACCGATCTAGAGCTGGCCCTTGATTGGGCACTGGAGCAAAAACCGGAACAGATCCTGCTAATGGGTGTTACGGGCGGGCGCCTGGATCATGAATTGGCCAATATCCAATTGCTCCTTCATGGACTCGAAGCCGGAATTAACATTGAAATATGGGACAGGCAGAATAAGATTGCCTTATCAGCACCAGGACCGCATATCATACAACAAGAGCCGGAGTTCTCTTATGTCTCATTCCTTCCATTTAACGGACCTGTTACCGGCCTGACTCTAAAAGGGTTCAAATATCCGCTTCAGGATCAATACTTGCCGATGGGTTCTACTCTCTGCATTTCCAATGAGCTTGTAAATAAAAGTGGTACTTATTCATTCTCGGGCGGCATATTAATGTTGGTAAAGAGCCATGATTAATATTTTATGCGTCGGGCCGCATGGTACTATTTTTATAAAAGCGAATATATTTATTAGGGAATGTCTTATTTTTCAAAGGGCCTGGAGGAGGGGTATGATGAAATTTTACACCATTAAACTGCCTAGGTTTTTAGGGGGATTTGTACGTGCGGTTTTAGGTTCATTTAAAAAAGGATAATCACTTCCATCCAAAAGAAAAAAGCACCCTTGATGGGTGCTTTTTTCTTTTGGAAATTAAAAAACAACGGGGATGCCGTTGTCTTAAGAGCGATTAAACGCGTTCAATTTTTCCAGATTTAAGGGCACGTGCAGAAACATAAACACGTTTAGGCTTCCCGTCAACCAAGATGCGGACTTTTTGAACGTTTACTCCCCAGCTCTTTTTAGATTTGTTCAATGCGTGGGAACGCTTGTTTCCTGTTTTAGGTCCTTTACCAGTAACGTAACATTTGCGTGACATAATTGTACCTCCTTTATAACAGTAAAACTGTATCATATCAGTCGTATGTTAAATACTAACCTATAGTAGCATGACCACTAAAGAAAAGCAACAAATGATTTTTCGCATTTCAAGTAAAAAGGCTTGACACAGCTTTGTGACTATTGTCAAATGGAGTTGTCCTTTCATAAAACTTAATTTTATAGTAAAATGAGGTTTAGCCATAATTGATTGATTAAAGGGGGATTCATCATGTCCATCGAAATGAAGAATAAATACGGCCAGATTGACATTTCTACGGAAGTGATCGCTACTATTGCTGGCGGCGCTGCTATTGATTGCTACGGAATTGTAGGCATGGCTTCCAGGAAGCAGTTAAAGGATGGTATTACCGAACTTTTAGGACGTGACAACTTCTCCCGGGGGATTGTGGTTCGGCAGGAAGAAGATGAAGTACATATTGACATGTATATTATTGTAAGCTACGGAACAAAGATTTCTGAAGTAGCCCATAATGTACAGACAAAAGTGAAATATACCCTCGATCAAATGCTGGGTCTCTCAGTAGATTCTGTTAACATTTTTGTTCAGGGTGTAAGGGTAACAACCCCTTAGTTAGGAGGAAAGTTCGTGTCTTTAACAGTTTTAGACGGTAAAAAGTTTGCGGCCATGGTTGCATTGGGAGCCGCAAACTTATCAAAAAACGCAGCAATGGTAGATGCCCTTAATGTTTTTCCTGTGCCAGATGGGGATACAGGAACCAACATGAACCTTACGATTACTTCTGGTGCAAAAGAAGTTCAAAACAACATAATTCCCGATATCAGTAAAGTCGCGAGCTCTTTTTCCCGAGGCTTGCTCATGGGGGCAAGAGGCAACTCCGGGGTTATATTATCCCAGCTTTTCCGTGGTTTTTCAAAATCAATCGAAGGAAAAGAAACCATTACTTCGGCTGACTTTGCAAGAGCATTT
The DNA here is from genome assembly GCF_036216745.1 of Fictibacillus sp. B-59209. NCBI lineage: Bacteria > Bacillati > Bacillota > Bacilli > Caryophanales > Fictibacillaceae > Fictibacillus > Fictibacillus sp. B-59209. The sequence continues at coordinate 262,283 of NZ_JARMMC010000018.1, read as the reverse complement.
GAGAACGGAGTAGAAACAGCCTATAAGGCTGTGATGAAGCCAATCGAGGGAACCATTCTTACGGTGGCTAAAGATGCGGCAAAACGTGCCGTTAAGGCGGCCAAAAAAAGTGATGATATCCTTTTCGTCATGTACGAAGTTGTAACGGAAGCCAAAGCTTCCCTGGACAGAACACCTGACTTGCTTCCGGTATTGAAAGAAGTAGGCGTTGTTGATTCAGGCGGACAAGGCCTTCTGACGGTTTATGAAGGCTTTCTTTCCGCGCTGGAAGGAAAGGACCTTCCTGAAATTTCTCCGCAATCGCCTTCTATGAAGGAAATGGTTAATGCCGAGCACCATAAAGCACAGCTTCATATGAAAACCGAAGACATCCATTTCGGATACTGTACAGAGTTTATGGTGAAATTCGAACCTGAGAAATTAAAGAAGGCGCCTTTCAGTGAGGAAGCATTCCGCAATGAATTAAACGAGCATGGCGATTCTTTGCTTGTTGTTGCCGATGATGATCTTGTAAAAGTTCATATTCATACGGAACAGCCGGGCAACATGCTTACCCTTGCTCAGAAACATGGTAGTCTGATCAACATTAAAATTGAAAACATGCGTGAGCAGCATACTGCTATTTTGGAATCTGAGACACATGTGCCCGTTAAGATGCCTGAAGCTAAACCAGAGAAAAAAGCATATGGCATCGTTACCGTAGCGATGGGGAGCGGCATTAAAGAATTGTTCACTTCACTCGGTGCCGGTTACGTTATTGAAGGCGGACAAACGATGAACCCTAGTACCGAAGATATCGTCAAAGCCATTGAAGAAGTGAATGCTGAAAAAGTAATCGTACTTCCGAACAACGGAAACATTGTTATGGCTGCAGAGCAGGCAGCATCCATCGTCGGCCAGGATGTAATCGTCGTACGCTCTAAAAACGTTCCTCAGGGAATGGCGGCTCTGCTTGTGTTTAACCCTTCAGCCGAATTGGAAGAAAATCAAAAGAAGATGACAGACGCGCTTTCAAGCGTAAAATCCGGACAGCTTACATTTGCTGTAAGAGATACTGCCATTGATGGCGTCGAGATTTCAAAAGGCGATTTCATGGGGATCTTGAACGGCAAGATCGTAGCTTCCATGCCGAATAAAGATGAAGCGGTTCAGGAGCTTGTAAAGGAAATGATTGATGAGGATTCTGAAATCATCACCCTGATTTCCGGTGAAGATGCATCGGATGAAGATACGAAACGTTTAGTTCAGTTTATCGAGGAATCTTTCCCTTCTGTAGAAGTGGAAGTTCATGAAGGCAGCCAGCCGCTATATCCTTTTATTATCTCAGTTGAGTAGGTAAAATGTTCTCTCCATTATTGTTGAGTTATGATACAGTAATGGAGGGAATATTTTTTATGTCAGCTATATATTTTTATCGGAGGGACATGAATGAAATACAAAAGTGTTTTTGATATAATCGGGCCGGTCATGATTGGGCCTTCAAGCTCCCATACAGCAGGAGCTGCACGAATCGGGAGGGTCGCCCGCCACCTGTTTGGCAGGAAGCCAGAATATGCCCATATTTCTTTTTATGGTTCGTTTGCAAAAACGTACCGCGGACACGGGACTGATGTGGCCATCGTTGGCGGAATCCTTGATTTTGATACTTTTGATACTAGGATTGTGGATGCGCTTTCATTGGCAGAAGAGCAAGGTATTGATATAAAGATGAGCGAGGAAGATGCACTGACCGATCATCCCAATACCGCAAAGATCATTCTTGGTGACCAGAATGGAAAAATTGAAATGGTTGGGATTTCGATCGGCGGAGGGAAAATAGAGATAGTTGAGCTTAACGGTTTTGAATTGAAGCTGAGCGGAAACCATCCTGCAATGCTGATTGTTCATAACGACAGATACGGAGCCATCGCAGGAGTTGCAAATATTCTCGCCAAGCATCAGATCAATATTGGCCACATGCGGGTTTCACGGAAAGAAAAAGGACAAGAAGCTCTCATGATCATTGAAGTAGACCAAAATATAGACCCGGTACTCATCGAGGAGATTGAATCGCTGCCAATTGTTCAGCAAGTGGTAAAAATTAATGAGTAACCTTGAAAGGAAGTAGTAAGTATGTTTCGTAATGTTGCCGAACTAGTGGAACTTGCCGAGGCAAAAGAATGCAAGATTTCAGATATCATGATTGAGCAGGAAATGGAGTTTACGGGCCGGACGAAAGATGAAATCATCAGCCAGATGGACAGAAACTTAAAGGTGATGGAAGAAGCTGTTGAACGAGGAATAACGGAAGATGTTAAATCTCATTCCGGATTGACTGGCGGGGATGCCATCCTCCTTCAGAATTATTTAAAAAGCGGGAAAAGCCTTTCAGGTGAGTTCATGCTGGATGCAGTCAGTAAAGCTATCGCAACCAATGAAGTCAACGCGGCTATGGGAACCATCTGTGCTACCCCTACAGCAGGCTCAGCAGGAGTGGTTCCTGGAACGCTCTTTGCCTTGAAAGATAAATTAAATCCGACAAGAGAGCAGATGGTCGCCTTTTTATTTGCTTCTGGAGCTTTCGGATTTGTAGTCGCCAACAATGCTTCTATTTCAGGTGCTGCCGGGGGCTGCCAGGCAGAAGTCGGATCAGCGACCGGTATGGCAGCAGCGGCCATTGTTGAGCTAGCTGGCGGGACACCTTCACAGTCCGCAGAAGCGATGGCTATCGCTCTGAAGAACATGCTCGGGCTCGTTTGTGATCCTGTTGCAGGCCTTGTAGAAGTACCTTGTGTAAAGCGGAACGCCATGGGAGCAAGCAATGCAATTGTTGCTGCTGATATGGCGCTCGCAGGAATCAAGAGCAGGATTCCGTGCGATGAAGTCATCGATGCGATGTACAAGATCGGGCAATCCATGCCGACAGCACTGAAAGAAACAGCGCAAGGAGGTTTGGCGGCTACACCAACTGCCCGGGAGCTTGAAGCGAAAATATTTGGAATAGCCCTGGATAAAAAATGAAGCTTAACGAATTAAAAGTGACAGAGATCAATGGGATTGGTGAGAGCAAATCAGAAGAACTGAAAGAGCTTGGGGTTGTCTCAGTGATGGATCTGCTTGAATATTTGCCGTTCCGCTATGACAATCATCAGCTGAAAGATCTGGCCGATGTTAAACATGAAGAGAGGGCAACAATCGAAGGGAAGGTTCACAGCGAACCTTCTCTCCGTTATTTTCCAAGAAAAAAATCAAAACTCAGCATCAGGGTGCTGATCGGACGTTATTTAATAACCGCTGTCTTTTTTAATCAGCCATATTTAAAAAAGCAGCTGACACCTGGACAGACGGTTACCCTCACAGGAAAATGGGATGCTCATAAAATGACCCTGACCGTTAATGACATTAAATTTGGACTGCAGCCGCAAGATGAAAGTATCGATCCCATCTATCCGGTCAAGGGAGAGATGAGCGTGAAGCAAGTAAGGCGGTTGATCAAACTCGCCTTCAACCAATATGGTGAGGAGGTTGAGGAAGTGCTTCCGAAGGAGAGTTTGGAGTCCTATAAGCTTTGGCCGAGAAAACAAGCGCTATACAGCCTGCACTTTCCGCAGAGTTTTGAACATTTAAAACAGGCACGCCGCCGGATGGTATATGAGGAATTCCTGCTTTTTCAGCTTAAGATGCAAATGTTTAAAAAGATCAACCGTGAACAGTCTGCCGGAGAAAAACTGCATTTCAGCATGGATGATGTCAACAGGTTTGTTACTTCTTTGCCCTTCCCGCTGACGAATGCCCAGCAGCGGGTCACTCATGAGATTTTAAAGGACATGTCATCTCCCCACAGGATGAACCGCCTTCTTCAAGGAGATGTCGGATCTGGCAAAACAGTCGTTGCAGCCATCGCTCTATTTGCAGCTTTTTCCTCAGGAAGCCAAGGAGCTTTGATGGTACCGACTGAAATATTGGCGGAACAGCACTACCATTCGCTTCTCCAGCTGCTTGAACCTCATCAGATTAAGGTGGAATTGCTGACAAGTTCTGTGAAAGGGAAAAGACGGGCAGATATTTTAGCAAGGCTTATAGAGGGAGAAGTGGATGTGTTAATTGGTACACACGCACTCATTCAGGATGAGGTTGTATTTCATCAATTAGGCCTTGTCATAACTGATGAACAGCATCGTTTTGGCGTCAAACAGCGCCGGGTGCTTCGCGAAAAAGGACAAAGTCCGGATGTGCTGTTCATGACAGCAACCCCCATTCCGCGAACGCTTGCAATCTCCGTGTTTGGAGACATGGATGTTTCTGTCATCGACGAAATGCCAGCCGGCAGAAAAGCCATCGAAACCTATTGGGCTAAACATAACATGCTTGACCGTGTTCTAGGTTTTGTACAGAAAGAGCTTGATCAAGGGAGACAGGCCTATGTGATTTGTCCGCTTATTGAGGAGTCAGACAAGCTGGATGTTCAGAATGCGATTGATGTACATGCACAGCTGCAGCACTATTTTCTTCAATACAGGGTCGGCTTAATGCATGGAAGGCTCCATTCCTCTGAAAAAGAGGAAGTGATGAGAGAATTTGCTGAGAATAAGTGCCATGTTCTGGTATCTACGACCGTAGTAGAAGTCGGAGTAAACGTACCGAACGCCACGATGATGGTGATCTACGATGCGGAAAGGTTTGGCCTGTCACAGCTTCATCAGCTCAGGGGCCGCGTCGGCCGTGGAAGTGATCAGTCGTATTGTATATTAATCGCTGACCCGAAATCAGAAGAGGGAAAAGAAAGAATGAGGATCATGACAGAAACCTCTGATGGTTTTGTTCTGTCGGAAAAAGACCTTGAACTTAGAGGCCCGGGGGACTTCTTCGGCAGCAAACAGAGCGGGCTTCCAGATTTTAAGATCGCAGATATCGTGCATGACTACCGTGTGCTCGAGGTGGCGAGGAACGATGCTTCCCGGCTCGTCAATTCAGAAGCGCTTTTTCATGAAGCGGCCTACGCTCCGCTTAGAAGCTTCTTGGAAAAGGAAGGCGTGTTAACATCGGAACGCCTTGATTGATGAGGGTTCTGCCTTCTGACGAATAGGTCCTTTCTTGAAATGATATAGCTGCTATTATATACTACTGTTAGTACCAGCTCTTAAAAAGCGAAAAACCGTGCATCCATAGAGGCTGATGCTTAAATGGCATATCTGGATGGTGTATACATGAAAAGAACGAAAAAAGAACGACAGGCTTTGCTGAAAGCTACGATTGAAAGGACGCCATTTATTACGGATGAAGAACTGGCGGATATATTCACTGTCAGTGTCCAGACCATAAGGCTTGACCGTCTTGAACTTTCGATCCCGGAACTAAGGGAACGGATCAAAAATGTTGCACAGCAGCAGCTGGATACCGTTAAAGCCCTTCCGCTCGAGGAAGTAATCGGCGAAATTATTGATCTCCAGCTGGACGAAGCAGCGATATCCATATTGGACATAAAGAGTGAACATGTGTTTTCCCGGACAAAAATAGCAAGGGGGCATCATCTGTTTGCACAGGCAAACTCACTTGCCGTAGCCATTATAAACGATGATCTGGCCCTTACTTCAAAGGCAAAGATCCGTTTTACCCGGCAAGTAAAAGAAGGGGAGCGAGTTGTTGCCAAGGCAAGGGTGAGCAGCATTGAAGGCTACCGGACGACAGTGGAAGTTACGAGCTATGTAGATAAAGAGGCTGTTTTTTCCGGGGAGTTCATCATGTTCCGTTCAACTGGAGAAGGAAGGGAAGGGAGTAAGACATGAGAATTGCCATCGATGCAATGGGAGGCGACAATGCTCCGGAAGCTCAGGTTAAAGGAGCTTTAAAAGCACTTTCTGCCTTTGATGATCTTACAGTGATTTTAATTGGAGATGAAAAGAAAATCTCTCCTTATCTGACTTCTGCAAAAAACATTGAAGTCATTCACACGGAAGAAAAAATAGCAAGCGATGATGAACCTGTACGTGCAGTGCGGAAGAAAAAGAACGCTTCCATGGTTCTCGCCGCTAAAGAGGTAAAAGAGGGGCGGGCGGATGCCTGTATCTCAGCAGGGAATACTGGAGCACTTATGGCTTCTGGTCTGTTTAACGTCGGCAGGATCAGCGGTATTGACCGTCCGGCTCTATCTCCGACGCTTCCGACAGTAGACGGGAAGGGGTTTTTGCTCCTGGATGTAGGCGCCAATATGGATGCAAAACCTGAGCATCTGCTGCAGTACGCTATCATGGGAAGTACATATGCAGAGCAAGTAAGGGGAACGAGTTCTCCGAGAGTCGGTCTTTTGAATGTCGGCACGGAGGATGAAAAAGGGAATGCCTTAAGCAAAGCGGCCTTTCAGCTGCTGAAAGAAGCTCCCGTGAACTTTATCGGTAACGTTGAAGCGAGGGACCTCCTGAACGGAGCAGCTGATGTTGTCGTCTGCGATGGGTTTTCTGGAAATGTAGTGCTGAAAACGATAGAAGGTACCGCGCTGACGATGTTTTCCATGCTTAAGCAGGAGCTTACAGCGACCGCTGTCAGCAAGATTGCAGCTGGAATTTTAAAACCCCGGCTTAAAGGCCTGAAGAACAAGCTGGACTATTCAGAGTATGGCGGAGCGGGATTATTTGGGCTTGCTGCACCGGTAGTAAAAGCCCATGGCTCTTCCGATGAGAACGCGATTTTTAATGCGGTAAGACAAACGAGAACGATGGTAGAGAAAAATGTTGTTCAAATCATAGCTGAAAAGATGAAAGAATTTGAAAGAGAAGAACAAAAGGGGGAAGAATAATGGGTAAAATTGCTTTTCTTTTTCCGGGACAGGGCTCCCAAAGCGTTGGAATGGCGCAAGAACTGGCACAAAATTTCGTAGAAGCCCGAACTATCTTTGATACCGCAGATGAAAAGCTCGGTATCTCTTTGTCTTCTATCATTTTTGAAGGGCCTGAAGAAGACTTAAAACGAACAGAAAACACACAGCCGGCCCTGCTGACTGCAAGTATTGCTGTTTTGGAAGTTTTTAAGAAATATGGGATCAAAGCTGACTATGCAGCCGGGCACAGTCTTGGAGAATATTCAGCTCTTGTGGCGGCAGGCAGCCTGTCGTTTGAAGATGCTGTAAACGCGGTCAGACAGCGTGGCCTTTTTATGGAAGAAGCCGTGCCGACAGGAGTCGGTGCGATGTCTGCCATCCTGGGAATGAAACAGGAGGAACTTGAAGCCATTACAGAAAAGGTTACCGAGAACGGGCATGCTGTTCAGGTCGCTAATCTTAACTGTCCGGGGCAGATCGTTATTTCTGGTACTGCTCAGGGAGTTGCAGACGCTTCAAGCCTTGCGAAAGAAAACGGTGCAAAAGTGATCCCACTGCAAGTGAGCGGACCTTTCCATTCTTCCTTAATGGAACCGGCAGCTGAGAAAATGCAGGATGTTCTTGACTCGATTACGATTCAGGATGCAGAAATTCCGGTCCTTGCGAACGTCTCTGCAAAACCGGTAACAGATGCAGGGGAAATAAAAGAAAAGCTCGTCAAGCAAATCTACTCTCCGGTCAGATGGGAAGAGACCATTAATGAACTAATGGCTTTAGGTGTAGATACCTTTATCGAAATCGGACCAGGTAAAGTGCTGTCAGGCCTCGTGAAGAAAGTGAATCGCCGGGCAAATGTCATCGCCATCAGTGATGAAGCAACCATAAATGCAGCAGCGGAAAAGCTGAAGGGAGAGTAAAACTGATGTTAAAAGGAAAAACAGCTCTTGTTACAGGCGCATCCAGGGGAATCGGAAGGGCCATCGCGTTGGAACTGGCAAAAAACGGCGCTAAAGTGGCCGTAAACTATGCAGGCAGTGAAGCGAAGGCGCAGGAAGTCGTAGATGAGATAAGATCAATGGGCCAGGATGCTATCGCTGTACAAGCAAATGTGGCAGATAGTGAATCGGTATCAGCTATGGTTAAAACAGTTATTGAAAAGTTTGGTGCTCTGGACATTCTAGTGAATAACGCAGGTATCACGAGAGACAACCTGATCATGAGAATGAAAGAGGACGAGTGGGACGCTGTCCTTGACACCAACTTAAAAGGTGTATTCCTCTGCACAAAAGCCGTAACCCGCCAGATGATGAAGCAGAGAAAGGGGAGAATCATTAATATCTCCTCCATTGTCGGTGTAACCGGAAATCCTGGCCAGGCCAATTATGTTGCAGCCAAAGCAGGTGTTATCGGATTGACAAAATCAACGGCTAAAGAATTAGCCAGCAGAAATATTACGGTGAACGCAGTGGCTCCAGGATTCATTGATACGGATATGACACACGTTCTTGAAGAAAATGTAAAAGGTGAGATGCTGAAGGCAATACCGCTTGCCCGTTTTGGGAGCACGGAAGACATCTCCTCCCTCGTCACGTTCCTAGCAAGCGACTGCAGTTCCTATATTACTGGACAGACGATCCACGTCGACGGCGGAATGGTGATGTAAGAATAGCGAAAACTGGGAAGCCTAAGGAGAGCTTCTCAGTTTTTATGGAATCCAGCTTCAGTGGCCAGAGACTCGAAGGCTTCAGTCTCCCCCTCCAACACAAGGACCGTGTTGCTGTGTGAGACTTCCGCCATTTTTCGTCTCTAAACAGGCCACTTAAGCATTTCTATCTTTTCTATCTTTTTTTTTCTTATGAAATGGTATATATTATTGAAAGGAGGTGAATACACATGGCAGACGTATTAGAAAGAGTTTCAAAGATTATCGTAGATCGTCTTGGTGTAGACGCTGCTGAGGTTAAAACCGAAGCTTCTTTTAAAGAAGATCTAGGTGCTGATTCCTTGGATGTTGTTGAATTAGTTATGGAACTTGAGGACGAGTTTGATTTGGAAATTTCCGACGAGGATGCTGAAAAAATTACAACGGTTGGTGACGTTGTTAATTACATAAACAGCAACAACAACTAATTTTATGCTGAACAAAGTCCCGTAACAGATGGTGCGGGACTTTAAACCTGTTGGCAGAAGAATAATGCCGATACCCTCTAAGTGTTTGCAGGAGGCAATGATGAAAGGTTCAAAGAAACAGACATCAAATTTAAAGAAACATTCGAGACAGAGATTTAAGCATCAGGCAAGAAAACAGATGGATGAAAAGGTACGCAAACAAAAGGTAGCTCCCTTACAGGAACGAATTAATCTCTTCTTTGACAATGAAAAATTACTGGTTCAGGCATTTACCCATTCATCATATGTGAATGAGCATCGGGGACGTCCTTACGAAGACAACGAACGGCTTGAATTTTTAGGGGATGCAGTTCTTGAATTGACAATTTCTCAATTTCTTTACTCAAAGTTTTCGACTATGAGCGAAGGAGAGTTAACAAAATTAAGAGCAGCCATTGTCTGTGAGCCATCTCTCGTTATTTTGGCCAACGAGCTTCATTTTGGGGATTATGTTTTGCTGGGCAAAGGCGAAGAAAACACCGGCGGACGCACACGGCCGGCATTGCTCGCAGATGTGTTTGAAGCCTTTATCGGTGCACTGTACCTTGATAAAGGAATCGAAGCCGTTAAAGGATTTCTGGAAGTGAATGTTTTTCCCCGAATTAATGAAGGTGCTTTTTCTCATGTGATGGATTTTAAGAGCCAGCTTCAGGAATATGTTCAGCGAGAAGGTCTTGGAACGATTGATTATAAAATCATTCAGGAAAAAGGGCCGGCGCATAACCGGGAATTCGTATCTGAGGTAAAGTTAAATGAAGATACGTTCGGAGTCGGTTTTGGACGTTCTAAAAAAGAAGCAGAGCAGCATGCTGCACAGGAAGCGCTCGAGAAGATAATGAAACAATAAAAAAAACACCCTGCGAAAAGGGTGTTTTTCTTATGATTATGTATGAACGCTTACTTCTTTTTTAGGGAACCGAGCTCGGAGACGATGCCTTCCATATCTCGTACACTGAATCCAGGCATTTTCATTACCATATCATAAAGTTCTTTTATGTCATCATATTGGTCAACGGTGTAATCATCACCTTGGATCAGACCTGAGTTTACGAGCTGGAGCTTTTTTTTCAAGCCTTCTATCATAAACTCTATGTTCTCCTGGCTGGGAGTGGATAAGTTCATAGTAGCACCCTTTCTATCCTCAATATTACATAATTGTAGCATAAAAGAATCTATTTGTAAGTTGATCTATGGTAAAATAAATTAGTTAAGAATACATAAGGGGGATTAAGATGTTCCTCAAACGGTTAGATGTAGTAGGTTTTAAGTCTTTTGCGGATCGAATCAATATTGAATTTGTGCCTGGTGTGACTGCGGTCGTAGGGCCGAACGGCAGCGGTAAAAGCAACATTTCGGATGCCGTCCGCTGGGTGCTTGGTGAGCAATCGGCCAAATCGCTCCGCGGTTCAAAGATGGAAGATATCATCTTCGCTGGAAGCGATAACCGCAAACCGCTGAACGTGGCTGAAGTAACGCTAACGCTTGATAATGAAGATCAGCATATACCGCTTGAATATAATGAAATCAGTGTCACCCGCAGAGTGTACCGTTCGGGCGACAGTGAATATTTGTTGAATAAACAGCAGTGCCGCCTGAAAGACATCGTGGATCTGTTCATGGATTCCGGTCTTGGCCGTGAAGCGTATTCGATTATCGGCCAAGGGAAGATCGAAGAGATCTTGAGCAGTAAGGCGGAAGACAGAAGAAAGATCTTTGAAGAGGCAGCCGGGGTCCTGAAATACAAAACCCGTAAACAAAAAGCAGAGCAAAAATTGCAGGAAACTCAGGAAAACCTGAACCGGGTGGAAGATATACTTTATGAACTAGAAGGACAAGTTGAGCCTTTAAAAATACAGGCCTCCATCGCCAAGGATTTTCTTGAGAAAAAAGAAGAACTTCAGCAGATCGAAGTGGCTTTGACGGTTTTTGAAATTGAAGAACTGCATGAAAAATGGGAAAAACAATCTACACTCGTAGAAGAACTCAAAAATAAAGATTTCGCACTATTATCGAAAGTGAAAAATGAAGAAGCATCACTCGAACGAGCCAGAGCCGACATACAGGCATTGGACGAATCCATAGACGAACTGCAGCAGTCGCTTCTCGTCGCGAGCGAAGAGCTTGAAAAGCTTGAAGGGAAACGCGAAGTCTTAAAAGAACGAAAGAAAAACTATCATCAGAATAAAGAGTCTCTCAAACAGCAGATTCAGACACTGAAGAAAAAAAGCGAGGAGCTCCAGGCTGCTTCTACAGAAGGGACCAAGATTTTTGGCGAACAGAAGAAGGAACTGCGTTCACTCCGCAGCCAACTGAAGGAAGAGGAGAACCGTCTTTCTATCATCGAGCTCGATCTTGAAGCAGAGCTGGAACGTTTAAAAAGTGACTACTTCGAGAACTTGAACAGCCAGGCTTCCATTAAGAATGAAATTCGTTATTTATCGGATCAGCAGAACCAGCAGCAGTTCAAGTCGAGCAGGCTGGATCAAGAACACGAGAAATATGTAGCTGAACGTGAAAGAGTCACCTCAGATAAAAAAGAATTGCTCGAGAAGGCTAAGGAAGCTGAGGAGAATATTCAGTCTCACTTAAAGCAGTATGCCGGATTAAAACAACAGCTTGAACAAAAAGAAAAAGAGAACGAAGAAATGCAAAGCAAGCTGTATCAAGCCTATCAGTTCATTCAGCAGTTCAAATCAAAAAAAGAATGGCTTGAATCCATGCAGGATGAGTACCAGGGATTTATGCAGGGTGTAAAAGAAGTCCTTAAAGCCAAAGGAACCGTACTGCAGGGCATTGAAGGTGCGGTCGCTGAACTCATCAGCGTACCGGCTGACATCGAGACAGCCATCGAAACGGCTCTCGGCGGATCCATGCAGCACGTTGTTACCCAAAGTGAAAAGGATGCCGTTGCCGCTATCGCTTTTTTAAAGAAAAAAAGATTCGGGAGAGCTACGTTCCTCCCTCTATCTGTCATTAAGGGGCGTTTTATCTCACCGTCTGAAATCAGTTTGGTCGCTTCGCACTCTGCATATGTCGGAGTGGCTTCTCAGCTCGTAACTGGAGACAGCAAATACAAGACGATCATCGCCAACCTGCTTGGCAACATCGTGATCACTAAAACTATCGAGGGAGCGAACGAGATCGCCAAAACCCTCCGTTACAGGTATCGGATTGTTACCCTTGAAGGAGATGTAGTCAGTGCTGGCGGCTCCATGACGGGAGGAAGCGTCAAACAAAAGAATTCCTCGCTCCTTGGAAGACAGCGGGAACTGGACACGGTCACTGGAAAACTGGAGAAAATGGAACAGCAGACAGCTGTCATCGAAGAGCAGGTAAAGGACTCAAAAACAGCGATTACAGAGTTGAGATCTCAGCTCGAATCCTTCCGTGAAGAAGGAGAGAACAGCAGGCTAAAGGAGCAGTCTGTAAAAAGCAGACTGCGCGAAATTGAGATCGAAGAGAAAAACCTGAATGACCGCCTCTCTCTGTATGACCGGGAGAAGAATAGCTATCATTCGGAACAAAGCACGATCGCTGAAAGGATTAAAGAACTTCAGATTTCATTAGAGAGAAATGTGAAAGACGCGAAATCGCTCGAGGATCAGATCGAACAGCTGGATGCCCGTAAGAAAGACCAGCAAACCTCGAAAGAAGAGATTCAGCAGTCAGCCACCGCTTTAAAAATCAAGATTGCAGAAAAAGACCAGCAAACGGCGAACCAGGAAGAGAAACTGGAGAGGATCCAGATGGAACTCCGAGAAGTGAACGATCAGCTTAAAGAGACTGAGCAGGATTTTTGGATGCTGGAAGAAGAGATGAACAGCAATTCATCAGGTGAAGAAATACTTGATGGACACATCGCCAAAAAAAGGCAAGACAAGAATTCTGTACTTCAGCTCATCTCTCAGCGCAGACAGGAAAGACTCACGGTGTACCAGCAAGTGGAGGGCAGGGACCGTGAACTGAAAGAATCAAAACGCATTCTTAAACAGCTGAACGATGCCCTCCGTACAGAAGAGGTGAGCATCAACAGGCTCGATGTTGAGCTCGACAACCGCCTCACCCATCTTCGGGAAGAATACGAGCTTTCCTTTGAAGGTGCGAAGGAACAATTCCAGCTGACCATGGAGGCAGCTGAGGCGAGGAAGAAAGTCAAATTAATCAAACTCGCGATAGAAGAACTCGGCATGGTGAACCTTGGTGCCATCGAAGAGTATGAACGCGTATCGCAGCGTTTTGATTTCCTGACAGAACAAAGAGCGGATCTCGTCGAAGCAAAACAGACACTGCATGGAGTCATCGATGAGATGGACGAAGAAATGAAGAAGAGGTTCGAGGAGACGTTCACAAATATCCGCTCACATTTCGGCCAGATCTTCAAAGAGCTGTTTGGCGGAGGAAGGGCAGATTTATCTTTAACCAATCCGGAAAACCTGCTGACGACCGGCGTGGATATCCTTGCTCAGCCTCCAGGTAAAAAGCTGCAGCATCTGGCCCTATTGTCCGGCGGAGAGCGGGCGCTGACCGCTATTGCCCTGCTGTTTGCCATTTTGAAAGTCCGTCCTGTTCCTTTCTGCATCCTTGATGAGGTGGAAGCCGCACTGGATGATGCCAATGTCAGCCGCTATGCGAGCTATTTGCGAACGTTCAGCAATGAAACTCAGTTTATCGTCGTCACCCACCGTAAAGGAACGATGGAGGAAGCGGACGTGCTGTACGGCGTTACGATGCAGGAATCCGGGGTTTCCAAACTTGTTTCCGTCAAGCTGGAGGAATCAAGGGATCTCGTCGGGGCAAAGTAATGTATCATGTATGAATTTGAAGGAGGAACCTATGAGCTTCTTAAAACGACTAAAAGACAAATTCACTTCTCAAACAGACTCTGTATCTGAAAAATTCAAAAGCGGACTGGAAAAGACCCGAACTTCTTTTTCGACAAAAGTCAATGACCTCGTTAAGCGGTACAGAAAAGTTGATGAAGAATTTTTCGAGGAACTGGAAGAAATTTTGATCAGTGCCGATGTAGGCGTCCATACGGTTATGGATCTAATCGACAAATTAAAGGACATCGCGCGTACGAGAAACATCCAGGAAACAGAAGAACTGAAATTCGCGATCTCAGAAACACTCGCTGGAATGCTCCATAAAGGAGAACAGGACGGCTCACTGAACCTTCAAACAGAAGGCATGACGGTCATCCTTTTTGTCGGTGTAAACGGCGTAGGGAAAACGACGACGATCGGAAAACTTGCTCATCAGCTGAAACAACAAGGGAAAACCGTGATGCTTGCTGCCGGGGACACATTCCGCGCTGGAGCGATCGAGCAGCTTGAAGTCTGGGGGCAGCGTGCAGGCGTGGATGTTATCAAACATCAGGAAGGATCCGATCCTGCAGCCGTTATTTTTGACAGCGTAAAAGCTGCCAAATCCAGAAACGTGGATGTTCTGCTGTGCGATACTGCAGGAAGGCTGCAGAACAAAGTTAATTTAATGAATGAGCTTGAAAAAGTGAAACGCGTTATCGAACGGGAAGTGCCGGGAGCACCGCATGAGGTATTGCTTGTCGTTGATGCGACGACTGGACAGAATGCGATGAGCCAGGCGAAGATATTCAGCCAGTCGACAAATGTTTCAGGTCTTGTACTTACTAAGCTCGATGGTACAGCCAAGGGCGGAATCGTTCTCGGCATCCGGAACGAACTTGATATCCCTGTGAAATTTGTCGGCCTAGGTGAAAAAATCGACGACCTGCAGGCATTTGATCCTGATCAGTTTGTCTACGGACTCTTTTCTGGATTGGAGGAAGAAAAAGCGGAGTAATCCGCTTTTTCTTTTTTTGTATGAGGTTGGCTGAATGGAAGTGTTTCGGACAACTTCTCAGTATTTGCGGAGAATGCTTGTCGTCCCTGAACAGGTATCTCAGCTTTTCTTGATCTAGCTTCGACACCCAGGGACTCTATCACTTCGGTCTTTGTCAGAAAACAAAGTGCGTTTTATGCCAAAGACCTCCAGTGCTTGTCGTCCCTGAACAGGTATCTCAGCTTTTCTTGATCTAGCTTCGACACCCAGGGACTCTATCACTTCGGTCTTCGTCAGAAAACAAAGTGCGTTTTATGCCAAAGACCTCTAGTGCTCGTCGTCCCTGAACAGGTATCTCAGCTTTTCTAATCTATCAAGAAAAAATCTTGACATTGTTTCTTCGACAGTGTACTATAATTTAACGTAAAGGCTTTTCACTTAACAAGGGGTGTTGGGATGCTGGATAAGACGATGAGAATTAATTATCTTTATGACTTTTATCAGTCCTTGCTGACACCGAAGCAAAAGAATTACATGGCTTTTTATTATCTGGATGACTTTTCCCTTGGAGAAATCGCTGAACAATATAATGTAAGCCGCCAGGCCGTTTATGATAATATAAAACGGACCGAGGCGATGCTTGAAGAATACGAGGAAAAACTCGGTTTATTTGCGAAATTTCAGGAACGCGATCAGTTACTTTCCAGATTAAAAGAACTGCTCGGAAATTCGTCTGATAAAGTTCTTGAGATCATTGATCGCCTTGAAAACATGGAATAGGAGGCGACAATACTATGGCATTTGAAGGATTAGCCGACCGGCTTCAAAACACCTTGCAGAAAATCCGGGGCAAGGGTAAGGTAACAGAAGCGGATGTTAAAGAAATGATGCGTGAAGTCAGGCTTGCACTATTGGAAGCCGATGTTAACTTCCGGGTAGTAAAAGATTTTATCAAGCGAGTGACAGAACGTTCCATAGGTCAGGAAGTGCTGAAGAGCCTTACTCCAGGCCAGCAGGTTGTTAAGGTCGTTCACGAAGAGCTCACTGCTCTATTGGGCGGAGAACAAAGCAAGATCGCTGTCAACAACCGGCCGCCAACCGTCATTATGATGGTCGGGCTGCAAGGGGCAGGGAAAACGACGACAACCGGGAAGCTTGCGAATCATCTTCGAAAGAAGCATAACCGCAATCCTCTTCTGGTGGCTGCCGATATCTATCGTCCTGCAGCGATTCAGCAAATCGAAACACTTGGCAAACAGCTGAGTCTTCCTGTTTTCTCAATGGGGGACAAAGTGAGCCCGGTTGAGATCACGAAACAGGCACTGGCTAAGGCAAAGGAAGAGCATCATGATTATGTTCTCATCGATACGGCAGGACGCCTTCACATTGATGAAGAACTGATGGATGAGCTTCAAAAGGTAAAAGAACTGGCAAATCCCAATGAAATTTTCCTTGTGGTTGATGCCATGACCGGGCAAGACGCCGTTAATGTTGCCGAGAGCTTTAATGAGCAGCTTGGATTAACGGGTGTCGTACTGACCAAGCTTGATGGAGATACTCGCGGCGGTGCTGCACTTTCCATTAAAGCAGTGACAGATCTCCCGATTAAGTTTGTCGGTATGGGAGAAAAGATGGATGCGCTAGAACCGTTCCATCCAGACAGAATGTCCTCCAGGATTCTTGGAATGGGTGATGTGCTGACGCTTATTGAAAAAGCACAGACTAACGTTGACGAAGAAAAGGCAAAAGAACTGCAAAAGAAGATGCGGGACATGTCTTTTACTTTCGATGATTTCCTTGATCAGATGGGGCAGGTCAGAAACCTCGGCCCTCTTGATGAACTGCTTAGCATGATGCCGGGCGCGAACAAGATGAAGGGCTTGAAAAATGTCTCCATAGATGAGAAACAGATTGGCCATGTCGAGGCTATCATTCGATCGATGACCAAACTCGAAAGAGAACAGCCGGAGATCATCAACGCTTCAAGAAGAAAAAGGATTGCGAAAGGGAGCGGACGGACCGTACAGGAAGTAAACCGCCTCATCAAGCAGTTCGACGATATGAAGAAGATGATGAAACAAATGTCCGGTATGATGAAGGGCAAGAAAAAAGGCGGAATGAAATTTCCGTTTATGTAAAATGGATGAATTTTCTGGTTTACAAAGCTGGGAATTTATTATATTATATTGATTTGTGTGAACAATTTTCGGAGGTGTATTTTTACAATGGCAGTAAAAATTCGTTTAAAACGCATGGGGCAAAAGAAAGCTCCATTTTATCGGGTAGTAGTAGCAGATTCTCGCGCACCGCGTGATGGTCGCTTTATCGAAGAGATTGGCACTTACAATCCAGTTGTTAATCCTGCAGAAGTTAAAATCAACGAAGAGCAGGCTCTTAAATGGATGCTTGACGGCGCAAAGCCTTCAGACACTGTACGTAACCTTTTCTCTAACGCAGGGATCATGGAAAAGTTTCATAACGCTAAACTACAAAAATAATGGGTGATGATATGATGACAGAGTTAATCGAGACGATTGTTAAGGCTCTTGTTGATCATCCAGAAGACGTCAGCGTGAAAGAGGTAGCTGATGGCGAAAAGCTTGTTTATCAATTAACCGTGCACAGCTCAGATATGGGCAAGGTGATCGGCAAACAAGGCCGGGTGGCGAAAGCGATCCGTACTGTTGTCAATGCTGCTGGAACAAGCCAGAACAAACGTATTTCACTAGAAATCGTATAGCCGGATTTGAATTCGGCGGCAAAGTTACTTCTTTAAGCTTGAAAAGGGATGAGGGCAGCCTCAGCCCTTTTTTGCACTTTTAAATGATTTTTGATTATAGATTCTAATCATTCAGCCCACACTGTATATAAGAAACGGGCACAAGGGTGGATACATATGCCGAAATGGTTAAACGTAGGAAAAATCGTTAATACACATGGTATACGAGGGGAAGTTCGGGTGATCTCCCGAACGGATTTTCCTGAAGAACGATATAAAATAGGAAACACACTTTATGTGGATTTCGAAGACGGGAGCAGCCTGATACCGGTTGTCATAGCCGCGCACAGGGTTCACAAACAGTTCGACCTTTTGCAGTTTGAAGAACATCCGAACATTAACGACGTTGAAAAGTATAAAGGTCATCTCCTGAAAACGCCTGCGGACGATTCCGTTGAACTTGATGAGGGGGAATTCTTCTATCATGATATCATCGGCTGCACGGTGATAACGGTAGAAGGCGAAGAACTCGGAAAGGTAAAAGAAATTCTCTCTCCGGGAGCAAATGACGTATGGGTCGTGAAACGAAAAAACTTCGGGCCTGATATCCTGGTTCCTTACATTCCTCCAGTTGTAAAAAAGGTGGATATCGAAAACAAACAAATCACGATTCATCTGATGGATGGTCTGATTTAACATGAAGATTGATGTCTTATCGCTGTTTCCTGAGATGTTTACCGGTGTATTCGGTTCATCTATCCTCAAAAAGTCACAGGAAAAGGGTCTCGTCCAGTTTCATGTGACCGATTTTAGAGAGTATACAGAAAACAAACACCGGCGTGTTGATGATTACCCCTATGGCGGCGGAGCAGGCATGGTCCTGACACCCCAGCCTCTGTTTGACGCTGTAGAAGCCTTGAAGCGGGAGAATGATACTAAGCAGCCGAGGGTCATCCTTCTCTGTCCGCAGGGGGAGCGCTACAGCCAGCGAAAAGCGGAGGAGCTTTCGAAAGAATCGCACTTGATTTTTGTCTGCGGACACTATGAAGGATATGATGAACGCATCCGGGAAAATTTAGTGACAGATGAGATCTCGATCGGCGATTTTGTTCTCACTGGCGGTGAACTCGGCGCGATGGTCGTTATCGATAGTGTGACGAGGCTTCTCCCTGGTGCTCTCGGCAATGAAGAGTCACCGGTAAAGGACTCGTTCAGCAGCGGAATGCTCGAGCATCCCCAATATACGAGACCCGCAGATTTCAGGGGGATGAAGGTGCCAGAGGTCCTATTGTCAGGGAATCATAAAAACATTGAAGAATGGCGTGCTAAAGAGTCGTTAAGACGCACTTGGAGAAGAAGGCCTGATCTGTTAGAAGGAATGGACTTAACCCCTCAAGAGAAAAAATGGCTTGAAGAGGTTAAAAAAGAGGACTAAATTTTATGGAACTACTTGCCTCTGTCTCTCTCCTATGGTAAGATAAATCTCGTGGCTTAGGCCAGTATTAAGGTGTTCCGCTGCTGAAGAAAACGAGGCAAGAACATCTGTCGGAAGGAGGCAATAACTATGCAACAGATTATTGCAGAGCTTGCTAAAGAGCAACTAAAATCGGATCTACCTAAGTTCCGTTCTGGTGATACTGTTCGTGTTCACGTTAAAGTTGTCGAGGGAACTCGCGAACGTATCCAGCTTTTCGAAGGCGTTGTAATCAAAAAGCGCGGAACTGGAATAAGCGAAACATTCACTGTTCGTAAGATTTCTTACGGTGTTGGTGTAGAGCGTGTATTCCCTTTACATTCACCTAAAATCGCGAACCTTGAAGTCGTTCGACGCGGTAAAGTTCGTCGTGCTAAGCTTTACTACTTGCGTGCACTTCGCGGTAAAGCAGCGCGTATTAAAGAGATTCGCTAATTACACACAAAAGGAGCTTGACTCATCTCAAGCTCCTTTTTACATATTTAAAATAATGTGAAAAAAATTAAGTTGAATGTGAGGATGAAGTA
This sequence comes from Fictibacillus sp. B-59209, assembly GCF_036216745.1. Classification (NCBI taxonomy): domain Bacteria; kingdom Bacillati; phylum Bacillota; class Bacilli; order Caryophanales; family Fictibacillaceae; genus Fictibacillus; species Fictibacillus sp. B-59209. The sequence continues at coordinate 242,802 of NZ_JARMMC010000018.1, read as the reverse complement.
TGGCACGTCAGAAAAAAGAATCTTGGGAATGGTTAAAAGCATTGGCAGTGGCCTTGATTCTCGCCGGAGCAATTCGTTACTTTTTATTCGCTCCGATCGTGGTTGATGGCGAGTCCATGATGCCTACCTTGCACAACAGGGATCGGCTTGTTGTTAATAAAATGGATAAACCGGAACGATTTGATATCGTCGTGTTCAAGGCGACAGAAACGAAGGATTACATTAAACGGGTCATCGGCCTTCCAGGCGACAAGATTGAATACAAAAACGATACTCTGTATGTAAACGGCAAACCACTAAAGGAAAAATATTTGGATCCGTATAAGAAACAGACGAAAGATGGAAACTTAACCTATGATTTCACTCTGTATGAAGTGACAGGAAAACAGACTGTTCCCAAGGGGAAAGTTTTTGTGCTAGGAGATAACAGAAGGCACAGCAGTGACAGCCGGAATATCGGCACTGTAGACATGGATGATATTATCGGCAAAGCCAGCGTGAAGTTCTGGCCGATTAATGATATAGGTGTAGTAAAGTAGGTGAAGGAATGACCATCCAATGGTTTCCTGGCCATATGGCAAAAGCCAGGCGAGAAATTACAGAAAAACTTAAACTGATCGATGTTGTTTTTGAATTGGTAGATGCGAGAGTGCCCCTTGCCTCCCGCAATCCGATGATTGACGAGATTACAGCCGGAAAGCCGCGGCTGCTGTTATTAAACAAGGCGGATATGGCGGATCCGGAGGTTACAAAACTTTGGTCGGACTATTTCGAGCAGAAAGGCCTCCCTGTTCTTGTGATTAATTCTAAAACGGGCCAGGGCATTAATCGTATTGAGGCAAAAGCAAAAGAACTGGTCAAGGAAAAATTCGATAAGATGAGAGCCAAAGGCATCGTTAAGCCAAGAGCTGTCCGAGCGTTGATCCTTGGAATTCCCAATGTTGGAAAATCCACGCTCATCAACCGGATGGCAGGAAAAAACATTGCGGTCACCGGTGATAAACCGGGTGTCACCAAAAAACAGCAATGGATTAAAGTGGGTTCAGCACTGGAATTACTCGATACACCGGGTATTCTTTGGCCGAAATTTGAGGATCCATCCATTGGGCTGAAGCTGGCTGTAACAGGAGCCATCAAAGAAACACTTCTTGATTTTTCGGAGATTGTTCTGTTTGCGCTTAAGTATTTTAAGGTTCACTATCCTGCCCGGCTGCAGGAACGATACAATCTTGAGTCAATTCCAGAAGACCCGATCGTCCTTTTTGATGAGATTGGAAAAAAACGCGGTTGTTTGATGAGCGGCGGCTATATCGATTATGAGAAGACAGCAGAAATAGTGCTGCGCGACATCCGTTCTGAAAAATTAGGCAGATTGTCGTATGAAAGACCAAAAGATTTTATCCAGTAGGCACGCACAAGCGTGCCTATTTTCTTTATAATAAACCTGAACTGCTAAATGATTAATTCATGATGGCCGATATACATAGAAAGCGAAGGTTGACGATGAAACTTACGATCAAGGAAATTGAAGAAAGAATCCATGCGCTTAAAGAAGAAAAAAATGAGCTTGATGCTTTTATAGATGAACTTCAGAGTGATGAACGTTCCGGAGTTAAGAAAATCATTTTGAGACATGAAAAAGCACTGGAATCTGCCCGGCTGCTCAAGGATCGCTATGAACAGATGATGGTGTTTGAGAAGGAGTGGACCAGTAAAGGAAAGCATGTAATCGCAGGGGTTGATGAAGTGGGAAGAGGCCCTCTTGCAGGCCCTGTGATTGCAGCTGCAGCCATTTTAAAACCAGGCACATACATACCAGGATTGAATGATTCAAAAATGCTCAGTGAATCGCGGCGTGAAGAATTATTTGGAGAAATCATGAAAAACGCGGTTTCGATCGGCATCGGTCTGGTGACCGCACAGGAAATTGATGAAATTAATATCTATCAAGCTTCCAAGAAAGCGATGGTAAAAGCAGTCGGAGTTATGAAGGAGCAGCCTGATCATCTGCTGATTGATGCGATGGAACTTCCCCTTGCTGTTACCCAGTCCAAAATCATCAAAGGGGACGCAAAAAGTGTTTCTATTGCGGCCGCTTCCATCATTGCAAAGGTGACTAGAGACCGGTATATGAAGAAGCTGCACAGGAACCACCCTCAATATCATTTTAATAAAAACATGGGCTATGGCACGAAGGAGCACCTTGAAGCATTGGAAAGATTCGGTCCAGTTGAGGAACACCGCCGATCCTTTTCTCCTGTACAGCAAGGTTCACTGCTTTAAGCTTAAGGAGGAGCAGTTTATGAGAGTAGAAAACGGGGAGCTCCTTTCCCTGCTTGGAACCTTCAAGAACAGATCCGCATTGGTGCAAGGACAGCTGACGGCAGCAAAGGTATTGCAAATATTGCCAGGAAACGTGGCGAAATTGTCTCTGCAGGGAGAGGTTAGGACAGCATTGCTGGAAACCGCCCTTCAAGCAGGAGAAAGCTATTGGTTTGGAGTCAGTCAAACCGAACCCCTGGCGTTAAAGAAACTGGAAGCCATAAAAGGCGGTAAAATGAATTCTGCAGAATTTGTGGCAGCACATCTCGGATCTCCTAAAGATCCTGCAGCAAGAATGGCCGCTCAGTTTTTGCTGACTTCCAAACTGCCTGCTACAAAAGAACAGCTGGCAACAGTTGCGGATTTGTTTCGAATTTCACAGAACAATGAACCGAAAACAGCAGAAATTCTTCGCCAGATGATGAAGCGAGATATTCCATTGACAGAAGGTACGTTCAGGGTCATGGAAGCTTATGAAAAAACAGGCCCGCTGCGGACAGAACTGTTGAGGCTCCTGAATACGATCGATAATCACCAACCTGCCGGACTGTTAAACGAGCTGAAGCAAGCGTTAAACGGTGTATTAAAAAGTTCTGTGGCTGTATCACTGGAAGAGCCGGCAGCAGCGATTCTCAATGCCTTAGTAAGCGAAAAACAGCCAAAAACAGCCGGGCAGCTAGAATATATACTAAAAAAAGCCGGGTGGCTGGATCCTGCCAGGACATTGGAGGAAATCAAAGCCGGCAGCACGTCAAAAGGAAACGGAACAGCAGCCAACGTTGATATGGAGAAATTTTTCTCAAAGCAGGGTGTAAGCCGGGAACAAGCGATGACCCAGCTTTTGAAGCTTCTGCCTGAACTTCCTGAAGAAGATCGTGCTTTCGTTCAATCCTTACTTTTATCCGACCACAGCAAAGACAGGCTGCCGGCAGCCATTAAGAAGCAGGTTGACAATCTTGGCCTGTTTCATGAAGCAAGGTTGCAATCCTTACAGTCTCAGGAAGAAGCAGCGAACAAAAGTGTAAAGTCACTCCTTCTTCAAGTACTTGAGAGTAACGAGACGATGACAGCAGCGTTCGGAACACAGGCTGAAAAGGTACTGCATAAGATAACCGGGCTTCAGCTGAACATGCTCCAAAGCCAGGAGAACGTTCAACAAGTCCTGCTTCAGCTTCCGATGATGTTAGGCATACAGGCGGCTGACCTTACCGTGAGATGGGAAGGAAAAAAAACAGAAACTGGTGAAATCGACAGTGATTTTTGCCGAATTCTCTTTATTTTACAGCTTGAAAATATGAAAGAAACAACAGTAGGAGTAACGATTCAGAACCGCATCCTCTCCTTGCAGATCTGGAACGGCCAGGAGAAAGCCAACAAGATACCTCAGGACCGTATCGAGATGCTTCGGGAGTCTCTCAAACAAATCGATTACCACTTATCAGGGGTTATGATAATGGGCGGAGGCAAGGAGCGGCCAGCACTGGCTAAAAGCGCTCCTGAGCCTATGAATGGAGTTGATTTGCGAATATGAATAAAGAGAAAACACTACCTCGTGCCGCTGCCCTTTCCTATCATGAGAATATGGCGGCGCCCAAGCTGACAGCAAAAGGAACGGGAAAAACAGCAGAAAAAATTTTATCGGTGGCCCAGGAAAACAATATTCCCATCCAGAAGGATCCCTCCCTTGTGGCACTTCTTTCACAGCTGGAGATCAATGAAAAAATCCCACAAGAACTCTATGAAGTGGTCGCAGAAGTATTTGCGTTCATCTACCAAGTGGATCAGGGACAGCATTGACAGGAGACGATATTTTTAGTGTGATTGGGCATCCTATACTAAAAAAGGAGGCGTCCATCATGCCAAGAAGAAAACTGCTTGTTCCTGGTGCCGACTCGATGCTCAATCAGTACAGGGAAGAGATCGGCGAAGAATTCGGGATCTACCGTCCGGCTGCAGAACGGGATTTTACGGATAAAAAGCCAGACAGAAAAAAAGAAAAATCGAACGGCAGGAAAGAAACAAAAAGCAGGGATGAATAACCTGCTTTTTGTTTTTCATTTAGAAGCAGTATGAGGCGATATATCTCCTATTTTATTACATATTGTGTAGTTTTTAATATGTAAAAATGTCGAAATTAGGTGAATGCGTTTGCAATAATTCTGTAGAATGGTAGACAGTTCGGCTTCTATTATATAAAATGGTATCGGTAGTTTAGTTTTGAACATGATAGGAGGATGGAGAATGAATATCCACGAGTATCAAGGTAAAGAGGTACTAAGAAAGTACGGTGTGGCTGTTCCTAACGGTAAAGTAGCGTATTCCGTAGAAGAAGCAGTTGAAGCTGCAAAAGAATTAGGAAGCGCTGTTACTGTTGTTAAAGCTCAAATCCACGCTGGCGGACGAGGAAAGGCCGGCGGTGTTAAAGTGGCTAAAAACCTTGATGAAGTTCGTACATATGCGGATGAAATTTTGGGGAAAGTGCTTGTCACTCATCAAACAGGCCCTGAAGGCAAAGAAGTTAAACGCTTGCTTATCGAAGAAGGCTGCGACATCAAGAAAGAATATTACATCGGCCTCGTGCTTGACCGCGCAACATCAAGCGTTGTCATGATGGGATCTGAAGAAGGCGGTACTGAAATTGAAGAGGTGGCTGAAAAGACGCCTGAGAAAATCTTCAAAGAAGTCATCGACCCAGCGATCGGGCTTCAAGCATTCCAAGCTCGCCGCTTAGCATTCAACATTAACATCCCGAAAGAGCTTGTGAACAAAGCGGCAAAGTTCATGATGGGACTTTATAAAGCTTTCGTTGAAAAAGACTGCTCTATCGCAGAAATCAACCCGCTTGTTGTAACAGGTGACGGCAACGTAATGGCACTTGATGCGAAGTTAAACTTTGATTCAAATGCGCTTTACCGCCAAAAGGACATTCTTGAGTACCGCGATCTTGAAGAAGAAGATGCAAAAGAGATCGAAGCTTCCAAATATGACTTGAGCTACATCTCCCTTGATGGAAACATCGGATGTATGGTTAATGGCGCTGGTCTTGCTATGGCAACGATGGACATCATCAAACACTACAGCGGAGACCCTGCCAACTTCCTTGATGTAGGCGGCGGTGCAACTGCTGAAAAAGTAACAGAAGCATTTAAAATTATCCTTTCTGATGAAAAAGTTAAAGGGATTTTCGTTAACATTTTCGGCGGAATTATGAAATGTGACGTTATCGCTAACGGAGTAGTTGAAGCTACAAAACAAGTAGGGTTAAACATGCCGCTGGTTGTCCGTTTAGAAGGTACGAACGTAGAGCTTGGCAAGAAAATCCTTAATGAATCTGGATTGAACATTACTTCTGCAGATTCCATGGCAGACGGTGCTGAGAAAATCGTTTCTTTAGTAAAATAAATTCCCCGAAATAAGGTAGAAGGGTGGAGAAAATAGATGAGTATTTTTATTAATAAAGACACAAAGGTCATCGTGCAAGGGATTACAGGATCTGTAGGCCTGTTCCACACACAGCAGATGCTTGAATATGGAACGAAAATTGTCGGCGGTGTTACACCGGGTAAAGGCGGTACGGAAGTAGAAGGCCTTCCTGTTTTCAATACAGTTGAAGAAGCGGTTAAAGCAACAGGTGCTACGGCTTCTGTCATTTATGTTCCGCCTGCATTTGCCGCTGATTCCATCGTGGAAGCAGTTGACGCAGAACTTGATCTTGCTATCTGTATTACAGAAGGTATTCCGGTTATGGACATGGTTAACGTAAAACGTTACATGGAAGGCAAGAAAACTCGTCTTGTCGGTCCTAACTGCCCGGGTGTTATCACGCCAGATGAGTGCAAGATCGGTATCATGCCTGGGTACATTCATACAAAAGGGCACGTTGGGGTTGTATCCCGTTCCGGAACATTGACTTATGAGGCGGTTCACCAGCTTACACAGCGCGGAATCGGCCAATCTACAGCAGTAGGAATCGGCGGAGACCCGGTAAATGGAACAGATTTCATTGATGTGCTAAAAGCATTTAATGAAGATGAAGATACTTATGCTGTCATCATGATCGGTGAAATCGGCGGAACAGCTGAAGAAGAAGCTGCTGAATGGGTAAAAGCCAACATGAAAAAACCTGTTGTCGGTTTCATCGGCGGTCAAACAGCGCCTCCAGGAAAACGTATGGGCCATGCCGGTGCGATCATTTCCGGCGGTAAAGGTACAGCTGCCGAAAAAATCAAAACCATGCAGGAATGCGGAATTAAAGTCGCTGAAACTCCTTCAGTTATGGGAGAAACACTTGTTTCTGCACTTAAGGAAAAAGGGCTTCTTGACCGCTGCACAACTCATAAAGCGAATGTATAAGCATAAAGCTCCCGTTTTTGGGAGCTTTTTTTAAAAAAATTTTGGTTTTATTGGAGGAGACTATGGACAGAGAACGGTTAATTCTTCTTCATCATTGCCGCGGAGCAGGGTGGAAAGCCATCCAGTCATTCTTAGCATTTGACCCGGAGTTAAAAGCTGTTTTTCAATTGAGCAAGAAAGAGCTTATAGAACGGTTCCGTATGAGTCATCAGAACAGCAATGATTTTTTAGAAGATATCCGGAAGCTGTCTTACCGCTCCATCGAACAAACATACCGAAAGCATAATATAAAAATACATACATATTTTGATAGTCATTACCCTGTTCCTCTCCGCCATATTTTTGATTCGCCCTGGGTGTTGTACAGCAAAGGGAACACAGAGGCGCTGTCAGCTCCTCTCGCTATTAGTGTAGTAGGAACCAGGAATCCCACCGAGGGCGGATTAAAAAGCCTGAATAAAGTGCTTATGCCCCTGCTGGAAAAAGGCTGGGTAACGGTCAGCGGGCTTGCTGCAGGGATCGATACCCATGCCCATGAATTGACTTTAAAGCAGTCAGGCAGTACGATTGCAGTACTCGGGTCAGGAATTGGCCGTATTTACCCCACGGCCAACACTGCATTGGCACACCGGATTACAAAAAAAGGCCTTCTCTTGTCTGAGTATCCGTATGATCTGCCGCCAAGAAAATGGCAGTTTCCGCAAAGGAACAGAATCATCAGCGGATTAACCCGTGGTACTCTCGTTGTGGAAGCGCGGGAAAGAAGCGGTTCTCTTATTACAGCAGATCAAGCAATGGAACAGGGAAGGGAAGTATTTGCTGTTCCAGGGTCCATATTGGATGAATGTGCATCAGGCACTAACCGCCTGATTCAGCAGGGAGCCAAGCTTGTAATGGAAGCTGAGGATATTTTAAGTGAATTAAGTTTGATATATTAGGTCAGAATGAAGTATTAGTCCCTGTTATTTCTCTTTATTCGATTGGCAATAATTGAAAACCGTTTGACAAATGATGAGAGTCTATTTAATAATAGGGAAGATTTGATTAAACCCTTAAAGGGGGATGCACTGAAAATGGAAGAGTATTTAGTAATCGTTGAATCTCCCGCCAAAGCAAAAACGATAAAGAAGTATTTGGGAAGCAAATATATCGTTAAGGCGTCGATGGGCCATGTTAGAGATCTGCCCCGAAGCCAAATGGGAGTAGAAATTAGTGAGAATTATAATCCAAAATATATAACAATCAGGGGAAAAGGGCCTGTTTTAAAAGAGTTGAAGACAGCGGCCAAAAAAGTAAAAAAGATTTTTCTCGCATCTGACCCCGACAGAGAAGGCGAAGCGATCGCCTGGCACCTTGCCCACAGCCTGGATATTGATCTGGATTCTGAATGCCGGGTTGTTTTTAATGAGATTACAAAGAATGCTATTAAAGACTCGTTTAAACGGCCGAGAAAGATAAACATGGATCTCGTTGATGCCCAGCAGGCTCGCCGTATACTCGACCGTCTCGTAGGCTATAAGATCAGCCCTTTATTATGGAAGAAAGTGAAAAAAGGCCTCAGTGCCGGAAGGGTACAGACCGTAGCTCTTCGTTTGATCGTGGAGAGAGAAAAAGAAATCAAGGCTTTTATTCCTGAAGAATACTGGAAGATTAAAGCCGCTTTCTCCTATGGCAAAGAAGAGTTTGAAGCCAATTTTTATGGTATCAACGGCAAGAAGAAAGAGTTATCGAATGAAGAGGAAGTCAAGGAAGTCTTAAGCAAGCTAAAAGGAAATACCTTTTCAATCGCTTCGGTTCAGAAGAAGGAGAGAAAACGTAATCCTGCACCGCCTTTCATTACTTCTTCATTGCAGCAGGAAGCAGCAAGAAAGCTGAACTTCAGAGCGAAGAAAACGATGATGCTTGCACAGCAGCTTTATGAGGGAATCGACCTCGGAAAAGAAGGCACGGTCGGTCTAATCACGTATATGAGAACGGATTCCACCCGGATCTCAGATCTTGCAAAAGAGGAAGCGAAAACTTTCATTACAGAAGAATATGGTCAGGAGTATGCGGACCAAGGTAATCGCGCAGAGAAAAAACAGGGCAAAAATGCACAGGATGCCCATGAAGCGATCAGACCATCTTCTGCTTCCAAACATCCTAAAGAATTAAAAGAGTATTTGAGCCGTGACCAGCTCCGGTTATACCGATTAATTTGGGAGCGTTTTATTGCGAGCCAGATGTCTTCAGCTGTTTTGGACACCATGACTGTTGATCTCGAGAATCAGGGAGTAATTTTCCGTGCCAATGGTTCAAAAGTGAAATTTCCTGGATTCATGAAGGTATATATTGAAGGAAACGATGACGGCAAGAAAGATGAAGACCGTTTACTCCCGAATCTTGAAGAAGGCAAGACGGCCGAAAAACAAGAAATCGAACCGACTCAGCACTTTACACAGCCGCCTCCAAGGTACAGTGAGGCAAGGCTCGTCAGAACAATGGAAGAACTCGGTATTGGACGCCCTTCAACGTATGCCCCGACATTGGATACGATCCAAAAGCGAGGCTACGTTATGCTCGATGACAAGAAGTTTCAGCCGACCGAGCTGGGAGAAGTCGTTCTTGAACTGACACTTGAATTCTTTTCAGAAGTGTTTAACGTAGAATTCACTGCTCAGATGGAAACGGATCTCGATGAAATCGAAGACGGCGACAAGCATTGGAACGAAGTTATTGATGAGTTTTATAAAAGCTTTGAAAAACAGCTGGTTGTCGCAGAAGAGGAAATGAAGGAAGTCGAGATCAAAGATGAACCTGCCGGTGAGAACTGTGAATTGTGCGGGCACGAAATGGTCTTTAAGATGGGGCGCTATGGCAAGTTTATGGCCTGTTCCAATTTTCCGGAATGCCGGAACACAAAACCAATTGTAAAAGACACGGGTGTTGAATGCCCTGAATGCCATGAAGGAACAATCGTCGAACGTAAGAGCAAAAAGCGGAGAATCTTTTACGGCTGCAGCAGGTATCCAGAGTGTGAATTTGTTTCATGGGATAAACCTGTCGGCCGAACATGCCCGAAATGCAGTAAAATTCTTGTTGAAAAGAAGACGAAAAAAGGAAAAGTTGTACAGTGTATCTCTTGTGATTACACTGAGGAGCAAGGTTAAAGGGGAGTTTTTCACAGAATGAACGATTTTGTAAATGTAATCGGCGCCGGGCTAGCGGGAAGTGAAGCAGCCTGGCAGCTCGCCAAAAGAGGAATTAAAGTCCACTTATATGAGATGAGGCCAAAGAAACAGACGCCAGCTCACCATACAGATAAGTTTGCAGAGCTTGTCTGCAGCAACTCTCTTCGCTCCAATACATTGACCAATGCGGTTGGTGTGCTGAAAGAAGAGATGAGAAAGCTGGATTCGGTGATCATTGCTTCAGCGGATGATTGTTCGGTGCCGGCTGGAGGGGCCCTTGCCGTCGACCGCCACGAATTTGCTGCGATGGTTACAGATCGGGTTAAGAACCATCCGAACGTTACGGTTTTTGAAGAGGAAGTAACGTCAATTCCTGAAGGGCCGACTGTGATCGCTACAGGCCCGCTCACATCAAAGGAACTATCAGAGTCATTAAGAACACTGACATCCGAGGATTATTTGTATTTTTATGATGCGGCAGCACCGATCATCGATGTAGAGAGCATCGATATGGACAAAGTCTATTTAAAATCCCGCTATGATAAAGGTGAGGCTGCTTATTTAAACTGCCCGATGACAGAAGAGGAATTTGACCGTTTCTATGAAGCGTTGATCTCTGCTGAAACGGTGCCTTTAAAAGAGTTTGAAAAGGAGATTTTCTTCGAAGGCTGCATGCCGATCGAAGTCATGGGCTCCAGAGGCAAGAAAACGATGCTGTTCGGCCCGCTTAAGCCAGTAGGGCTTGAGGATCCAAAAACCGGCAAACAGCCATATGCAGTCGTTCAGCTAAGACAGGATAATAGCGCAGGAACTCTCTATAATATAGTAGGTTTTCAAACGCATCTGAAATGGGGTCCGCAGAAGGAAGTCATTCAGCTGATTCCCGGGCTTGAAAAAGCGGAGATCGTCCGCTATGGTGTGATGCACAGAAACACATTTATTAACTCCCCGAATCTTTTAGAGAAGACCTATCAGTTTAAAGACAGACAGGATCTTTTCTTCGCGGGCCAGATGACAGGTGTTGAAGGCTATGTGGAAAGCGCAGCTTCGGGACTGATCGCCGGAATCAATGCGGCAAGGCTTATGGAAGAAAAAGAGCTTCTGGAGTTCCCTCAGGAAACAGCAATCGGCAGCATGGCCCACTACATTACGACGGCTAATGCGAAGAACTTCCAGCCGATGAATGCGAACTTCGGGTTGCTTCCTGCTCTTGAAACCCGCATTAGAAACAAGAAAGAGCGTTATGAAGCATTGGCTGATCGAGCGCTGGAAACAATTCAGAATTTTATAACAAAATTGTGAACTTACTTGTCATTGCCCCTAATCTGTGATACGATTTAGGGGCTTTGTGAGGTGTGATAAGTGGATTTAAATGACCGCTATTTGAAGATGTTTATCGAGTATTTGCAAATAGAAAAAAATAGTTCACATCATACAACGGAAAATTACGAAAAAGCGATCTTACACTTCAAGACGTTTATGAAACAGCAAGCAATCGAAGGATTCGCTGCTGTTTCTTATCTTTTGGTGAGACATTATTTGACGTGGCTTCACGAGCAGTCCTATTCCAGAAGGACGGTCGCCAAAAAAATTTCGTCTCTCCGCAGCTTTTATCGTTTTCTTAACCGGGAAAAGATTGTTGAACATAATCCGTTTGCTGCCGCATCTCTGCCCAAAAAAGGCCAGAGCATTCCCCATTTTATCTATGAGGAAGAACTGGCACAGCTTTTTCATGTCAGTGACCTGTCTGATCCGCTGGGTCAGAGAAACCAGGCCATCTTGGAGCTTCTTTACGGGACAGGGATCAGGGTGAGTGAATGCTGCCAGATCCAGCTCGATGACATCGATTTTTACATAGAAACGGTGCTCATTAAAGGAAAAGGTAAAAAAGAAAGGTATGTGCCTCTGGGCAGCTATGCGATAGAAGCATTGACTCGTTATATTGAAGATGGAAGAAAACAGCTTGCAGAGAAAGCCGGCCAGCCTGTAAAAACACTATTCCTTAACTATAAAGGAGGTTCTCTTTCTGCACGTTCCGTCAGAAATGTATTAAACAGCATGATTCAGCAAACGACGTTAACCGTACATATCAGCCCTCACGTCCTGCGCCACACGTTTGCGACCCATTTATTAAACGAAGGCGCTGATCTGAGGGCCGTGCAGGAATTGCTCGGACACTCTCATCTTTCGTCTACACAGATCTATACTCATGTCACAAAAGAACATTTGAAAAAAATTTATAATAACGCTCATCCTCGTGCATAAATGAAAGTAAGGAGGGATTTTTTAATGACCCATACATTCCATGCAACGACTATTTTTGCCGTTCACCATAATGGACAGTTTGCGATGTCAGGCGATGGCCAGGTTACCTTTGGCAATGCCGTAGTCATGAAACATTCTGCCAAGAAGGTTAGAAGACTCTTCGGTGGAAAAGTACTCGCCGGATTTGCAGGTTCAGTTGCGGATGCTTTTACGCTGTATGAAAAATTCGAAGCCAAACTGGAGGAATACAGTGGTAACCTCGCACGCGCCAGTGTCGAACTCGCTAAAGAATGGCGTACCGACCAGGTGCTGAGGAAGCTTGAAGCCATGCTGATCGTCATGAACAAAGAAAGTCTCCTGCTCATTTCTGGAACCGGGGAGGTCATTGAACCGGATGATGGCATTCTTTCGATCGGATCCGGCGGCAACTATGCGCTTGCTGCGGGAAGGGCTTTGAAAAGAAATGCTCCTCATCTGTCAGCTGCCGAAATCGCAAGAGCGGCTTTGGAAATTGCCGGTGAAATCTGTGTTTATACAAACGACCAAATTATTTTGGAAGAGCTGTAGAAGGAGCGTGGGAAGAGATGAACACACATTTAACTCCAAGGCAGATTGTTGAGAAGCTTGATCAGTATATCATCGGCCAAAAAGACGCGAAAAAAGCGGTAGCTGTTGCTTTAAGGAACAGGTATCGAAGAGGATTACTCGATGAAAAGCTTAGAGACGAGATCTCTCCTAAAAACATTCTGATGATCGGGCCGACCGGTGTCGGAAAAACCGAAATTGCACGAAGGCTGGCGAAGCTAGTGAACGCCCCTTTTATTAAAGTGGAAGCTACCAAGTTTACAGAAGTAGGTTATGTCGGCCGGGACGTTGAATCCATGGTCCGGGACCTTGTGGAGACATCGATCCGTCTTGTTAAAGAACAAAAAATGCATGATGTAAAAGATAAAGCGGAAGAGAACGCCAATAAACGGCTTGTTGAACTATTGGTTCCTGGAAAACAAAAAGAATCATCCTATAAAAATCCGCTCGAAATGTTTTTTGGTTCTAACAACAGCAATAATGCCCAAGCTCCAAGCGACAAAGAAGATGATGCATCGATCAGCCAGCAGCGCAGGCAGATGGCCCATAAACTCGCTCTTGGAGAGCTTGAGAACCATCTTGTAACCGTTGAAGTGGAAGAACAGAACCATTCCATGATGGATATGTTTCAAGGCGCAGGACTTGATCAGCTCGGCATTAACATGCAAGATATGCTTGGAGGCATCGTCCCCAAGAAAAAGAAAAAACGCAAACTGGCGGTCTCCGAGGCCAGAAAAGTGCTCACGCAGGATGAAGCTGCCAAGCTGATCGACATGGATGAAGTCACAAGTGATGCGGTTTACAAAACCGAACAAACAGGTATTATATTTATTGATGAGATTGATAAGATTGCAGGTAAGAACCAAAACAGCGCTGATGTTTCCCGAGAAGGTGTACAGCGTGATATCCTGCCGATCGTTGAAGGATCTACCGTCATGACGAAATACGGATCCATCAAGACAGATCATATTCTGTTCATCTCAGCAGGTGCGTTTCATATGGCAAAACCCTCAGATCTCATACCTGAGCTGCAGGGCCGTTTTCCAATCAGGGTAGAACTTGAAAAGCTGTCTGTCGAGGATTTTACCCGGATCTTAATAGAGCCGGATAATGCCCTTTTAAAACAATACAAAGCGTTGCTTGCAACAGAAGGTATAAATCTTGAATTTTCTGACGAAGCTATTTCTAAGATTGCAAGTATTGCTTTCCAAGTGAATCAGGAAACCGATAATATTGGTGCAAGAAGACTTCATACCATCCTGGAACGATTGCTTGAAGATCTGTCCTTTGAAGCACCTGATGTAACAATGAATGCCATAAAGATCACACCAGAGTACGTAGAAGAAAAACTTGCGACAATCGCAAAGAATAAGGATTTAAGCCAGTATATCCTGTAGGAGGAAATGAAAAATGAATTTATTAGAAAAAACAAGAAAGCTGAATGCGATGCTGCAACAATCCGGAGGAAAGCCCGTCAATTTTAAAGAAATGGCGGAAACTCTCAGGGATGTTATCGAAGCGAATGTTTTTGTTGTCAGCAGAAGAGGAAAGCTTCTTGGAATTTCTTTGAAACAAGAAATTGAAAATGAGAGAATGAAAAAAATGCTCGAGGAACGACAATTTCCTTCCGAGTACACAAAAGGTTTGTTTAATGTTACAGAAACATCATCTAACTTGGATATTGCAAGTGAATATACGGCTTTTCCGGTCGAGAACAAAGAACTCTTCTCTTCTGGATTAACGACCATTGTTCCCATTATCGGTGGAGCAGAGCGTCTTGGGACGCTGATTCTTTCCCGCCTTTCCAATTCTTTCAATGACGATGATCTGTTGCTGGCAGAATATGGAGCCACTGTTGTTGGAATGGAGATTCTGCATGAAAAAGCAGAAGAGATTGAAGAAGAAGCTAGAAATAAGGCTGTCGTTCAAATGGCGATCAGTTCACTCTCATATAGTGAACTAGAAGCAATTGAGCACATTTTCGAAGAGCTTGAAGGAAACGAAGGCTTGCTTGTCGCAAGTAAGATCGCTGACCGTGTTGGGATTACCCGCTCTGTTATCGTAAATGCTCTTCGTAAACTTGAAAGTGCAGGTGTTATCGAATCCCGTTCTCTCGGGATGAAAGGCACATACATTAAAGTGCTTAACGATAAATTTTTACTCGAATTATCAAAACTTAAAACAAGCTGAAGATCATGTCATACACAAGGAGCCCATTCTGCTAAAAAGCAGGATGGGTTTTTTGTATCGGATGAAATTGTCGAACCGTGCAGAGGTCCCCAGACATTTCAGATCCAATAAATCCTTGTGTATCAGGCTTCTAGTAAGAACTTATTAGGTCTAAAGACCTGGACATAAAGTAGTTCTTTTTATCGAAAAAAGTCACTTTGGTAAAAAATACATAGACACTTTTTGGTTTTATGCCTTAAAATATGGAATATCGGTAACTTTTGGTACTCTTTTTAAAATTTAGTAGTAAAAAAGAGGGGATATAGTAATGTTTTCAAGTTCTATTTTTCAAATGCTTGAAAGAGGCTTAGATGCCACAGCGTTAAAACAAAAAACAATCACTGACAATCTGGCAAATATCAATACGCCAAACTACAAAGCAAAGAAGGTAGAGTTTCAAACTGAGCTCGATGGAAGTTTAACAGCTTACCGCACGAGCAGCAGGCATGTTCCATTTAGTACGTCTGGAGGCCAAAGCATGGCCGTGACAAGGGACATCAGTACAATGATGAACAACAACGGGAACAATGTGGATTTAGATAAAGAGATGGCCGATCTGGCGAAGAACCAGATCTTGAACCAGGCCCTGGTTCAAAGGCTGAACGGAAAATTCAATTCACTGCAAATGGTTATTAAAGGGGGCAAGTAATTGATGGGTATGTTCGATGCGTTAAACAATTCCGCTTCAGCTCTAACAGCACAGCGCCTGAAAATGGATGTGGTGTCCTCCAACATTGCAAACGCAGATTCAACGAGAGGAAAATTGGTTAATGGAAAGTGGGAGCCTTACCGGAGGAAAATGGTCGTCACAGAACCGAATGGGTCTTCATTCAGAACGATGTTTCAAACAGCCGTGGACGGCCGCTCAGGAGGTACAGGTGGAGGATTAAAGGTTGATGGTATAGTAGATGATCAAACACCATTTAAAATGGTGTATCAGCCTGATCATCCGGATGCGGATAAGAACGGTTATGTAAAACTTCCTAATGTGGATCCTTTAAAAGAAATGGTAGATCTAGTGAGTTCTACACGGTCTTATGAAGCCAACGTGACGGCATTGAATGCAGCTAAGGGAATGTATTTAAAAGCTTTGGAAATAGGTAGATAGAAGGATAGGAGATACATATGAATACTATCAATGTTACATCAGCAGCAGGCCTGGTAAAGAATGCGTATTCCGCCGGAAAGCAAACTCCTGCAGATGCTCAGAAATCATTCGCGGGCATGCTGAACAACATGCTCCATAAAGTCAATGACTCACAGACGGCATCCAACACTGCTACTGAAAATCTGGTAACCGGCAAGACTACCGATCTTCATCAAGTCATGATTGCTGCGGAGAAAGCCAGCTTAACCTTGCAAACAACATTGGAAATCAGAAATAAGGTCATAGAGGCTTATCAAGAGATAATGCGTACACAAATATAGCATTCAATAAATTTTTCGGATAGTCAGGCTGGTTTATAGGGGTAGGAAGAAAACACTTTTTTAAAATAAAAAAAGAAGAGAATTTCCTTGAGGAGATTGTTAATCGGGGGAAACGATGATTGAAAAACTGAAGAGCACTTTGAACAGAATCTATGTGAATTTTAAAGAGCGCCCTAAAAAGCAAAAGATCATTTTGATCAGTTCCATCGCATTTGTTATTATAGCAGCCGCATTTCTGTTTACGTTTATAGCAAAACCGAAGCTAGTCCCATTATATTCTGACCTATCTCCCCAGGAAGCCGGTCAAATTAAAGAAAGCCTTGATTCAAAGGGAATCACATCCGAGCTTTCTAATGGGGGCAAGGTCATCTCTGTTCCTCAAGGTGTAGTTGACCAGCTGAAAGTCGAACTTGCTTCAGAGGGCATACCGAAAAGTGGAAGCATTGATTATTCTTACTTCGGAGAGAACAAAGGGTTCGGGATGACGGACAACGAGTTCAGCGTTTTAGAAAAAGAAGCAACACAGACAGAGATCGAAAAGTTGATCAAAAGCATAAATGGTGTAGAAGAAGCCAGTGTGATGATCACAACACCGGATAAGAGCATCTGGGTGAATGACCAGAAAGATACCTCTTCAGCGTCAGTCGTTCTAACACTGAAGCCAGGGTATAAACTTGATCAAAGCCAAGTTAAATCACTGTACCATCTTGTTTCTAAAAGCGTTCCGAATCTGCCGGTCGAGAATATCGTGATATCCGATCAATATTCCAATACCTTTTCGCTTGACCAAACAAACTCGAATTCCGATATGACGGCATACGAAGAACAGCGCCAGATCAAGCAGGATATCGAACGTGATTTGCAAACGAGGGTGCAGCAGATGCTCGGTACGATCATGGGGCCGGATAAAGTGGTGGCCACCGTTACAGCTGATATTGATTTTACAAAAGAAAAAAGAGAAGAAAAACTCGTTGAGCCTGTCGATAAGGACAAGATGGAAGGCATAAAGCTGAGTGCTGAAAAAGTCAAAGAAACGTTCACAGGGAACGGAACGGTTCCTGGAGGGGTCGACAACACAGGCCAGAGCGATGTGCCAACCTATCAGGGTGGAGCGAACGGATCCAACGGCGATTATGAAAAAGAAGAAGACAGAATCAACTATGAGGTTAACCGGATAAAAAGACAGATCGTTAAAAGTCCTTACGAGATTAAAGATCTGGGCATTCAGGTTATGGTAGAGCCGCCTAAGCCAAACGATCCAACTTCATTGCAGCAAGGAACACTGAATGACATCCAGCAGATGCTTGGAAATATTGTCAGGACCAGCATCTCAAAAGATACAGCCGCAAACCTGTCGCAGCAGCAGGTCAACCAAAAGATATTTGTTTCAGCCAAACCGTTTAATGGCAAGCAGCGAACGGCGGCATCGGCTAACTCAGCTATTCCGTTTTGGATCTACATTGCTGGCGGAATTCTGCTGGTCGTTATCATTCTTCTCTTAATCCTTCTTCTCAGGAAAAGGAAGCAAGAAGAAGAGCCGGTATCAGAAGATGTCGTGTTCGAGCAAGAGTTCTTTAATATACCAGATGTGAACATGGACCGGGAATCTGAGGGAAAAGTCCGAAAAGAACAACTTGAAAAAATGGCAAAGGAAAAGCCTGAAGAGTTTGCCAAGCTGCTCCGCACGTGGCTATCCGAAGAATAGGAGGTTAGTTATGGCAAAAGCCGCCAAGGAATTGAATGGAAAAGAAAAAGCTGCCATGCTGATGATTTCTATGGGACCCGATGTGGCAGCCCAGGTATACAAGCACTTAAATGAAGATGAGATCGAGCGCCTGACGCTACACATCTCACAAATTAGAAAAGTAGATTCAGAAGTGAAAGAGAACATTATTGAACAATTCCATCAAATAGCTCTTGCACAGGATTATATTTCTCAGGGGGGTATCGGTTACGCTAAAACTGTCCTGGAAAAGGCTGTAGGCCGGTCGGAAGCGATGGATATCATCAACCGGCTTACATCCACCCTGCAAGTAAGGCCGTTTGATTTTGCAAGAAAAGCGGATCCTGGACAGATTCTTAATTTCATACAGAATGAACATCCACAGACTATTGCTTTGATCCTGTCCTATCTGGATTCATCACAGGCAGGACAGATTCTTTCAGAACTTCCTCAGGAGCTGCAGGGGGACATCGCGAGAAGGATCGCCATCATGGACCGCACCTCTCCTGAGATCATTAATGAAGTAGAGCAAATCCTCGAACGAAAACTCTCTGCTACCGTAAGCCAGGACTTCACGCAGGCTGGCGGTGTAGAATCTGTTGTGGATGTGCTGAACGGAGTAGACCGGGCGACGGAAAAAACCATTCTTGATGCGCTTGAGATTCAAGACCCGGAGCTTGCAGAAGAAATCAAGAAGAGAATGTTTGTATTTGAAGATATTGTCATCCTTGATAACCGTGCAATACAGCGCGTGATCAGAGAAGTGCAGAACGAAGATATGCTTCTTGCACTTAAAGCAGCAAGTGAAGAAGTTAAAGAAATTTTGTTCCAAAACATGTCCCAGCGTATGGCGGAGAATTTCAAAGAAGAGGCGGAATTTATGGGTCCAGTCAGGCTGCGTGATGTAGAAGAAGCACAATCCAGAATTGTCGGAATCATCCGGAAACTGGAGGATGCTGGTGAAGTTGTAATCGCAAGAGGCGGAGGAGATGACATTATTGTCTAGGATCATTAAATCTTCTTTTGCAGAGACCCAGGACTTGAATCGTACAATCGGAATCAAAAAAATACAGCAAAAAATAATGGAACAGGAACATCTTACGCCTGAATCCAGGATGGAGATCTCCAAGCAGAAAGCGCAGAACATTTTGGAGGAAGCGGAACGAAGCTATGAAGAGATGACCGCAAGAATGGCAAAGGAACGCAGGGAACATGAAGCTTTCCTGGAAAACAGCAAAAAAGAATGGAACGAACAGATCATCATAGAGCGCGATGAAGCTAGAAAAGAAGGCTTTCATGAGGGGTTTGAGGCAGGTTTGATAGAAGGACGAACAAGTTATGAGAGTTTACTGGGTCATGCAAGGGAAACGGTAGAGCGCTCAAAGCAGGATTATCAGCAGCAAGTTGAGTCTGCTGAACCCGTTATTATCGAACTGGCAGCAAAGATGGCCAGAAAACTTGTTGGTGAACTTTTGACAGAAAATAAAGAAGCATGGACCGTGGTCTTAAAGGGTCTCATAAAAGAAGTCAGAGATTATCCTGAAGTGAAATTATATGTCCATCCGCACTGGTATGAAACGACACTGAACGCCAAACAGGAAATACAAAACGTTTTGATGCACACATCCGTCCTGTATATCTATCCGGATGAAAAACTCAGCGAAAACGGCTGCGTTGTTGAATTTCCGTTTGGCAGAATTGAGGGAGGCATGGACAGCCAGCTCAATGAACTGAAAGAAAAGCTGATAGAAACGATAGGTGATCAAAACGATGAACACTGATGGCCTCCTGGAAAGTATTGATCAGATCGACAGCTACAAGCGCTTTGGAAAGGTTACGAGAGTGGTAGGTTTAATGATTGAATCCCGTGGCCCGAAAGCTTCAATTGGGGATATGTGTTATATCCATACGGGCGGCAGCAACCATCAGAAGATAAAGGCGGAAGTCGTTGGGTTTAATGAAGAAAATGTACTTCTCATGCCGTTTACGGCACTAAAATCCATATCAGTAGGCAGCCTCGTAGAAGCGACGCGGCGCCCGGTTCAGATTAAAGCGGGCCACGCATTGATCGGACAGGTGCTTGACGGTTTAGGGAACCCATTGGACGGAAGTACAATGCTGAAAGGGTTAAGCAGTTTCCCTTCTGAGAATGACCCGCCAAACCCGATGAGACGGCCGAGGATACAGGAAAGCATCGAACTTGGGGTGCGTTCCATCGACAGTCTCCTCACGGTTGGCAAAGGCCAGCGGGTCGGTATCTTTGCTGGAAGCGGGGTCGGAAAGTCAACCTTGATGGGGATGATCGCTAGAAACTCTACTGCCGATCTCAATGTTATCGCCCTTATCGGGGAACGTGGCCGAGAGGTTATGGATTTTATCGAAAAAGATCTTGGAGAAGAGGGACTCAGAAAATCAGTGGTTGTTGTCGCCACCTCTGATCAGCCGGCGCTGATGAGGATTAAAGGTGCACTGACCGCCACGGCCATTGCGGAATACTTCAGAAGCCTTGGAAAAGAAGTCATGCTGATGATGGATTCGGTCACCCGTTTTGCCATGGCTCAGAGGGAAATCGGGCTTGCTGTCGGTGAACCGCCAACAACGAAAGGATATACACCATCGGTATTCGCAATGCTGCCGAAGCTTTTAGAGCGTTCCGGTACGGATGTCCAGGGATCCATAACAGCTTTTTATACAGTGCTTGTAGATGGAGATGATCTGAACGAACCCATATCTGACACTGTCAGAGGGATACTTGACGGTCACCTCGTACTGGACAGGAACCTGGCTAATAAAGGCCAGTTTCCTGCGGTAAACTTGCTGAAAAGTGTCAGCAGGGTAATGAGTGATATTGTAGACAGCGACCATCGGATAGCAGCCAGCCGGTTTCGCGAACTTCTCGCCTCCTACACGGATGCGGAGGATCTGATCACCATCGGAGCCTATAAAAGAGGATCATCAGAAAAAATAGACAAAGCCATTGAAGCTTACCCTAAAATCCTGTCTTTCTTAAAGCAGGAAGTTGATGAAAAGGCTTCATACTATGACTCGATTTATCGCTTGCTGAGTGAGTTTGGAGGAGAACAGTAACATGGCATTTCAGTTTAAGATGGAAAAAATCTTGGCTCTAAAAACGAAAGAAAAAGAAGCTGTGGAATCTGAGTACGGCGAGAGCGTAAGAATGTTTGAGATCTTGGCGCAATCACTCTATGATCTTCTCAAGAAAAAAGAGGAAATAGAACAGCATTCGGATGAACAGTTCAGGACGAGGCTGGTGATCAATGAGCTTCAGCAGACACAGCGTTTTCTGCTTTCTCTGACTCAAAAGATCAGCATGGTTCAATCACAGGTGCAGAAGGCCCGGGAGATCATGAATATCACACAGCAAGAACTGGTCGAAAAAACCATCGAAGTAAAGAAATATGAAAAGCTGAAGGAAAAACAACATGCTGATTACCAGCGGTTCGTGACTGGAATAGAAAATCAGCAAAATGATGAGTTTTCCATTCTGCGCTACATTAACCAATGAAATTAGGTGAACTCGTTGGAAAGAAAAGAAAAGACAAACCGGTTCTCCTGGATCCTGCTCGTCATCGTAGTGCCCGTGATATTTGTTATCGTCATCCTGGCACTGATCCTCTTGTTCATGGGTGTGAATATCGGTGATAAAGCGAAAGAGATCGGAAGCGGCATCCCTGTTGTGTCATCCCTCATCGATAAAGGTGACAGCTCCGTAAATCCAGCTGATCAGAACGCACAATCGGAGGCGTACTGGAAAAAGAAGGTGAGCGACCGCGACCGAATGATCAAGCTTCTGCAGCGTGATGTTGATAAGAAAGAAACCGAGGCAGAGGGCCTGAAATCAGATCTTGCTGCCGCACAAAAGCAATCGGAATCAGGAATTGCACAAAGTTCAAGCGAGACACAGAACTCAAGCAATACAGGGGCAGGTTCCTCACAGCAGAATCCGGATAAAAAGAAAATAGCGGCATGGTATAACACGATGTCACCAAAAAATTCAGCCGATATCCTCTCTAAAATGAAAAGTAAAGATGCAGTGGAAATCTTGCAAATGCTTGATGACGAAGTGACAGGAAGCATTCTTGCGAAAATGGACCCTTCCAAGGCTGCTGAACTTACTCTCATGCTGAAAACAAAGTAATTAGAGGAGGTGATTCAACGTGAATTTACCCATTGCTTTACTAGGAAATCGATCTGTTATACAGCAGTCTGGTTCTCAACAACCTGGAAAAAAGATGGAGGCTTCTCTGTTTTCTATGAGTCTTGCACAGTCAGAAAGCGCGCTGCAAGCTTTAGCATCAGCTGTTCCGCATAAGCAGGAGAATGTATCGTTAGAAAGTTTGCTTAAAACCATTCTTTATGCACTGGACAAAGAGGATCAGCCTCTTCAGAAAGGGGACCTGGTTTTACCGGACGTACAGGCTTTATTAGCGAAGCTGCCTTCGGACCTCGTACATCAGATCGAACAGCTCTTCCAAAGCGGAACGAGTGTTGCAGAAATGATAAAGAGTGAATCTCCGCCTGCAGTAAAAGCTATCACGGTACTGATTCATCAGTTCAGCAAAGAAACACAGAATACAGATCCAATCAAGACGAGTGACCCTGTTAAATTTGAAATAACTGAAATTAAAAAAAACATTGAGCATCTGTTCCCGATTTTACGAGACCAAAAGGAAGTAAAGTCAGCAAAAGCTATTTTAATAGGGCTCATAGAACAACTGCATAAACAGGAGACGAAAAACGGTGGCAAACCATTTAAGGCGCTGGATCCTCAAACCTTTTTCGATAAAATGGAACGTGCTGTTCTGAAAAAAGAACTGCCGGTTATGCCGTTTCAATGGAATAGTCCGGCAACTAAACAAACCGACCGACCGGTTTTCTCAGCTGCTCAGACCCCTGCTTATATGCCGCCTCTGGAACAATTTGTTCTGCACGCGCCGAGATCAGGAAACAGTGAGGCAGCTCAGCAGCAATTTGTAAAAGAGTTTCAAAACATTATTTTGTCAGGGAAGTTTGCGGCTTCTTCAAACGGTATGGCAAAGCTGAACATCAGGCTGACTCCGGAGCATTTAGGCACATTGAACATTGAGCTCATCTCAAAGAATGGTGAGCTTTCAGCCAGAATTCTTACGAGCAGCGTCGGTGCAAAAGAAATGATGGAATCCCAAATTCATGTATTAAAGAACGCGTTGCATGGAAACAGCATTCAGCTGGACCGGATCGTTGTCCTGGAACAGCCGCAGGAACAAAAATTTCAGCAGCAGGATACGAACCCGCAGCCTCATCAGCAGCATCAACATCAGCAACAGCCGCAGGATGACGGTATACAGGATGAACTGTTCAGTGACCTGTTGGATGAATTAGAGAGCGGGGAATAAAAGATGGCATCATCAATCAGCAATGATCTTTACCTGTCAAACCTTCAAAAAAAAGAGCACCAAACGGGTTCGAACATTTTGGGAAAAGACGATTTCATGAAAATATTGATGACGCAGCTGCAGAATCAGGATCCTTCGAGCCCTATGGAAGATAAAGAGTTTATCTCGCAGATGGCGACCTTTTCTTCTCTGGAGCAGATGACCAATATGAGCAGCAGCTTCGATAAATTTATCGCTCAGCAGTATGACAATCTTTTCATCCAGCAGAGCAGTTTAATCGGTAAGAACGTTACGTATCTGCAAGAAACACAGGATGAGTCAGGGGCGGTAAAAACAGAATCAAAAGAAAGTAAGGTAAAAGCCGTCTTGTTTGAAAACGGAGAAGCTAAATTCCAGCTGGCCGACGGAAACATAATCGGAAGTAATTCGATCACAAAAGTTTCGAATGAAGATGTACAGGCAAGTAAATAAAGGCAATCCGTTAATTAAGGGGAGGAACAAATAATGCTACGTTCAATGTATTCAGGAATCAGCGGAATGAAAAACTTTCAAACCAAACTAGATGTGATCGGCAACAATATTGCCAACGTTAATACATATGGCTTCAAAAAAGGCCGGACGACGTTCAAAGATCTTGTAAGCCAGCAGATTTCCGGAGCGGGTGCCGGAACGAACCCTAAGCAGGTGGGTCTTGGCTCTCAGTTGGCTTCAATCGACACGGTTGACACACAAGGAAGCTTGCAGACAACAGGGAGAGCACTTGATCTAGGGATTTCTGGAGATGGGTATTTTGTTGTACAAAACGGATCTCAGCAGTTTTTGACACGTGCGGGTAACTTTTATTTAACACCAACTTCAGATACAGAGAGTAAAATCGTGAATGCAGACGGCTATGAATTGTTAGGAACAGATAATTTACCGATTACGATTGAATCCACTGCAAAGAGTTTTAGCGTTGGAGCAGATGGTTCCGTTAATGTCGTTCAAAGTGATGGTACATCGTCGACTGTTAATACGATTGCTATTGCTAAAGTTTCTAATCCAGCAGGGCTTGAAAAGGCAGGTAGTAATTTATATCGCACATCAACCAATTCAGGCGCATTGCCTGCATCTTTTTCGGGACCAGGTATTGATGGAGCTGGTGACCTCGTATCTGGTGCTCTTGAAATGTCCAACGTTGATTTGTCAGAAGAGTTCACGGAGATGATTGTCGCCCAAAGGGGATTCCAGGCAAATACAAAGATTATTACAACATCCGATGAGATCTTACAAGAGCTAGTCAATCTCAAACGATAAGCTGGAAGGGAGGATGGAGTAAGATAACCTCTTACTTATATCCCATAATATGATTATGTTAACTAAATTAAACGGAGAGACATTTACTTTAAACGCTGTCTTTATTGAACAAGTCCAGTCTTTTCCTGATACGACCATTACACTGACTTCTGGAAAAAAGTTTGTGGTGAAAGAATCAGAAACTGAGGTTGCAGAAAAAGCCGTCTCCTTTTACCGGAAGATTTCTCCGTTTCACCTTCAGGGGTTGAAGAAGGAGGATTTGTAAATGGAACAAGAAGTTAAAAAGTCTAAGGGCAAACCAATTCTTATCGCCATGCTGGCCGCTTTGGTCATCATGGGGGGGATCGGCTATTATGTTTTCTTCCAGATGCCATCAAAAACCGCAGCGGTTGCCGAACCTTCAGCTGAAGAATTGGATAAGGTAACAGTTGAGACGGAAGAGATCACGACGAATCTGGCTGACCAATCTTTCATTAAGATTAAGTTCAGAATTCAGGCTGACACTGAAGATGCAAAAGCTGAGCTGGAAAAAAGGCTGTTCCAAGTAAACAACATTATTATCTATGAATTGTCTGGAATGAAAGCCGGTGACCTGCAAGGCCAAAAAGGGATCAACCATCTTGAAGGGACCTTGAAAGGCAAGGTTAGCAAACTGATGCAGGAAGGCAAGATTAAAAGAGTTTATACGATTGAAAAGATTATTCAATAGAAAAAAATTCATCATAGAAAAGGGGTGAGGCTGTTGGCGGAAGTACTTTCCCAGAATGAGATTGATGCGCTGCTTTCTGCAATTTCCACAGGTGAAATGGATGCGGAAGAGCTGAAGAGAGAAGAGAAAGAACAAAAAGTCAGAACGTATGATTTTAAACGGGCACTGCGCTTTTCAAAAGATCAGATTAGAAGCATCACGAGGGTGCATGAAAACTTTGCCCGGCTGCTGACGACATATTTCTCAGCTCAGCTCAGAACCTATGTGCAAATATCAGTGGCGTCAGTCGATCAGCTGCCTTATGAAGAATTTATACGCTCCATTCCGCGGATGACAATCTTAAATATTTTTGAAGCCCATCCGCTCGAGGGCAGGCTGCTCGTTGAGGTCAACCCCAACATCGCTTATTCGATGCTTGACAGGCTGATGGGCGGCTACGGGGCAAGCATGAACAAGGTAGACAGCCTGACAGAAATAGAAACGAAGATCATCTCTCAGCTTTTTGAACGTGCACTGGCGAATTACAAGGAAGCCTGGAACAATGTGATGGAAATCGATCCCGTTGTACTGGATTTTGAAGTGAATCCTCAGTTCCTGCAGATGGTCTCGCCTAATGAAACAGTGGTTGTTATCTCGTTGACAACAACGATCGGCGAAACGAGCGGGATGATGAACGTCTGTCTTCCTCATGTCGTATTGGAGCCGATCATACCGAAGCTTTCTGTTCATTACTGGATGCAGAACAATCAAAAAGCCAGCATGCCGGAAGAGGCTGCACTGATCGAACAGAAAATCAGGCAGACACCACTGCCGATGGTAGTAGAACTTGGTTCTGCAAATATGAAGGTGGAGGAGTTTTTACAGCTTGACTCAGGTGACATCATCCAGCTAAACAAAGGAATCCATGAACCATTGGACGTTTTTGTGGAAAACAACAAGAAATTCTTAGCCCAGCCCGGTAAATCGAAAAACCGGATGGCTGTGCAGATCATAGAGCAATTAGAGGGGGAAGAGTGACATGGTAGGCGGAAATATGCTCTCGCAAGATGAAATTGATGCATTGCTGAACGGAGGAGACTCTTCTTCAGAAGACGATGTCTCGATTGAAGATTACCTGAGTCCAATGGAACAGGATGCACTAGGAGAGATCGGAAATATATCTTTTGGCAGTGCTTCAACAGCGCTTTCAACCTTGCTGAACCAGAAAGTGCAGATTACAACTCCGGCTGTTTCGATTGTAACGAAAGAAAAATTAAAGGATGAATTCCCGATTCCCCACGTGGCAGTACAGGTGGAATATGTGGAAGGCATTCAGGGAGCAAACCTCCTTGTGATCAAGACTTCTGATGCTCAGATCATCGCAGACCTCATGCTTGGAGGAGACGGAACAAATCCTTCACCTGACTTTGGGGAGCTGCAGCTCAGTGCGGTGGGTGAAGCGATGAATCAGATGATGGGATCAGCTTCCACGTCGCTTTCTACGATTTTTAATAAGCGGGTGGATATTTCACCGCCTACAATTGACTTTTTAGACATCGATTCCCCGGCTCCTGTCATTTCGAATGAAGACATCCTTATAAAAGTTTCGTTCCGCCTGAAAGTAGGTGACCTCATCGACTCGAATATTATGCAGCTCGTACATACAGATTTTGCACAAAATCTAGTAAAAGAGCTCATGAATCCTGAGCCGATGGCAGCTGGTCCGTCTGATATTCCGGAGAGTGTTCCGGTGGCGCATCCAGTAATGGAAGAGCAAGTTTCCATCCATAATGAGCAGCCTGTGGCCAACGAAGTTCCAAGAGCAGAGCAGGCTGTTGAACCAGCACCTCAGCAAAGAACCGTTTCAGTACAGCCGGCCATCTTTTCTGACTTTGAAGAAAGCGGCAGCACGTTCACAGAAACGAAAAACCTTGATATGCTGCTGGATATCCCGCTTCAGGTAACAGTCGAGCTGGGAAGAACGAAGAAAAGCATAAAGGATATTCTGGAATTATCACCAGGTTCTATTCTTGAATTGGACAAGCTTGCAGGAGAACCGGTTGATATTCTTGTGAATCAGAAGCTGATCGCCAAGGGTGAAGTGGTCGTCATTGATGAAAACTTCGGGGTGAGAGTCACCGAAATCGTAAGCAGAAGAGACAGACTTCAAAATTTAAGATAATAACAAGGAGGCAAAATAATGGCTAAACGTATTTTAGTAGTAGATGACGCAGCATTTATGCGAATGATGGTAAAGGACATTCTTGTCAAGAACGGTTTTGAGGTTTGCGGAGAGGCTGGAGACGGGCTGCAGGCGGTTGAAAGGTTTAAAGAACTGGCTCCTGACCTTGTTACTCTTGACATCACAATGCCTGAGATGGACGGCATCACAGCCTTAAAAGAAATTAAGAAGATCAATCCAAACGCGAAAGTGATTATGTGCTCAGCCATGGGACAGCAAGCGATGGTCATCGATGCAATCCAAGCTGGGGCAAAAGATTTTATCGTCAAACCGTTTCAGGCTGACAGGGTTATTGAAGCGATCAATAAAACATTAAGTTAACATCAGGTGGTGCAGCAATTGAGCAAGTTTATAAGGTGCACGACAATCGTACTTTTCTCCTTCCTGCTCCTTTTTAACGGATATCAAGCTGTTTCTGCAGAAGAAGGAGGAAGTTCCCGAGCCTCTTCTGCAGAATGCAAGACCGTTTATGAATGTCTGGATAAGAAGGCAGAAAAAAGCGAAAGCGGTAAGAAGCAGGAAAATGTTCAGGAACAGTCTTCCCTTACGAGCGGAGGAAGCAGTTTTCTCACGTTTGTTAAGGTTATTATCGCCCTGGGATTTGTACTGTTTCTATTGATTTATTTACTGAAATTTATTCAGCGCAGAACGAAGAACTTTCAAGAAGGAAAGGCTCTGCAGTCTGTTGCCGGTATCGGTGTCGGTGCCAACCGATCCATACAGGCTGTCAAAGTCGGCTCAAGTGTCCTTATTGTCGGGGTCGGTGAATCGGTCACTCTTTTGAAGGAAGTAACCGACGAGGAGGAAGTTGAGAAACTGCTAAGGCAGGATCCGGCAGAAACGCCGAAACTGCCGATGAGGGCGGGAGAAGTGTGGAACAGCCTTAAGAAAAAAAGACAGTCGGCTTCACCTTCCGCTGATTTTTCCAGTGTCATGAAAGCGCAGCTTGAAGAAATGACAACCGAGAGGAAATCAGTGTTAAAAATGCTTGGCAAGAAAGGAAAAGCGGATGAGTGATCTACTGCCAGGACTCAACCTGGATCTATTAAACAATCATAGCTCTGGCGGCATGGAAACCACGATACAGTTATTGCTTCTGCTGACGGTTTTATCACTCGCACCCAGCATCTTAATTCTCATGACGTGTTTTACTAGAATCGTAATCGTTCTGTCTTTTGTAAGAACGTCACTGGCGACCCAGCAGATGCCTCCCAACCAGGTACTTGTCGGCATCGCACTCTTCCTGACATTTTTCATCATGGCCCCCACCTTTCAGGAGATCAACCATGATGCGATCGGCCCGCTCATAAAAGGAAAGATTACACAGGAGGAAGCCTTTGATAAAGGGACTCTGCCTTTAAAGGAATTCATGACAAAGCATACGAGGGAAAAGGATCTCCAGCTTTTCTTGAATTACTCCGGTGCGAAGAAGCCAGAAAAAATAAAGGATATATCGTTATTGGCCCTCGTGCCTGCCTATGCGATCAGTGAATTGAAATCGGCCTTCCAGATGGGATTCATGATCTTTGTTCCATTTCTTGTTATCGATATGGTAGTGGCAAGTGTTCTGATGGCGATGGGTATGATGATGCTTCCGCCGGTCATGATCTCGCTCCCTTTTAAAATCCTGCTGTTTATTCTCGTTGACGGCTGGTACTTGATTGTGAAATCTCTATTATTAAGCTATTAAACAAGTAGGTGTATCGTATGAATTCAGAATTTGTTATATCCATTGCTGAAAAAGGGGTCTACACGACACTCCTGTTATGCGGTCCGCTCCTCGTAATCGCCCTGGTTGTCGGTCTCATCGTCAGTATCTTTCAGGCGACCACCCAGATTCAGGAGCAGACACTGGCATTTATCCCTAAAATAGCAGCGGTGCTGATCGCACTCATATTTTTCGGGCCGTGGATGCTTTCTCAAATGGTAACGTTCACGTATGAAATATTTAATAATTTAAATCACTTTGTAGGCTTGTAACAGCATGGATTTTTTGAATTCGTTCCCTGCTTTTCTATTAATCTTAGTCAGAGTCGGTTCCTTTTTTGCAACCGTACCGATCTTCTCTTATAGAAACATACCGAACGTACATAAGGCAGGGCTGGCTGTTTTCCTTTCCTGGATCATGCTTTACGCCCTTGGATCCCCTGAAGTTTCAGTTAACAGCGACTTCATCGTACTGATCTTTAAGGAAGCGCTTGTCGGCCTGTCGCTTGGTCTGATCGCCTCCATCCTGCTCTTTTCGATTCAGGTTGCAGGGGGATTCATCGATCTGCAGATGGGGTTCGCCATCGCCGGGGTGTTTGATCCGCAAACAGGAGTTCAGACACCGCTGATTGGTAAATTTTTATACAATCTGGCCATCTTGTTTCTATTTGCACTGAACGGCCATCACATGCTGATCGACGGATTATTTTACAGCTATTCTTTTGTACCTCTCACTGACATGCATTTTGGATGGGGAGATGGAGAAGTTGCAAGGCACGCAGTCTCCGTGTTTTCTGCCATGTTTGTTATCGCATTTCAGATGGCGCTCCCGATCGTAGGCTCGTTGTTTCTCGTCGATCTCGCTTTAGGAGTAGTTGCGCGGACTGTTCCTCAGGTCAATATTTTTGCAGTTGGCCTTCCGATAAAAATTATTGCAGCATTCTGCATCTTGTTCGTCATCATGCCGGCGTTTTTTATGAGCGTACAGTACTTGAGTGATGAGATGTCACAGGCCATGAGGAAGCTGCTCATGTTGCTTCAGGAGTGATACCCATGCCATTACACATTGATTTGCAGTACTTTTCAGGCGAGAAAACCGAAAAAGCCACTCCAAAGAAAAAAGAAGAAAGCAAGAAAAAAGGACAGGTTGCCAAAAGCGCGGACGTGAACACTGCGGTTACCTTATTCGCCGCTTTTTTAATGCTTTGGTTCACCGGCAAGACGGCCGCCGGGAAACTGCTTCACCTCGTGAACTATTCGCTGCAGAACGGTTTGTCGCTCGAGCCGACAGAAGAAAATGTTCAAATGCTGTTTGTCCATCTCGTCGAGGAGTCAGCAGGCATCGTTCTTCCTGTATTGCTGACTGTTCTAGCCGCTGGTGTTTTTGCGAGTTTTATCCAGACCGGATTTTTGTTCTCGGCAGAAGCTGTCCAGATGAAGCTTGAAAGGCTCAATCCGCTGCAAGGGTTTAAAAAAATCTATTCCATGAGAGCAGTGGTCGAACTAATTAAATCCATATTGAAGATTTCCATTATCGGTACAGTTACCTTTCTGGTGATCTGGAATAAAAAAGACCAGCTGATGAAATTATCGCAGGTCAGCCTGGAATCTGCACTGGGCATCTTTGGCGGTTTGGCTTTTCAAATGGGGTTTTATGCTTCTCTCGTTCTTCTCTTTCTTTCTTTGCTTGATTTTATGTACCAGAAATTTGATTTTGAGAAGAGCATCCGGATGTCCAAGCAGGACATCAAGGATGAATACAAAAAATCAGAGGGTGACCCGAAAATCAAGTCAAAGATTAAAGAGAAACAGAGACAGATGGCCATGAGAAGGATGATGCAGGAAGTGCCAAAAGCCGATGTGATCATCACCAATCCTACCCACTATGCAATCGCATTAAAATATGACGATCAGAGAATGGAAGCTCCTGTCGTCGTAGCTAAAGGAGTAGATTTGATCGCGCAAAAAATAAAAAAAATAGGTGCGGAGAACCGGGTGGCTTTAGTCGAGAACAGGCCGCTCGCCAGAACCCTCTACAGCCGGGCTGAGATCGGTGATGTTATACCTGAAGATCTGTTTAAGGCAGTCGCTGAAATATTGGCTTATGTCTACCATTTAAAGAAATAAGTGCAGCAAATGTAAGGAGAGAAGGAAAAAATGAAAGCAAGAGATATTAGCATTTTAGTCGGGGTAATCATGATCATCGCCATGTTGATCATTCCTTTGCCTACATGGCTGCTCGATTTCTTTATCATCATCAACATCACATTGGCGCTTATCATCATATTAATTTCTATGAATATGCAGGAGCCGCTGCAGTTTTCCATTTTTCCTTCATTGCTGCTGCTCGTAACACTTTTTCGGCTCGGTCTGAATGTATCGACGACGAGGTCTATTCTGGGGTACGGAAAAGCGGGGAACGTGGTCCATACATTCGGAGAGTTTGTGGTAGGAGGCAATATTTTAGTCGGAATTGTCGTCTTCTTTATACTAGTAGTCATTCAATTTATCGTTATCACAAAAGGATCAGAACGTGTTTCTGAAGTGGCGGCCAGGTTTACTTTGGATGCGATGCCTGGGAAACAGATGAGTATCGATGCTGACTTGAACGCAGGGATGATCTCAGACCGTGAAGCGAAAGAAAGACGAGAAAAGGTAGAGCGGGAATCAGATTTCTACGGGGCGATGGACGGTGCAAGTAAGTTTGTAAAAGGAGATGCCATTGCCGGGATCATTATCGTCCTGATCAACATGCTGTTCGGTATTATTATCGGCATGACGCAGATGGGATTAAGTTTTGCCGAAAGCGCGCACACGTTTACATTGCTGACGGTGGGTGACGGGCTTGTGAGCCAGATTCCGGCATTGATTATTTCTACCGCCACCGGGATCATCGTTACAAGAGCCGCTTCTGAAGGAAATCTGGGATATGATATTTCAAGACAGATTCTAGCCTATCCTCATATGCTCATCGTGGCAGCAGCTACCATCATCGCCTTAGGGCTTTTCACACCGATTAACGATTTTGTCACCATCTCCATTGGAGGCCTTATCGCGATTGGCGGATATCTGCTGATAAAAGCAGAAAATCAACAAAAGGAAATGAATGAAGTCATCGAAGAAGACATTCAAACAGAACAGCTTAAAAGTCCGGAAAGTGTCATCAGCCTGCTGCAGGTCGACCCGATTGAATTTGAGTTTGGGTATAGCCTGATTCCTCTGGCAGATACCAATCAGGGCGGGGACCTGCTGGACCGGGTCGTCATGATCAGAAGGCAGCTGGCACTTGAACTTGGCATGATTGTTCCGGTTGTCCGGATTCGTGACAATATTCAGCTTCAGCCGAATGAATACAGAATTAAGATCAAGGGCAATGAAGTGGCCCAAGGGGAACTGCTTCTGGATCATTACCTGGCGATGAGCCCGGGAATTGAAGATGAAGCGATTCAAGGGATAGATACAGTGGAGCCCGCGTTTGGACTCCCAGCCCAATGGATCTCCGAAGACATAAAGGAACGGGCAGAAATGTCGGGATATACCGTAGTGGATCCCCCGTCCGTCGTTTCTACCCATCTGACTGAAATCATTAAGAAGTTCGCTCACGAACTGATCGGCCGCCAGGAGACAAAGCAGCTCATCGACCATATGAAAGAAAGCTATCCTACACTGATCGAGGAAGTAACACCTGATCCGCTTTCTGTCGGGGAAATTCAGAAAGTACTGTCTAAATTATTAAAAGAAAAAATATCCATCCGAAATCTCCCTGTTATTTTTGAGACGCTGGCTGATTTCGGAAAAATGTCCAGAGATATTGATCTATTGACTGAATATTCAAGGCAGGCCCTTTCAAGACAGATATCAAAACAATACGGACAGGATAATCAGCCATTAAAAGTCATTACGCTGGGCGGATCGGTCGAGAAAAGAATAGCAGATCACGTACAGCAAACAGAGCATGGCAATTATCTGTCGCTAGATCCGCAAGATTCTCAGCTTATTTTTGACCATATCTCAAAAGAGCTTGAACAAAGCAGGAGT
Source organism: Fictibacillus sp. B-59209 (assembly GCF_036216745.1). Taxonomy (NCBI): domain Bacteria; kingdom Bacillati; phylum Bacillota; class Bacilli; order Caryophanales; family Fictibacillaceae; genus Fictibacillus; species Fictibacillus sp. B-59209. The sequence continues at coordinate 209,360 of NZ_JARMMC010000018.1, read as the reverse complement.
TTTGGGCAAACGCCGGTCCTCCTCTGTTCGCCCGCAGTGCGCATGTATGTAAGGCAGCTGCTCGAACGCTACATGCCTGATCTTGTCATCTTATCGTATAACGAGCTGGAGCCGGAGCTGGAGGTTCAAAGCATAGGAGTAGTGAATATATGAAGGTGAAAAAATACAGCGCTCCTACCATTCAGGAAGCTATGAAAAAAATTCGGGGAGAGCTTGGAAGTGAAGCGGTCATTTTGCAAAGCCGGGAGGTCCAGACCGGTGGTTTTATGGGGTTCTTTACAAAGACGAGCATTGAAGTAGTTGCTCTTCTTGATGCAGAACCGGTGCCTGCCACCAAAAAACATCCAGTGAACAGGCAAGATAGTCCTCCGTTGCAGAATGAACCAGACAAAATTCCGAAGAGTTTAACCCAAGACATCAATGAATTGAAACAGATGGTAAAACGATTGTCATCTGGGGATTCCGGCCCTGTCATCCATGAATCCATCCAGTTCTGGGAAGGTTTCTTACGGAATCGCGGTCTGAGTGAATCTGTGATTGCCTCAATCGTTTCAGAGATGGCAGAGAAGTGTGACTTGCTGCATGGCAGCGAAAAGAAAGACATTGATTGGTTTCCCTGGATTTCAGATTGGATGCTCAGCCGGATCACGAATGATGGATGGAACGGTTTTAACTATGAAACAAAATATTTAAACGTCATGGGACCGACGGGAGTTGGCAAGACGACTACCTTGGCGAAGCTGGCAGCAAAAGCCAAGCTGAATGATGGGAAAAAGGTTGCTTTTATCACAACAGACACTTACCGGATCGCTGCGATTGAGCAGTTGAAAACTTATGCCGCCATTTTAGATGTGCCGATAAAAGTAGCGCACAGTGCAGAAGATTTTCAGCTGGCAAAACGGGAGTTCAGCGAGTGTGATCTGGTATTGACCGACAGTGCGGGCCGCAATTTTCTGAACAGCACGTACGTCCATGAACTTCAGGGCCTTCTGGAATCAAAAGTTGAGATGACGAACTATTTGGTCTTATCATTAACTTCCAAATTTGAAGATATGAAAAAGACGATCGAGCAATTTAAAGAAGCGGGTATTGATCGATATATTTTTACAAAAAAGGATGAAACGTCATCGCTCGGTTCCTTGATGAACCTCTTGATCGAGGAGCGTATATCAGCCGCTTATATTACAAATGGACAAAATGTTCCTGACGATATATTTGAACCAAAACCGGAAGATATCATTGAAATGTTCTTAGAGGCAAAAGTGAATGCGTGATCAAGCTGAAATTCTGCGTTTGAAGATAGAAGCGGCTTCATCTGATCAGCCGACGAAAGTATTTTCCGTTTTGAGCGGAAAGGGCGGAGTCGGCAAGTCCAACGTAGCGGTGAATTTTTCGCTGGCACTTAGCAAGCTGGGAAAGAGGGTGCTGCTGGTCGACCTTGATATCGGGATGGGAAATGTCAATCTTCTGCTAGGGTCCCCTTCTCGTAGAACGATCGTTGACCTTCTGGACCAGCGGCTTTCTATCTGGGAAATCATTGAAAAGGGCCCTGGCAATCTAAGCTTTATTGCCGGGGGGAGCGGCCTCACCCGGATGGTTGATATGGACGAAAGAAAATCAGCATTCTTTGCTGCGCAGCTCCAGGACCTTTCCAGTATCTATGAATATATCGTTTTTGACATCGGGGCGGGTGTTTCAGAGACAAGCCTGAATTTTATCATGGCCGGGCATGAAGCTATCCTTGTTACAACCCCGGAGATTACGTCTGTTACCGATGCCTACTCTATGATCAAAATGCTTCATGCCAGATGCCCTGAACTTCCAATTTTTACGGTAGTCAATCAATGCCGGAGTACCCGGGAGGCAATGGAAGTTCATCAGCGTTTGGCAAAGGTTACAAGTGAGTTTCTTAACAAAGAGATTAAGAATCTTGGATCTGTTCCCTTTGATCCTTCCGTTCAGCTCGCTGTAAAGCGGCAGAAACCGTTTCTGCTGCACCAGGCCCGGTCACCAGCAAGTGCTGGGATCATCAGAGCGGCACATCAGTTCTCAGGGAATGTGAAAGAAGAACAGTCTATTAGCTATCAGCGTTTTATTGAAAGGCTCACGGCTTTTTTTAAGAAAGGCAGAGATGAATCTTGGAAAAGATAAAAGTTTTGGTGGCTGACGACTCTGCTTTTATGCGAAAGATGATCAGAGATATGCTGAATTCTGCAGAAGGCATTGAGGTTGTCGGCTCAGCAAGAAACGGGGAAGAAGCGTTCAGCAAGGCAATGGATCTTAATCCGGACGTCATAACAATGGATGTCGAGATGCCGGTGCTTACCGGAATAGAGGCGGTAAAAAAAATTACAGCCTTGAAAGAGATACCGATCATCATGCTCAGCAGCACAACAAAAACTGGGGAAGACAATACGATTCTTGCAATGGAGGCCGGGGCGTTTGACTTTATTGAAAAGCCTTCGGGAGCGATTTCCTTGGATATCGAAAAAGTGAAGGTGGAACTGATTCTTAAAGTAAGGTCGGCGCTCAAGAATAGAAAAATTGGCGACAGCTCAGCGGATAGACATTCAAATCATTGTTTCAATACCGGAAAGATGATTTCAACATTACATAAGCCGGCCGGCCAAAAGGTGATCTTAATCGGTGTTTCTACCGGGGGCCCTAAAGCTCTTCACCACGTGTTTTCCAAGCTGCCGGGTAACTTATCCCTGCCTATCGTTATCGTCCAGCATATGCCGAAAGGATTTACGGCTTCGCTTGCCGACAGGCTTGATACCATATCAAAAGTGAAGGTAAAAGAAGCAGTGGACGGCGAGATGTTAAGGGCGGGAACAGCTTATCTGGCACCAGGAGGGTATCATGTGGAACTGAGGCAGGATAGAGAAGGACTGGCTATATCATTAAATACGAGTGATCCCGTAAGAGGACACCGGCCTTCTGTGGATGTTCTGTTTAACAGTGCATCTGCTGTAAGGTGCCATGCGATGGCTGTTGTGTTAACGGGTATGGGTTCGGATGGTTCTTCCGGCATTTTAGCAATAAAAAAAGCAGGGCCATCGCTGATCATTGCGGAGTCTGAAGAGTCTTCCGTCGTATACGGCATGCCAAAAGCAGCCGCTGCTACCGGTGTAGTAGATCAAGTTGTTCATATTAAAGATATTGCTGACAGTATTTTAAATTTTGTTTAGGCAGGGTGAAACCAGATGGAAATGAGTCAATACTTGGATATTTTTATTGAAGAAAGTAAAGAACATTTACAATCAATGAATGAACAGGTTCTGCTTTTGGAAAAACAGCCTGATGAATTATCGATCGTTCAGGAAATTTTCCGTTCAGCCCATACGCTGAAAGGAATGTCTGCTTCAATGGGTTATGAAGATCTAGCGAACCTGACTCATATTATGGAAAACGTGCTCGATGGCATAAGGAATCACAAGCTGACCGTTACGCAGGACCTCCTGGATGCTTTGTTCGTTTCCATTGATCACCTGGAAGAGATGGTGTTATCCATTGGCAACGGAGGAGATGGAAAAAAAGACGTGGAAGATATCGTACGCCTTCTTCATGCCATCGAGTCCGGAAAGAGCGAGGAGCCTCCTCAAAATAAACAAGAACAGAGCAAGGCAGGACAAGCGATATTTGATGAATATGAATTGACGATCATGGAACAGTCACTTGAGCAAAACTTCCACGTATACCAAATATCTGTCGAACTTCGCGATGATTGTCTGCTAAAAGCCGTAAGGGCGTACATGGCATTTGAAACATTGGAGCAGATGGGTGAAGTGGTGAAATCAGTCCCTTCGGTAGATCTTATCGAACAGGAAAAATTCGAACGGGAATTTCAAGTAACCCTCATTTCAAAAGAACAGCCTGAGACCATTCAAAACAACCTTTTGAAGGTGTCTGAGATTGATAAGGTTTCAATAGAAAGTATTATGGCAGAACACATTGTTCAGAACGAAGCAGAAGAGGCGGATCCGGAGGAAGAAAAGACTGGAACTGATATGAAGGGCGAGCCCGCTCAAAAAACATCTTCCGCATCGGCCGGAAGTAAAACAATCAGAGTTAGCATAGACCGGCTGGACCGCCTGATGAACCTTTTTGAGGAACTGGTCATCGACAGGGGACGCCTTGAGAAGATATCAAAAGACTTGAAAAGCAATGACTTGAATGAAACGGTCGAAAGGATGTCGAGAATTTCATCTGATCTGCAGGACATCATTTTAAACATGAGAATGGTGCCTGTAGACCAGGTGTTTAACCGCTTTCCGCGTATGATACGGGGATTGGCAAAAGACCTTGAAAAATCAGTTTCTCTTGAGATAACGGGGGCAGAAACAGAACTTGACCGGACGGTGATCGATGAGATCGGTGACCCGCTTGTTCACCTGCTGCGAAATTCCATTGACCATGGAATCGAGAAACCCGAAAAGAGGGCTGAAGCGGGGAAAAGCGAGATCGGTACGATCCATCTTAGGGCGTACCATAGCGGAAATCATGTGTTTATCGAAATTCAAGATGATGGAGCAGGAATTAACAGGCACAAAGTACTCGAACGCGCCATTGAGAGAGGAATTGTAAACCGGGAATTATCAGAAGATTTCACAGATAAACAAGTTTTTGAATTATTGTTCGCATCTGGCTTTTCAACAGCGGACGTTATCTCTGACATATCTGGAAGAGGGGTCGGCTTAGATGCAGTGAAAAATAAAATTGAATCGTTAGGCGGTTTCGTCACTGTAGATTCAAGGGAAGGCAGCGGTTCTTTATTTTCAATCCAGCTTCCCCTGACGCTTTCCATCATTTCTTCCATGCTCGTGAAGGCAGGGGAAGAAACGTATGCCATTCCTCTTTCTTCTATTATAGAAACGGCGCTGATAAAACAGAGCGATATCATGACCGTCCATCATCAGCCAATGATTGATTTCAGGGGCAAAGTAGTTCCGCTTATTTCGTTGAGCGAACTGTTTGAAGTGCCTGGACCGGGCTGGGATGAAAAGGACAGAAGTTCTGTAGTCATTGTTAAAAAAGGAGACAAGATGGCGGGGCTTGCTGTGGATTCCCTGATCGGCCAGCAGGAGATTGTTTTGAAATCGCTTGGGAATTACCTGGCATCCGTCTTTGCAGTTTCGGGCGCAACCATTCTGGGTGATGGTCAAGTTGCTCTTATTCTAGATTGTAACGCACTTATAAAATAACCATATACGGAGGTAGTCTGACATGAACGGACAAGAGATAAAAGTCATTGTATTTCAATTAGAAAACGAAGAATACGGCGTAGATGTACACCAGGTGAAATCGATCGAGCGAGTTTCTCATATTACAAGAATTCCAAGAACTCCCGGGTTTGTAAAAGGTGTGATTAATCTTAGAGGAATTGTAACCCCGATTATTGATCTTCGCAGCCGATTCGAAATGGAAGAAAAACAAACGGATGAGAACACGAGAATTATTATTGTAAATACGGATGAGATGGAAGTTGGCCTGATCGTTGACTCCGCAAATGATGTGCTTGACATTCCTACTGCGGATATTGAGCCTACACCAGAGGTGGCAGGCGGAATAAACGCAGAATATCTGGACGGTGTTGCTAAGATTGGGGATAGACTGCTGATTCTACTCCAGTTAGACAAAGTGCTGAACAAAGAAGAAGTCACACAATTACATTTAATCGGTAATCAGGGATAATGGCCGGATATGCACGCTTGACGGGTTTTCATTTGGATGTACTGAGGGAAGTCGGAAACATAGGCGCAGGGCATGCGGCTACCGCTCTCTCAGAACTTCTCGGGAAAACCGTAGATATGAGGGTACCTTCAGTGAATATTGTCTCCCTTCAGGAGATGACAGAACTCCTTGGAGGAACAGAAACGGTTGTGGCTGCAATCTACCTGCGGATGCTTGGTGACGCTCCAGGATCGATGTTCTTCATGCTTCCCCTGAATCAGTCAAAAAAGCTTGTCAGCCATCTGTTAGCCGGAGAACCATATGACCCGGCTGAAGGTGTGTATTCCGAACTGACCCTGTCTGCCCTGCAAGAGGCGGGCAATATCCTTTCCGGATCTTACTTGTCGGCCTTATCCGATCTTACAGGAATGAACATACAGCCATCTGTCCCATCACTGAGTATAGATATGGCAGGTGCTATCCTGGGCTATGGATTGATTGAAATATCGAAATCAAGTGATTACGCAATTATTATTAACACGTCACTTACCGAACCGGAAAACATGCACTCGGACAGTATACACGGATACTTTTTTCTGCTGCCTGATCCTGATTCGTTTGAAAAAATATTTGATGCGCTTGGAGTGCCTTTGCATGAGTGAAGTGATTAAAGTTGGCATAGCAGAAATCTCCTATGGAGGACCGGCCGCGTTTATCCGGACAACCGGCCTTGGATCTTGTGTAGGCATTATCCTTTATGATCCGATAACAAGGATGGCAGGTATGGCACATGTCATGCTGCCGGATTCATCAATGTCAAGAACACCTGAAGTTAATGAAGGGAAGTTTGCAGATACGGCTGTAAAAGCTCTTGTGAAAAATCTGGAGACACAAGGTGTCAAGAAGATCCGGCTGAAAGCTAAAATAGCAGGCGGGGCACAGATGTTTCAATTTTCTCCAGGCCAGGAATCCATGCGGATCGGCCCGAGGAATGTGGAAGCTGTGAAGAGCGGACTGGCGGATTTAGGGATACCGCTGGTCGCTGAGGATACGGGCGGAAATAAAGGAAGAACGATTGAGTTTAACACAGACACATTTGAGCTGATGATCAAAACCGTACACCAAAAAGAGTTCATCATTTAAAAAACTGAAATTCAGGGGGAGTAGGCATGACATCTTCATCTTCTGTTGTAGAAGAGCAGGAAACGTGGAAAAAATGGCATGAAGACAGGGACAGCGAAGCCGGAGATATACTTTTAAGAGCGTATATTCCGCTGGTTCAATACCATGTGCAGCGAATCTCAGTCGGTCTGCCAAAGAACGTTAACCGTGACGAGTTAAAGAGCCTGGGCATGCTCGGCTTGTTTGATGCTCTGGAAAAATTCGAGCCCGAGAGGGATCTTAAATTTGATACGTATGCTTCCTTTCGAATCAGAGGAGCAATACTTGACGGGTTGAGAAAAGAGGACTGGCTACCGCGGTCGCTGAGGGAAAAAACAAAAAGAATTGAAACGGCCATCGAGAAGCTCGAACAGCAGAATCTCAGGACGGTGAGTTCTTTTGAAGTGGCTGAAGAACTTGGAATTGAAGAAGACGAAGTGAATTCCGTCATCTCCGAAAGTTTTTTTGCGAATGTACTTTCCATCGATGAAGATAACAGGGATAGTGAGAACAAAGAAAAGATCGGCTATACAATAGAAGATAAAAAGGGTCTGTCTCCAGAGTCAGAGATCGTACAGTCCGAACTGCATAAGGAATTGGCAGAAGTCATTACGGAATTGAATGAAAAAGAACAGCTTGTGGTCAGTTTATTCTATTTCGAAGAACTGACTTTCACAGAGATCGGCCAAGTGCTCGGATTATCAACTTCACGGATATCACAAATTCATTCCAAGGCTCTTTTCCGGCTAAGACAGGTGTTAAAACGGTATTTATAAAATTTCTTTTTCAGAATGCGGGGATCACATGCTGTATTTTCTAACCACTGTCAGTTTAGTGCTGAATGTATTATGTTTTTATTTGATTGCCGTGTTATGGCAGAAACAGAGCAGCGGTGGAGCTGCTCTTCAGGATGAACAGGTAAAAAGAGAGCTTGAAGATCTGCTCCTTGCCTATGCCAGCGAGATGAAAGAACAGAACGATGAGATCATGAACCTGATCAAAGAAAACTGCGGCACAGGCCCTGTAAAAACCGAGCCTGCTGCTGAAAATCATATAGAGGATGCCGAGAATGGCAATCCAGCTGCCGCAACAGAAGACATTCAGGACGCCATTTTGCATCAAGATGTTTTAAATTATGCGGAAAGTGGCTATACTGCAGATGAGATTGCGAAAATGCTTGACAGGGGCAAGGGTGAGATCGAGCTGATCCTAAAGTTTCATGGAGCTAGATAAGGATTTATCGACAAGAAATTATATTTTATCTTGCTACTCTGTGCCGAAGTATGGTATATTTACTTTCGGTGTTAATCACACACGTCTGCGGATTTAACCATTGGTGCTGCATATTTGCAGTTTTGGCTAAAGGCGAAGCAGGCGGAGGAAAACAAAACCATCAGGAGGTGCCATCATGGCAGTCATTTCAATGAAACAACTATTGGAAGCCGGCGTACACTTTGGACATCAAACACGTCGCTGGAATCCGAAAATGTCTCGTTACATCTTCACTGAGCGTAACGGCATTTACATCATCGATCTTCAAAAAACAGTGAAAAAGGTTGAAGAGTGCTACAACGTAATGAAAGACATCGCTGCAAACGGCGGTAAAATTCTTTTCGTAGGTACTAAAAAACAAGCTCAAGATTCTGTTAAAGAAGAAGCAGCTCGTTCTGGCATGTACTTCATCAACCAACGCTGGTTAGGTGGAACATTAACAAACTTCGGAACTATCCGCAAACGTATCAACCGTTTAAAAGAACTTGAAAGAATGCAAGAAGACGGGACTTTTGATGTTCTTCCTAAAAAAGAAGTTATCCTTCTTAAAAAGGAAATGGATCGTCTTGAAAAGTTCTTGGGCGGAATCAAAGAAATGAACAGCCTTCCAGATGCGCTATTCATCGTAGATCCTCGCAAAGAGCGAATTGCTGTAGCAGAAGCTCGCAAGCTGAACATTCCTATTATCGCTATCGTGGATACAAACTGTGATCCTGACGAAGTTGATCACGTGATTCCTGGTAACGATGATGCGATTCGTGCAGTAAAACTTCTTACTGGAAAAATGGCTGATGCTATTATCGAAGCTAACCAAGGCGGAGAAGAGCAAGAAGCTCAAAACGACGAAGAAACATCTGCATAAGCAATATAAACAGAAGGGTGATGGAGGGGATAAGCCCTTTCACGCCCTTTTTTAATGCTAAAGTCAACCATGCTTTACATAAACCAAAGGAGGAATTACATTATGGCAGTAACAGCTCAAATGGTAAAAGAATTGCGCGAAAAAACAGGCGCGGGGATGATGGATTGCAAAAAAGCTTTGACAGAAACAAACGGTGACATGGAAAAAGCAATCGACTTCCTTCGTGAAAAAGGAATCGCGAAAGCAGCTAAAAAAGCTGACCGTATCGCTGCAGAAGGTTTAACTTCTGTTGTTGTAGACGGAAACAAAGCTGTAATCCTTGAAGTGAACTCAGAAACTGACTTTGTTGCGAAAAACGAAAACTTCACAGCATTGATCTCTGTGCTTGCTAAGCACCTTCTTGAAGCGAACGTTTCTTCTGTAGAAGAAGCACTTTCTTCAGAAATCAAAAGTGAAGGCATTTCAGTTAACGATTACCTAAACAATGCGATCGCTAAAATTGGAGAGAAAATCTCTCTTCGCCGTTTCCAAATCATTGAAAAAGGCGAAAATGCTGTATTTGGAGCTTACCTTCACATGGGCGGACGCATCGGCGTACTTTCTGTAGTAGAAGGAACTAATGACGAAGCAGTTGCAAAAGACGTAGCTATGCATGTAGCTGCAGTCAACCCTCGCTACATCACCCGTGATGCGGTAAGCGAAGAAGAAGTAGCGCGTGAGCGTGAAGTTCTTACTCAACAGGCTCTAAACGAAGGAAAGCCGGAAAATATCGTTGCTAAAATGGTAGAAGGACGCCTTGGCAAGTTCTTCGAAGAGATCTGCTTGAACGACCAGTCTTTCGTCAAAGACCCAGATCAAAAAGTAGGTAAATATGTGGCTTCTAAAGGCGGAACTGTAAAAGCATTCGTTCGTTTTGAAGTTGGAGAAGGAATGGAAAAACGCGAAGATAACTTCGCTGAAGAAGTAATGTCTCAAGTTAAAAAGTAATGCAGTAAAAAGCAGAATGAGGGAGCACAGTGTGTTCCCTTTTTTTCAGAACGGAAGAAGCAAGCTATAATAAGGTGATGGATACGGAGGGAATTATGAGTACTTCAAAATACAAACGAGTAGTCCTAAAACTAAGCGGAGAAGCACTTGCCGGCGGAAAAGGCAGCGGAATTGACCCGGCTGTCATTCAGTCCATAGCCAACCAAGTCAAAGACATCGTTGAGCTTGGTGTAGAAGTTGCTGTAGTTGTTGGCGGCGGTAATCTATGGAGAGGCAAAGCGGGAAGTGAAATGGGAATGGATCGTGCTTCCGCTGATTACATGGGAATGCTTGCGACCGTCATGAACTCCCTGGCGTTGCAGGACAGCCTGGAGAACATCGGTGTTCAGACAAGGGTACAGACTTCAATTGAAATGCGTCAGGTAGCTGAACCGTATATTCGCAGAAAAGCTATTCGTCACCTTGAAAAGAAACGTGTTGTTATTTTTGCAGCAGGAACGGGAAATCCATATTTTTCAACGGATACGACAGCTGCTCTACGCGCTGCGGAAATTGAAGCTGAAGTCATACTGATGGCTAAAAACAATGTGGATGGCGTATATTCTGCTGATCCGACGATTGATCAAACAGCTGTAAAATACAATACTTTATCCTACCTTGATCTTCTGAAAGAAGGACTTGCAGTAATGGATACAACAGCTTCTTCTTTATGTATGGACAATGATATACCGCTTATCGTATTCTCCATCATGGAAGAGGGCAACATTAAGCGTGTAGTTATAGGTGAAGAAATCGGAACGACGATTAGGGGGAATAATTAATGGCAAAGGAAATTTTGACAAACGCAGAAGACCGAATGAAAAAAGGCATTTCATCTTTTCAGCGTGAACTTTCAACTATACGTGCCGGCCGAGCTAACCCTGCGCTTTTGGATCGTATTCATGTCGATTATTACGGAGCACAGACTCCGATTAACCAATTAGCGGGAATATCTGTGCCGGAGGCCCGTTTATTGGTCATTCAGCCTTATGACAAATCCGCCTTGAATGATGTTGAAAAAGCGATTCAAAAATCTGATCTTGGGCTGACGACTTCTAATGATGGCCAAGTGATCAGGATTGCGATTCCTCCTCTGACAGAAGAAAGACGCAAAGAACTCGTTAAGCTCGTTAAAAAATACGGTGAAGAAGCAAAAGTAGCTCTTCGAAACGTTCGCCGTGATGCCAACGATGATTTGAAAAAATCAGAAAAAGACGGTGAGATCACAGAAGACGAACTGCGCCGCTACAGCGAGGACGTACAAAAGCTTACAGACAAATACATTAGCGAAGTAGATTCTGTCGCTGTAAATAAAGAGAAAGAAATCATGGAAGTATAATTGATTTCCATGTAAAATAAAATAAGAAAAGCCCTCTTTATACAGGGGGTTTTTTTGTTAAGTCTGGACTAAATGGGGGCTCTGCCATGCTTGACAGAATTACATTCTGGAAAAAAGACGAAAAATTTGTGATGGATATAAAAGATGATTTAATACCCGCTCATGTCGCTATTATTATGGACGGCAACGGACGCTGGGCAAAACGGCGCGGTCTCCCAAGGATTGCCGGACATCATGAAGGAATGAAGGTTGTTAAAAAAGTGGTCAAGCACGCAAGTGATCTTGGCGTAAAAGTTCTTACACTTTATGCTTTTTCAACAGAGAACTGGAAGCGTCCGCGGGATGAAGTGGATTTTCTTATGAAGCTGCCCGGTGAATTCTTGAATAGCTTCTTGCCTGAACTGATTGAACAGAATGTGCGCGTTACGATCATGGGGCATAAAGAAGTATTGCCGATACATACCATCCAGGCTGTTGACGAGGCGATTGAAAAAACAAAGAGCAACACGGGACTCGTTTTGAATTTTGCCTTGAATTACGGAAGCAGAAACGAAATTACAACCGCTCTTACTCAAATTATCCAAGACATCGGCAAAGGTGCAGTGGATCAGGAGGACGTCAGCGAAGAACTGATCAGCCAGTATTTGATGAGTGCAAGCCTGCCTGATCCTGATTTGCTCATCAGAACAAGCGGAGAAATCCGTCTCAGCAATTTTATGCTGTGGCAGCTGGCTTACAGTGAATTTTGGTTTACCGACATCAATTGGCCCGATTTTACTGAGGAACATTTAAAAAAAGCCATTTACGACTATCAAAATCGCGGTCGGCGTTATGGCGGTGTATAATAAGAAGGAGGATTTATGAAGGAACGTATCATCACGGGTATTATTGCCGCTCTTCTTTTTATAGGAGTTACCGTTTATGGCAAATTGCCCTTTACTCTCGTTATCATCGCATTGGCAGTGATTGGTTTGCATGAATTGCTTAGAATGAAAAAGATAACGATTCTGTCTGTTCAGGGGCTCATCGGGCTGCTGCTGACTCTGGCGACCGTTATTCCTGAAAATTGGAAAGAAACGTATCTTGGCTATTTCTCAGGTGCTGAACCGATTGTTCTTGCTTTGCTGCTGATCCTGGTGGTAACGGTTATAACGAAGAACAGATTTACATTTGATGATGCTGGATTCGTCATTCTCTCTTCTTTATATGTCGGATATGGATTTCACTATATTCTTGAAACGAGGCTGATGGATCAAGGCCTGCCGATCTTATTCTTCATCCTATTCATGATCTGGGGTGCAGATTCGGGAGCTTATTTTACAGGGAAATCGATAGGGAAAACAAAACTATGGCCTGTAATCAGCCCGAATAAGACCGTGGAAGGGGCTGTAGGCGGAATTATCACCAGCATTGCTGTAGGTTTGCTGTGCTATGCGTTTAACTTTATTCCTTTTACGCTCTCAGTAGTCATTTTAATGGCGGTTATCGCGGGTATTTTTGGACAAATCGGGGATCTTGCGCAGTCTGCATTTAAACGGCATTACGGGGTGAAGGACTCTGGCAATCTGCTGCCGGGGCATGGCGGGATTTTAGACCGTACGGACAGCTGGCTGTTCGTTCTTCCTCTCCTGCATATTCTGCACTTGCTTGCTTAAGAGAAAAGGACAAGGAGTAATCTATGAAAAAAATCAGTTTATTGGGTGCTACAGGTTCAATAGGAGTACAGACTCTTGATGTGATCGAGCAGCACCCTGAGCAGTTTCGGTTAACAGCCATTTCTTTTGGGAAGAATATGGAAAAAGGATTGGAGATCATCCAAAAGTTTGAGCCAGAAGTGATTGCTGTCCAGAAAAAGGAGGATGCTGACCGGCTTCGGTTGAAGCTGGGGAACAGCTTCCGCATCGTTTTTGGAGAAGAAGGCTTAATCGAAGCGGCTGCTGCGACCGAAGCAGACATCGTCGTCAGCGCTGTGATGGGGAGTGTAGGGCTCCTCCCTACCATCCATGCAATAAAAGCCGGCAAAGACATTGCGATCGCTAATAAAGAAACACTAGTGACGGCGGGGCATATCGTGATGGAACTCGCAGAAAAGCATGGTGTCCGAATTCTGCCCGTGGACAGTGAGCATTCAGCGATCTTCCAATGTTTGAATGGAGAAAATCCCAAGCAGATCGAACGCCTGATCTTGACGGCCTCCGGCGGAAGTTTACGTGATTATACGAGAAACCAGCTGGCTGATGTAACAGTAGATCAAGCGCTGAACCATCCAAACTGGTCGATGGGTGCCAAAATCACCATTGATTCCGCTACGATGATGAATAAAGGATTAGAAGTTATTGAAGCACATTGGCTGTTTAATATCCCGTATTCAAAAATAGACGTCATCTTACACAAAGAAAGCATCATACACTCTATGGTAGAGTACAAGGACGGCAGCACACTGGCTCACCTTGGAAACCCTGATATGAGGGTTCCTATCCAATATGCTCTTACGTATCCCGACAGACTTGAACTGCCTTCATCCAAAAGGTTAAACTTATGGGAAATAAGCAAACTTCACTTTGGAAAGATGGATCAGGAACGGTTCCGCTGTCTGAAGCTGGCATACATTGCCGGTGAGAAGGGCGGTACGATGACAACAGCCATGAATGCTGCAAACGAAGAAGCTGTTCAACTTTTTCTAGACCGGAAGATTCCTTTCTTAAGGATTGAAGATTTTATTGAAAAGGCTATGGAGCAGCATGAGTTCATCGAACGGCCAACGCTGGAAGAGATACAGGCAATCGATAGACTTACAAGGCAGTATGTTCAGTCATTACTAAATTAAAGGTGGGTAAAAGGTTATGAATACAGTCATTGCCATCGTTATTATCCTGGGTGCACTTGTGTTCTTTCATGAACTTGGCCATTTGCTTCTTGCCAAAAGAGCAGGTATTCTATGCAGAGAATTTGCCATCGGGTTCGGTCCTAAAATTTTTGCATTCAAGAAGAACGAAACGACATACACGGTTCGCCTTCTCCCCCTTGGTGGATTTGTAAGAATGGCTGGGGAAGATCCTGAAGGCATCGAGCTTAAACCGGGCTACAGGGTTGGTTTGATTTTTAACCCGGAAGGCAATGTACAGAAGATTATCGTGAACCATAAAGAAAAATATGAGATTCAAAAAGTCATTACCGTAGAAAGTGCCGATCTGGAAAGGGATCTGATTATCCGCGGATTTGAAAATGAGGAAGGCGAACGTCTTATCTATAAAGTAGATCCGCAAGCGATGTATGCAGCTGACCACCAGGAAATGCAGATCGCACCGTATGACAGACAGTTTGGTTCCAAGACGCTAATGCAGAGGACGCTCGCAATCTTTGCCGGTCCGTTCATGAATGTGCTGCTTGCGTTCATCGTATTGATGAGTTTTTCACTGTTTCAGGGCATCCCGACGAAAGAAGCGAGGCTGGGTAATCTGGCACCGGATGGAGCTGCCATAAAATCTGGCCTGCAGAAGGGTGATAAGATCGTTTCGGTCAACGGTGATAAAGTCAGTAACTGGGAAGAGCTGGTTTCATTCATACAACAGAATCCGGGAGAAGAACTGACCTTCGAAATTGACCGGAACGGACAGACTCTTAAAAAGCCAGTCACTCCAGGCGAAAGGGATATGGATAACAAAGGGAACAAGGAAGGGTTTATCGGGGCTTATCCGTCCACTGAGTTTTCTTTATTGGGTTCTGTCTCCTACGGAGCAAAACAGACATGGTTCATGACGAAGATGATCTTTATTGGCCTAGGTGACCTGATTACAGGAAAACATGGATTTGATCAGCTTTCCGGACCGGTTGGAATTTACGAGTATACGAATAAAGCAACAGAGGGCGGAATTCCTATGCTCCTGCAGTGGGCGGCTGTACTTAGCATCAACCTGGCCATCTTTAATCTATTGCCGCTGCCCGCACTAGACGGCGGAAGACTCCTATTCCTGGCACTTGAAGCATTAAGAGGAAAGCCTATCGATCCGCAGAAAGAAGGGCTCGTCCACTTTATCGGATTTGCGTTTCTGATGCTCCTGATGCTGGTCGTTACATGGAATGATATTCATAAATTCTTTTTAGATAAAATTGATCAATAAGTTTTAGTTGAGGTGGAGAGATGAAGCAAAGCAGGTTGTTCGCACCAACATTAAGAGAAGTTCCGGCAGATGCCGATGTTGTCAGCCATCAGCTGCTGCTCAGAGCGGGTTTTATCCGTCAGAATGCAGCTGGAATCTATTCGTTTTTGCCTTTAGGGAAAAAGGTACTTCATAAAGTAGAAGCAATCATTCGCGAAGAAATGGAGAATGCAGGCTCCAATGAGCTTGGCATGCCGGCGCTTCAGCTTGCTGAACTATGGCAGGAATCAGGAAGATGGTATTCCTATGGCCCGGAACTCATGCGTTTAAAAGACCGTCACGGGCGTGAATTTGCGCTTGGTCCAACCCATGAGGAAGTCATCACGAGCCTGATTCGCGATGAAGTAAAGTCTTATAAAAAGCTGCCACTTAATCTTTTTCAGATCCAAACAAAATACAGAGATGAAAAACGTCCTCGTTTCGGGCTTCTTAGAGGCCGCGAGTTCATCATGAAAGATGCCTATTCTTTCCATGCTGACAAGGAAAGCCTGGATGATACCTATGAAGGAATGAAAGAAGCTTATAAAGCTATTTTCAGCCGATGCGGCTTAAACTTTAGAGCGGTCCTTGCAGATTCAGGAGCGATTGGCGGAAAAGACAATCATGAATTTATGGTACTTTCTGAGATTGGTGAAGACTTGATTGCTTATTCTACCGAATCCGATTTTGCAGCGAACATTGAAATGGCTCCTGTCAGCGAGGTTTATGAAACATCTGATGAAGCAAAAAAAGAATCGGAAAAAATTCAAACCGATAATGCAAAAACCATTGAAGAAGTGGCTGCCTATTTAAATGTAGAATCAGGTCAAATCATCAAATCTGTTCTGTTTATGGCAGACGATGAACCTGTACTCGTTCTCGTCCGCGGAGATCATGAGGTAAATGATATCAAGGTTAAAAATACGCTTGGTGCAGAACAAGTGGAACTGGCAGCTGCTGAGCAGACAGAAGCTATGATGGGCTGCAAGCCGGGCAATATCGGCCCTGTTTCAGCACCTGAGAATGTGAAGGTCATCGCAGATGAAGCAGTTGAGTATATGGTGAACGCCGTCATTGGTGCTAATGAAGAAGGCTATCACTATAAAAATGTGAATCCGGGTAAAGATTTCAGTGTTTCTCAATATGCTGATCTCCGTTTCATCCAGGAAGGTGATGCTTCACCGGACGGAAATGGAACGATCCGGTTCGCAAAAGGAATTGAAGTGGGGCATGTCTTCAAGCTCGGACAAGTCTATAGTGAACCATTAAACGCAGCATTTCTTGATGAGAACGGAAAAAATCAGATCATGACAATGGGCTGCTATGGGATTGGGGTTTCACGTACACTTGCTGCTGTAGCGGAAGAGAACAACGATGAAAGAGGGCTCATCTGGCCAGTTTCACTTGCTCCGTTTGATGTGCATCTCATTGCGGCCAACAGCAAGGACGACATTCAGGCAAGTCTCAGCGAAAAGCTGTATGATGAGTTAAAGGATGCAGGCTATGATTGTCTTTATGATGACCGAAAAGAGCGTGCAGGTGTCAAATTCGCCGATGCTGATCTAATCGGAATTCCAATCCGCATTACTGCAGGAAAAAAAGCAGGCGAAGGAATTGTGGAATTGAAAATCAGAAAAACCGGTGAAGTTGCCGAGATACATGTTTCAGAACTAGTGGAGGCCGTTAAAAGCCGCCGCGAAATACTAGCGCGCTAGCATCCAGGGGATGACTTATGTGCCTGACACCCGAAGGAATTCTTTGGGGAATTGGGCTTTCCAACCTAAGTCATCCTCTTATTTATGGAAGGAGGGCATCATGAACAGTGACGATCAGGTAAGAAAAGAACGCTTCGCTCTGCTGTTGGACCAGATTGGCATCCCGGACGAACTGCGCCAGCACCTTGGCGAAGGCAGCGTTCAAAAGCTCGCCATCGATAAGAACGACAGAAGCTGGCATTTTTATTTTTCATTGCCTAAGCCAATGCCTGCCAATGTTTATACGTTTTTTACCGCGAAATTAACTCAGGCGTTTGAACATATTGCAAAAGTATCGTTTTCCGTCCGCTGCGAAACGAAAGACTGCGAAGAAACATTATTAAGCCAATATTGGGAGATATGCTGTGAGAAGCTTAAAACAACAGCGAGCTCTCTTATACCTGGCCTCTTAGGGCAGACACCAGAAGTGACGGGGAACAAAATAAAAGTTACGGTAAGAAACGAGGCTGAAGGCTTGCTCATCAAAAGAAAGCTTTCTTCAGCGATGACAGAAGTCTACCGCTCGTTCGGTATGGAATCGGTGTCTCTCGAGATCGAAGTAAAACACAGTGAAGAGGAATTTCAAAAGTTCGTTGATCAGAAAAAGCAGGAAGACGCAGATAAAGTGCTCGCTGCGCTTATTGAGAAGGAGAAAGCAGATAAACGAGATGCTTCTTCTGCTCCATCAGAGATCATGATAGGTTACAAGATTCCCGATGACCCTGTTTCCATTGAAACGATTCAAGATGAAGAACGGAAGGTTACTCTGCAGGGATTCGTTTTTGATGCGGAGACACGGGAACTTAGAAGCGGCCGAACGCTGCTTACGTTTAAGATTACCGATTACACCGATTCAATCATGGTGAAGATCTTCTCAAGAGATAAAGAGGATATACCGATTTTACAAGCTGTTAAAAAAGGAATCTGGGTGAAGGTCCGGGGCGGAATCCAAAATGATACGTTCGTTCGTGATCTAGTAATGATCGCTAACGACATCAACGAGATCAAACCTGAAACAAGGAAAGATCTTGCTGAAGAAGGAAAGAAAAGGGTAGAACTTCATCTTCATACCCCAATGAGCCAGATGGACGCCGTAACATCGGCATCCAGGCTGATCGGCCAAGCGAGCAAATGGGGCCATGAAGCAGTAGCGATAACCGACCATGCTGGCGTTCAATCCTTTCCGGAGGCTTACTCTGCCGGGAAGAAGAATGGAATTAAAGTCCTGTATGGTGTGGAAGCAAATCTAGTGGATGACGGAGTGCCGATCGCATACAATGAGCAGCATCGTAAACTCGCCGATGAGTCCTATATCGTTTTTGACGTAGAGACGACAGGTTTATCGGCCGTTTACAATAAGATCATTGAGCTTGCTGCCGTTAAGGTGCTAAACGGGGAGATTATTGATCGGTTTGAGTCGTTTGCGAATCCGCATGAGCCGCTTTCAGACACTACGATCAATCTGACGGGAATCACCGACGATATGGTGAGAGACGCTCCAGAGATCGAGGAAGTTTTAAGGCGTTTTGAAACGTTCATGGGCAATGATATTCTTGTAGCTCACAATGCCAGCTTCGACATGGGATTCTTGAACGAAGGATTTCGTAAAATCGGAATCCAGGAGGCTCGTAATCCGGTCATCGATACCTTGGAACTTGCGCGTTTTATTCTGCCCGAACTGAAAAATCACAGACTGAACACACTTTGTAAAAAGTTTGATATTGAACTGACCCAGCACCACAGGGCCATTTACGATGCAGAAGCTACCGGGTATCTATTATGGAAACTATTAAAGGAATCATTCCAAAAAGGGATAGAGTTTCATGACCAGCTGAATGAAAACATGGGGCAGGGTGGCTATATGAGGAGCCGGCCTTCTCATTGTATTCTGTTCGCCCAAACCCAGCAGGGATTGAAAAATTTATACCAGCTCATATCTGAGTCTCATTTGAATTATTTTTACAGAACACCAAGGATTCCTCGCTCACGTCTGGCGAAATACCGGGAAGGACTGCTTATCGGTTCAGGCTGTGACAAGGGAGAAGTCTTCGAGGGCATGATGCAGAAAGCTCCGGCAGAAGTGGAAGAAATCGCAAAGTTTTATGATTATCTTGAGATCCAGCCTCCATCCAACTACTATCATCTGATCGAACGAGAGCTGATACAGGATGAGCTGGCGTTAAGGGAGATTATCGGAAATATCGTCAAACTTGGTGAAAAGCTTGGAAAGCCTGTAGTTGCTGCAGGTAATGTCCATTATCTGGAACAAAATGATGCCATCTACCGAAAAATTCTTATTTCAAGCCAGGGTGGGGCAAACCCGCTTAATAGGCAAAGCTTGCCTGAAGTCCATTTTCGGACAACAGACGAAATGCTCGATTGTTTCTCGTTCCTGGGAGAAGAGAAGGCGTTTGAGGTTGTTGTAGCGAATACCCAAAAAGTTGCCGCCCAGATCGAAGAGATCAAGCCGATACCTGATGACTTGTACACGCCAAAAATTCCTGGTGCTGAAGATGACGTGCGGAACATGAGTTATTCGATGGCTCGCAGCATCTATGGCGAGAAACTGCCTGATATCGTGGAAAAACGGCTGGAAAAAGAACTGAACAGCATCATTGGGCATGGGTTCGCTGTTATCTATCTCATTTCTCATAAGCTCGTTAAAAAATCACTGATTGACGGATATCTTGTTGGTTCGAGGGGGTCAGTCGGGTCATCCTTTGTGGCGACGATGACAGAAATTACGGAAGTTAATCCCCTTCCGCCACATTATGTTTGTCCGGAATGTAAGGAATCGATCTTTTTTGATGATGGTTCTGTCGGATCAGGCTTCGACCTTCCCGACAAAGAATGCCCGCAATGCCTTGTGCTCTACAGAAAAGACGGGCAGGATATTCCATTTGAAACGTTCCTTGGCTTCAAAGGGGATAAGGTACCAGATATCGATCTAAACTTTTCAGGTGAATACCAGCCGCGAGCCCATAACTATACGAAGGAACTTTTTGGAGAAGAGTATGTATATCGAGCGGGGACAATTGGCACAGTTGCTGAGAAAACAGCGTATGGCTATGTAAAAGGATACGCATCTGACCATAACATCAATCTCCGTTCTGCAGAAGTGGACAGGCTGGTTTCTGGCTGTACCGGTGTAAAACGGACGACCGGCCAGCATCCTGGCGGAATAATCGTTGTTCCGGATTACATGGATATCTATGACTTCTGTCCGATCCAGTTTCCTGCTGATGATAAGAACTCCGAGTGGAAGACGACGCATTTTGACTTCCATTCCATCCATGACAACCTTTTGAAACTCGATATACTGGGACACGATGATCCGACCGTCATCCGGATGCTCCAGGATTTAAGCGGCATTGATCCGAAGACGATTCCAGCATCTGACCAGGAAGTTATGAAAATATTTTCCGGGCCTGAAGTACTCGGTGTAACAGAAGATCAGATTCTATGTAAGACCGGTACTCTAGGGATCCCGGAATTTGGGACAAAGTTCGTCCGGCAGATGCTTGAAGAGACGAAGCCGAGCACGTTCTCAGAGCTTGTGCAGATCTCTGGCCTCTCTCACGGAACGGATGTATGGCTCAATAATGCCAATGAGCTTATCGCTGATGGAACGTGCGAACTGAAAGACGTAATCGGCTGCCGTGACGATATCATGGTGTATCTGATCTATAAAGGCCTTGATCCTTCACTCGCCTTTAAGATCATGGAGAGCGTTCGTAAAGGAAAAGGACTCATCCCTGAATGGGTAGAAGAGATGAAAAAGAATGATGTGCCGGACTGGTATATAGGTTCATGCTTGAAGATCAAGTATATGTTCCCGAAAGCCCATGCTGCAGCCTATGTTATGATGGCTGTTAGAATCGCTTACTTTAAAGTGCATTATCCCATTCTTTTCTATGCTGCTTATTTTACGGTCCGTGCCGACGATTTTGACATCACCGCCATGGTAAGAGGCTCAAGCGCCATCAAAGCTAAAATTGAAGAGATCTCTTCTAAAGGGCTGGATGCCTCTACAAAGGAAAAGAACTTGCAGACAGTTCTCGAACTGGCGTTGGAAATGTGCGAACGAGGATTCTCTTTTGGAAAAGTGGATCTTTACCGCTCAAGCGCAACCGAGTTTTTGGTGGAAGGAAACCAGCTTATCCCGCCGTTCAACTCCATTGCCGGCCTTGGTACCAATGCGGCTCTCAATATCGTGAAGTCGCGCGAAGACGGTGAGTTCCTCTCGAAAGAGGATCTTCAGCAGAGGGCTCGCCTATCTAAAACGATCATCGACTATCTGGATGAACAGGGCTGTCTTGCAGGCATGCCTGAAGCCAACCAGCTCTCTCTCTTCTAAAATGAGCATAGCGCTGATGGTAAGGCAAGTTGCATAAACCCTTAGATTATGATATAGTAAATTTGGAAATACTTATGAATACCTTTCGGGAAAAGAGTGGGGAAACCCACTCTTTCGTTTCGTTTTGGAAAAGGATTTTTTTGGTAGAAGGGAGGATTCTAATGAGTAAGAAAATCACTGAAACTACCGAAGAGCTTGTGGTGCCGATACTTGATGAGTTGAACCTTGAGCTGGTAGATATCGAGTTTGTAAAAGAAGGAAAAAACTGGTTCCTTCGCGTATTTATTGATAATGAAACAGGTGTAGACATTGAGGATTGCGGGACGGTAAGTGAACGGCTCAGCGAAAAGCTGGACGCTTCTGATCCGATTGAACAGGCATACTTTTTGGAAGTTTCTTCACCCGGCGTTGAACGGCCTTTGAAAAAACCGGAAGACATTGCAAAAGCGATAGGGAAAAATGTCCACATTAAAATGTATGAGCAGGTTGATGGTGTAAAGGAGTTTGAGGGCAAACTGCTAGGATTTGACGGAGAAACTATAAAACTGCAGGTAAAAGTTAAAACCCGGAATACCGAGGTAGAACTGCCATATAACAAGATAGCAAGTGCCAGACTTGCGGTTGTGTTCAATTAATAAAGGGGAGAAGATGGATGAGTAGCGAGCTATTAGATGCACTGACGTTTTTGGAGAAAGAAAAAGGAATCAGCAAGGATATATTAATTGAAGCGATCGAAGCTGCATTGATTTCAGCTTATAAAAGAAACTTTCACCAAGCACAGAATGTAAGAGTTGATTTTAATACAACGACTGGAAGCATCAGGGTTTTTGCCCGAAAGAACGTTGTTGAAGAAGTAACGGATCCAAGGCAGGAACTTTCAGTTGAAGAAGCTCAAAAGATCAATCCGCAGTATGAGCTTGAAGATATTGTGGAGCTGGAAGTCACTCCGCGTGATTTTGGAAGAATTGCTGCACAGACGGCAAAACAGGTTGTTACCCAGAGAGTCCGCGAAGCTGAACGCGGCATTATTTTCTCTGAATTCATCGACCGCGAGGAAGATATCATTACAGGAGTGGTTCAAAGACAAGACCACCGATACATCTATGTGAACCTTGGCCGAGTTGAAGCATTGCTTCCTGCAACAGAACAGATGCCGGGTGAAAAATACACGACGAATGACCGAATTAAAGTTTTTATTACAAAAGTTGAAAAAACAACGAAAGGGCCGCAGATCCTTGTTTCAAGAACACATCCGGGATTGCTGAAGCGCCTATTTGAACTTGAGGTTCCTGAAATCTATGATGGAACAGTAGAAGTGAAATCCATTGCTAGGGAAGCAGGAGACCGTTCCAAGATTGCCGTCCATGCTGCTGACCCCGAAGTGGATCCAGTGGGTTCATGTGTTGGACAAAAAGGCGGCCGTGTCCAAACTATCGTAAATGAGCTTAATGGTGAAAAGATCGACATCGTCCGCTGGTCTGAAGATCCGGTCGTTTATGTGGCAAATGCTCTAAGCCCCGCAAAGGTGCTTGAAGTGCTTGTCAATGAAGAAGAAAAGATGACAACTGTCATCGTTCCTGATTATCAGCTGTCTCTTGCAATCGGCAAGCGTGGACAAAATGCGAGGCTTGCAGCGAAATTGACGGGCTGGAAGATTGATATTAAAAGCCAGTCTGATGCTGAAGAATCAGGGCTTTATAACGGTGAAGAAGCAGAGGGGAATTTCGAAGTTTCCGAAGAATAGTTTTAATGAAGATGGGGGTGGGGCTGGATGAAAACCCGTAAAATTCCTATGCGTAAATGCGTGGCTTGCCAGGAAATGAAACCCAAGAAAGAGTTAGTGCGTGTGGTCCGTTCTCCTGAAGGCGAAGTTTTCGTTGATCGAACCGGAAAGAAATCGGGCAGAGGCGCGTATTTATGCAACCAGGCGTCCTGTTTTGCACTTGCGAAAAAAAAAGGAAGCTTGAGCAATCAACTGAAAGCTCCTGTTACGGATGATGTGTTTTCAGAACTCGAAAAAGGAGTCCTCTAATTTGACTGCATCTAAATGGGCTTCACTGCTGGGGTTGGCAAACCGGGCAGGTAAATGCATTTCCGGAGAGGAGCTTGTTGTTAAAGCTGTACAGCGGCAGAACGCAAAGCTTGTTATCCTCTCACAGGATGCATCGGCAAACACAAGGAAGAAAGTTACCGATAAATGCGCTTACTATAAAGTAGAAGTAAGATGGGTAGATGACCGCTATAGTCTCGGCAGTGCTATCGGCAAAGACCAGCGGGTAGTGGTTGCCGTGACAGATGTTGGTTTTACGAAAAAGTTAACTGCTTTACTTGATTAAACCAATCGGGGGTGAACATATGAGTAAGATGCGTGTGTATGAATATGCAAAAAAACAAAATGTTCAAAGCAAGGATATCATTGATAAATTAAAAACGATGAACGTCGATGTATCCAATCATATGTCAATGATTGATGAAGACGCGATCCGTAAATTAAACGATGCATATCAGCCCAAAAATAAGATGACAGAGGAGAAACATAAAATAGAACAGAAAAAGAATACATCCAATGTGAACAAGGTAGAAAATAAAAATGAAAGTAAAAAAGAGAATACTATGAAAATAAAAAAAGACGAAACACCTAAAAAGCCAAACAGCAGCCAAAACAACAAACCGGCTCCAAAGAGCGGAAACAATAGCCAGAACAGCAAGCCAGCCCCGAAAAGCGGGAACAACAGCCAGAATGCCAAGCCGGGACAAAAAGGCGGCAGCAACTTCAAGCCTGGAAACAAAAATAATAACAGCAATCATAATAATAAGAACAGAAACAACAAGAATAACAACAACCGAGGCAAATCTGCACCTGCACCACAACCAAAACCATTACCCGTCACTCCAGATAAGATTACCTTCTCAGGTTCTCTGACCGTAAGTGAACTGGCTAAAAAATTGGCAAAAGAGCCATCTGAAATCATTAAAAAATTAATGTTCCTAGGTGTTATGGCAACAATTAACCAGGAACTTGACAAAGAAACTATCGAGCTGATTGCGAGCGACTACAACGTTGAAGTAGAAGAAGAGATCATCATCGACGAAACTGAATTCGAAAATTTTGACAACGCAGATAAAGAAGAAGATCTTCAAGTCCGTCCTCCAGTTGTAACGATCATGGGGCACGTTGACCATGGTAAAACAACGCTGTTAGACTCTATTCGTGATACGAAAGTAACTGCAAGTGAAGCTGGAGGCATCACGCAGCATATCGGCGCTTATCAAATCGAAGACAAAGGAAAGAAAATCACTTTCCTTGATACTCCTGGACATGCCGCGTTTACAACAATGCGTGCAAGGGGAGCACAGGTTACAGACATCACGATTCTTGTCGTTGCGGCTGATGATGGTGTTATGCCACAGACTGTGGAAGCGATCAATCATGCGAAGGCTGCCCAAGTTCCGATCATTGTTGCTGTTAACAAAATGGATAAAGAGGCGGCGAACCCTGACCGCGTCATGCAGGAATTAACCGAGCATGCACTTGTTCCAGAAGACTGGGGCGGCGATACCATTTTCGTCAATGTTTCCGCGCTAAAAGGTGAAGGAATTGATGACCTGATCGAAATGATCCAGCTTGTTGCTGAAGTAGAAGAGCTAAAAGCGAATCCGAAGCGTGCCGCACAAGGTACCGTTATCGAAGCACAGCTTGATAAAGGCCGCGGATCAGTGGCTACCCTTCTCGTTCAAAACGGAACATTGAATGTCGGTGACCCGATTGTTGTCGGAAACACATTCGGACGTGTAAGAGCGATGGTTAACGATATTGGGCGCCGTGTAAAAGTGGCAGGCCCTTCAACTCCTGTAGAAATCACGGGCCTAAACGAAGTTCCTCAAGCCGGGGACCAGTTTATGGTATTTGTTGATGAGAAAAAGGCTCGCCAGATTGGTGAAGCTCGCTCCAAGAAACAGGTTGAAGCACAGCGTAAAGAATCATCGAAGCTAAATCTTGAAGATCTGTTCAACCAGATCAAAGAAGGCGACATTAAAGAGATCAACGTGATCATTAAAGCGGACGTACAAGGATCTGCAGAAGCGCTTGCCGGCTCCCTTCAAAAGATCGATGTAGAAGGCGTAAAGGTTAAGATCCTTCATACCGGAGTGGGTGCAATTACTGAATCTGATATTATTTTAGCCTCTGCTTCTAACGCGATCATCATCGGTTTTAATGTTCGCCCTGATAATAATGCCAAACGTACAGCTGAAGCGGAGAAAGTCGATGTTCGTCTTCACCGTATCATTTACAACGTTATCGAAGAAATCGAATCTGCGATGAAAGGGATGCTTGATCCTGAGTTTGCAGAAAAAGTAATCGGCCAAGTTGAGATCCGAACAACCTTTAAAGTTTCAAAAGTAGGAACGATCGCAGGCTGTTACGTTACCGATGGAAAAATAACACGTGATTCAACTGTTAGGCTCATCCGTGACGGTGTCGTGATCTATGAAGGTAAAATCGATGCGTTAAAGCGTTTCAAAGATGATGCAAAAGAAGTTAGTGCAGGGTATGAATGTGGAATAACATTAGAAAAGTTCAATGACATCAAAGAGGGAGATGTCATCGAAGCGTACATCATGGAAGAAATTAAACGGGCATGATTGGTTTCCTGACGGTTGAATGTTTCATCTATGAATCGCATTCACTAAAGGATAAACGCTCGGTAGTTAAAAAGATCGTTACTCGGTTAAGGCAGCAATTTAATCTTGCTGTCTCCGAGACCGACTTTCATGATTTATGGCAGAGAGCAGAACTTGGAATTGTAACCATCTCTAAGGACAAACTAATTGTAGAACAGGAACTTCAGAAAGCGATCAAGCTGATCAGCAGCATTCCTGAGCTGGAAGTGACAACAACTGCAATAGAGTGGTTATAATGTACAGATAGAAACGGGGTGGAAGAATGAGCAAAATCCGATCCAATCGCATTGGAGAACAAATGAAGAAAGAACTTGGCGATATTATTGGCCGGAAGCTAAAAGATCCCCGCATTGGCTTTGTAACTGTAACAGGTGTTGAAGTAACGGGAGATTTACAGCAGGCAACTGTTTATATTTCCGTGTTTGGAGATGATGCACAAAAAGAACAGACACTTCGTGGTCTGGCAAAAGCATCAGGTTTTATCCGAACAGAGATCGGCAAACGAATCCGATTGCGCAAAACGCCGGAAATTTCTTTTAAATTCGATGAATCCATCGAATATGGAAGCCGAATTGAAACATTGCTGACTGATATAAAAGGTTCTGATGAGGAATAGTGATTACAAAAAGAGATAGACAGGCAGTGGTTTGTCTGTCTCTTCTTTTTTGATGCAGATAGGTGGTAAGGATATGCCGGCACACCAGCCAGAGGGCGTTTTGCCTTTATTAAAGCCTGCAGGAATGACATCTCATGACTGTGTGGCAAAGTTAAGAAATATTTTAAAAACAAAAAAAGTAGGGCATACAGGAACCTTAGACCCTGAGGTGACTGGGGTTCTTCCGGTCTGTGTCGGAAGAGGCACAAAGATAGCCCAATATATGACCGATTATCCGAAAGCATACGAAGCGGAAGCTACGATAGGCAAAGCAACGGCTACTGAAGATGCTTATGGAGAAACCGTTGAAACAAAAGAAGTTCCCGGAGAGATCAGTGCTGAGCAGGTTGAAACAGT
The DNA here is from genome assembly GCF_036216745.1 of Fictibacillus sp. B-59209. Classification (NCBI taxonomy): domain Bacteria; kingdom Bacillati; phylum Bacillota; class Bacilli; order Caryophanales; family Fictibacillaceae; genus Fictibacillus; species Fictibacillus sp. B-59209. Next base: position 182,082 of record NZ_JARMMC010000018.1, on the reverse strand, counting down.
CTTACAGTCTTTTAAGGGGATTATCCAGCAGGTTCCTCCCATGTTTTCTGCTGTAAAAGTTAATGGTAAAAAGCTTTATCAATATGCCCGTGAAGGGATCGAAGTGGAGCGTCCTGTCCGTGAAGCAAACATTTACGAACTCAAGCTTCTCTCACATGATCGTCAATTTCCGGGACCTTACCCTTCCTTCTCGTTTTTTGTAAGATGCAGCAAAGGAACCTATATCAGAACCCTGGCGGTAGATATGGGCAGAAAATTGGGCTATCCTGCACATATGTCCAAATTGGTGCGAGTAGCTTCAGGTCCGTTTCAGCTAAAGGACTGCTATACCTTTGAGGAAATAGAGACAGCCGCAGAAAACGGGACGATCGCCGAGCTGTTCCTGCCCATTGAAAAGGCGATAGGCCACTTTGAGTCCATCGTCGCTGATGAAGAGATGGAACGCAGGATCAAGCACGGATCTGTACTGCCTATGGCAAAAGATGTGCAAAATAACAGGTTTGCCGTTTATAATGAAAAAGGGCTGTGCCTTGCGATTTATAAACAGCATCCCGATAAACCTCATTTAATGAAACCAGAAAAAATTTTAGCCGTAGAGTAAGGCAAAGAGTTAGAAGGTGGATTTTTGAAAACAATTACACTGTCACATCCTCATCAGCTGAATAAGAACGAACTTCCCCCTACAGTCATGGCTTTAGGGTATTTCGACGGTATTCATAAAGGACATCAGAAAGTGATCGGAACTGCGGCTGAAATTGCCAAAGAGAAAAAGGCGGTATCATCAGTGATGTCGTTTCATCCGCACCCCTCTGTTGTTTTAGGGAAGAAAGAAGCACATGTATCCTATTTAACGCCTCTGGAGAAGAAAGAAGCCCTGCTTCGTAATATGGGCATTGACATCTTCTATCTGGTGGAGTTCAATGAAGAATTTGCTTCACTCGCACCGCTGACGTTCATACAGGAATACTTGATCGGCCTTAACGTCAGCCATGTAGTCGCAGGCTTCGATTATACGTACGGAAAGTTCGGAAAAGGAGATATGGCCAAGATGGCGGAGTATGCCAACGGCCAATTTTCACAGACAGTCATTGGAAAAATGCAGATCAATGGCCAGAAAATAAGTTCGACCTTGATTCGAAACCTTCTAAAGGAAGGTACGGTTGATCAGATTCCTGAATATCTTGGCAGGCCTTATTCCATCACAGGTATGGTAATCCACGGTGAGAGCAGGGGGACTTCCATCGGATTTCCCACTGCGAACATCAGCAGCAGCGCAGATTTCCTCATTCCTGCGAATGGAGTATATATTGTGCAGGTCAAGATCGGAGATACGGTTTATAACGGAGTGGCGAACATTGGCAAGAAGCCGACTTTCCATGAAGACCGTGAAGCGTCGATTGAAGTTCATCTGTTTGATTTCTCTTCTAACATTTATGGGAAAATGGTTGAAGTTTCATGGCTGTCACGGATCCGTGATGAAAGAAAGTTTGACTCAGTTGACAGTCTTGTAAAGCAAATAGCTGCTGACAAACAGGCTGCCTTGGATTTTTTTTATGAAAAATAGGGTTACTCTTGCAATATCCTTAAAAAAGAGGTAATCTAATATTTGTACTTCATTGTACACTAAAAAACCGCTGCTTGGCATCGCGATTTCACCGACGCATGCTCGGTTGCCGGGGTTTATATTTCAAAGGAGGTGAACAGGATGGCAATTTCTCAAGAACGTAAAAATGAACTTATTGGCGAGTACAAAACTCATGATCTTGATACAGGATCTCCGGAAGTTCAGATCGCTATCCTTACAGAGCAGATTAACACTCTTAATGACCATTTACGTACCCATAAGAAAGATCACCACTCACGCCGTGGTCTTTTGAAAATGGTAGGTAAGCGCCGTAACTTGCTAACATATCTTCGTAACAAAGATATTACGCGTTATCGTGAGCTTATCAATAAGCTTGGATTACGTCGTTAATCGGAAAAAGCGGGAAAATTTTCCCGCTTTTTTTCTGTAAAAAAACCCATACATAATAGATTGGCTGTATACTGAAAGAAGAAGCCTAGTTTTCCTTTTTAGGAAAGATGTGTTTAGGATATAATATAGACATAAATTATTTGTTTTATTGTCGAGAGGAGTACCAAAAGAAATGGAACAAGAGAAACGTATTTTTTCTATGGACTGGGCAGGCAGAGAACTGTCATTCGAAATTGGAAACCTTGCAAAGCAAGCTAACGGAGCGGTATTCGTACGTTACGGAGATACAGCTGTGCTTTCTACAGCAGTAGCTTCTAAAGAGCCTAAAAATTTAAGCTTTTTCCCGCTGACTGTCAACTACGAAGAACGCCTTTATGCAGTTGGTAAGATTCCTGGAGGGTTTATTAAACGTGAAGGAAGGCCTAGTGAGAAAGCGATTCTAGCCAGCCGCCTCATTGACCGTCCAATCCGTCCGCTGTTTGCCGACGGCTTCAGAAATGAAGTTCAAGTAGTGAGCACGGTAATGAGCGTGGATCAGAATTGTTCTTCTGAAATGGCAGCGATGATCGGATCATCTCTCGCGTTATCTATATCTAACATTCCTTTTGAAGGACCGATTGCAGGTGTGACCATCGGACGCATTAACGGCCAATTTGTTGTGAACCCAACAATCGAAGAAAATGAAAAAAGTGATATCAACTTAATCGTGGCAGGTACGAAAGAAGCCATCAACATGGTTGAAGCAGGAGCGAAAGAAGTTCCTGAGGAAGTGATGCTCGAAGCAATCATGTTCGCACATGAAGAAATTAAAAAGCTGATTGCTTTCCAAGAAAAGATTGTAGAGGAACTTGGGAAAGAAAAGATGGAAATACAGCTTCACCAGGTCGATCAGGAATTGGTTGATGAAGTCCGCAGCTTTATTGCTGCAGATTTAACAGCGGCTGTCAGTGTTTTTGATAAACAGGAAAGACAGACTGCTCTTGATGAATTGAAAAATAGAGTTGTCGCTCATTACGAAGAAACTGACGAGGAAAAAGTAGATGAAGCGAAAGAAGTTCTTCAGCTTCTCATTAAAGGAGAAGTCCGCCGCTTAATTCTCAAGGAAAAAGTTCGTCCAGACGGCAGAAAGAGCAACGAGATCCGCCCATTGTCTTCAGATGTCAGCCTTCTGGCACGCACGCACGGATCCGGTTTGTTCACCCGCGGACAAACTCAAGCATTAAGTGTATGTACACTTGGAGCGCTTGGTGATGTTCAGGTGCTTGACGGATTGGGAGTTGAAGAATCAAAACGCTTCATGCACCAATATAACTTCCCTCCATTCAGTGTCGGCGAGACAGGCTTTATGAGGGGCCCGGGTCGAAGAGAAATCGGACATGGAGCACTTGGGGAACGTGCACTTGAGGCTGTCATTCCTTCTGAAGAATCCTTTCCATATACAATTCGTCTTGTGTCTGAAGTCCTTGAATCCAATGGATCAACTTCACAAGCGAGCATCTGTGCCAGCACCCTGGCGATGATGGATGCAGGTGTTCCGATTAAAGCACCGGTTGCTGGAATCGCTATGGGATTGGTCAGCGACGGAGAAGATGTGACCGTTCTTACTGATATTCAGGGTATGGAAGACCATCTGGGAGATATGGACTTTAAAGTTGCCGGTACGTCAAAAGGTGTAACGGCACTGCAAATGGATATTAAGATCTCTGGTATCAACCGTGAAATTTTGGAACAGGCGTTAACGCAAGCAAAAGATGGCCGTCTGCATATTCTTTCTTCCATGATGGAAACACTGAATCAGCCTAGAAAAGAGCTATCTGCTTACGCACCTAAGATTATTACAATGAAAATCAATCCTGATAAGATCAGAGATGTTATCGGGCCGAGCGGAAAAGTCATTAATAAGATTATTGAAGAAACCGGCGTAAAAATAGATATCGAACAAGATGGTACGGTATTCATTGCTTCTGCTGATCAGACCATGAACGAGAAAGCACAAAAAATTATTGCTGATCTGGTCCGTGAAGTTCAAGTTGGCGAGTACTATGACGGTAAAGTAAAACGAATTGAAAAGTTCGGTGCTTTCGTTGAATTGTTCGCGGGCAAAGATGGACTGGTTCATATTTCAGAACTTGCAGAAGAAAGAATCGGAAAAGTGGAAGACGTTTTGAAATTAGGCGATGTGATTCGCGTCAAGGTTACAGAGATTGATAACCAGGGACGTGTCAACCTTTCCCGAAAAGTCGTTTTAAAAGAACAGAAAAAAGAACAAGAACAAAAGAACAGCGAGCAATAAAAAACCGGTTTAACCGGTTTTTTTTTATGGCTTTCACCGATTTGGCGATGTTCTAACAAGCCATTGCTGGACATACCCTTTTTACAGGAGGGGAGTTCAATGAAAAGAAATCTGCTTCATGTGAGTATGTTTATTCTAATAATTGGAGTAACTGTCGGGACGGTGCAAAACCCGTTTACCTCCACCTATTTAGATAGTATGAAAGCACAGACAACAATGGTGTCTAAAATGCAGGACAACAATTTATTTGAACAGCTGCAAAAAAAGGCCGGTGAAGTAAACAAACCGCCGATCAATGCAGCCGTGGACAGAGTGTGGAAGGCTGTACCGGGATACAATGGAGTTGAACTGGATATCGATGCTTCTTATAAAAAGATGAGAGGTTTAAAAATCATTGATGATAAGAAACTCGTTTTTAAGCAGATTCCTCCAAAAGTAAAACTGAACGATCTGCCGCCATCCCCTATATACAAGGGAAATCCTGAAAAGCCGATGGTGAGCCTGCTGGTCAATGTAGCTTGGGGTAACGAATACTTGCCGAAACTGCTGAAGACGATGAAGGAAGCTCATGTCCATTCTACGTTCTTTCTTGATGGATCCTGGGTGAAGAAAAACCCTAGTCTAGCAAAAATGATCCTGGATGAAGGCCATGAGATCGGAAATCATGCATATACCCACCCGGATCTGAAGAAAATGACCAATGAGCGAATCAGGGATGAGCTCTCGAGCACAAACCGTGTGATAGAAGCAACGCTTGGAAAAAAAAGAATACCGAAGTGGTTTGCTCCGCCTAGCGGAAGCTACAGAGATGATGTCGTGAAGATCGCTGCAGAGCAGAAGATGAAAACCATTCTTTGGACCGTAGACACCGTTGACTGGAGGAACCCGGATCCAGGCAGGATGGCGGAATCTGTTGTAAAAAAAGTGCATCCAGGTGCAATGGTGCTCATGCATCCGACGTCTTCAACGGCGGATGGCCTGAAACGGATAATAGGAGGCATTAAAGCCAAAGGATATTCGATCGGAACCGTATCAGAACTGATGAATGAACAGCGGATGATAACCAAACCTCCAGTAAAATAACAATGTTGTATGATAGTTATGTTAATGGTATATTGTTCCTATGAGAACGGTTGATCGAGATGGAATACAGCTAGGAGGAAATAAGTTTGATTATTAGACATTCGTGTCCAAACGGCGTGAGAGTCGTCTTGGAAAAAATTCCAACCGTACGTTCCGTTGCCATCGGTGTTTGGATCGGTACCGGATCACGGTTTGAAGTTCCCGAAAACAATGGGGTTTCCCACTTTTTGGAGCATATGTTCTTCAAGGGGACAACAATCCGCAGTGCGAGGGAGATCGCAGAATCATTTGACAGCATCGGCGGCCAAGTCAATGCGTTTACATCAAAAGAATATACATGTTACTATGCCAAAGTTCTCGATACCCATGCACCCAGGGCCCTTAATGTCCTGTCTGACATGTTCTTCAACTCTACATTCGACGAACAGGAACTTTTAAAAGAGAAAAACGTCGTTCTTGAAGAGATAAAAATGTATGAAGATACTCCGGATGATATCGTGCATGACCTATTAAGCAGAGCGAGCTTTCACCAGCATTCACTAGGGTATCCGATCCTCGGGACAGAGAATACCTTGAATACATTTAATGGTAAAACGCTCCGCGATTATATGGCTGATTACTATACACCGGAAAACGTTGTGGTCTCTGTAGCGGGCAACGTTGACGAAAGTTTTATAAAAGAGGTTGAAAACTTGTTCGGCGGTTACTCCGGTACTCCAGCCGATTCGAACATCCAGGCACCGCTTTTCCACAGTGAAAAGCTGGCAAGAAAAAAAGAAACAGAACAAGCGCATCTGTGCCTGGGCTTTCCGGGACTGTCTTTGAAAGATCCGGATACGTTCTCGCTGATCGTTTTGAACAATATTTTCGGTTCCAGCATGAGCAGCAGGCTGTTCCAGGAAGTCCGTGAGCAGCGAGGCCTCGCTTATTCTGTCTTTTCATACCACTCCGCATACAGGGACAATGGACTGTTTACCATTTATGGAGGTACCGCTCCGGCACAGCTTGATGAGCTGTACAATACAGTCCTGATGATCGTTGATGATCTTAAAGATAAAGGTATAACGGATAAAGAGCTATTGAACTCGAAAGAACAGATCAAAGGAAGCCTCATGCTCAGCCTCGAAAGTACGAACAGCAGAATGAGCAGGAACGGGAAGAATGAACTGATCTTAAACTATCACCGTTCTCTTGATGAAATGGTGCAGCTGATCGATGCTGTTTCAAAAGATAGCGTGGACACATTGATTCATCGGATATTCAGCAATGAATGTTCCGCATCGTTAGTCAGCCCGACAGGTGAACTCCCAAAAGGATTGCAATAATAGGCCTGCAGCATATGCTGCAGGTTTTTTTACGTCGTTTTCCAAAGGAATCTCTTAAATTCGGGCTTGTCATTAGGTTGTCTAATCAATCCCAATTTTTTTTTCTGAATATACTGTTGAGGTAAATGAGAAGCATGGCGAATGAAGGCTGATAAATGGTTTGAATACTGTTGCATCCGAGTGAGTAGAGTCACCATCTGGGCAATGCGTTCATATGATGGTGTTGCGAACATGAACAAGGATTTCCCCTGTTTTTGCGGAGCAACAGAGAAAGGGGAGGAAGCATGTTAACTGACTTGCAAATTGCCATATTTGGCGGTGATGCCAGACAGCTGGAGGTGATCCGCAAACTGACTGAACAAGGCGCCAACCTTGTACTGGTTGGGTTTGACCAGCTGGATCACGGATTTACCGGAGCCTCGAAAATGGATATTGGAGAAGTTGATTTTTCCAGACTGGATTGTATCGTACTGCCGGTCAATGGCACAGGTCCAAATGGTGAAATTGATACCATTTTCTCAAATAAAAGTATTGTACTTACTTCCGCACATTTAAAGAAGACCCCGAAGCATTGCCATGTGTATTCAGGTATAACGAATGCTTACCTGAATGGCATTATTGCAGAAAGCGGACGGGGGCATACTCAGCTCTTCGAAAGAGATGATGTAGCCATCTACAACAGTATTCCGACAGTGGAAGGCACGCTTATGATGGTGATTCAGAACACCGACACGACCATTCATAAATCAAATACGGTTGTCTTAGGTTTCGGCAGAGTCGGAATGAGTGTCGCAAGAGCGTTTGCGGCTCTTGGAGCAAAAGTAAAAGTGGGAGCTAGAAAACCGGAACATATAGCAAGGATCAGTGAAATGGGTTTTATTCCTTTTCATCTCGATCATTTAAAAAAAGAAGTAATCGACACGGATGTTTGCATTAATACGATACCTTTTCAGATTGTGACGTCAGATATTATTTCAAAAATGCCAACCCATACGCTGATTATAGATCTGGCTTCCAAGCCCGGCGGAACAGATTTTAAATATGCCGAAAAAAGGGGCATAAAAGCCCTCCTTGCTCCTGGATTGCCGGGTATTGTTGCACCTAAGACGGCAGGACAGATTCTTGGAAATGTCCTTTCCCAATTAATGCAGGAAGAAATGGTTAATCGAAAGGGGAAAGCTTGATGAAAGTCAATGGAAAACATATCGGTTTTGGCTTAACTGGTTCTCATTGTACGTATGAGGCGGTTTTTCCTCAGATCAAGAGGCTGATTGACGAAGGGGCGAAGGTAACTCCTTTTGTTACTTATACGGTTCAAAGTACAAACACCCGGTTTGGTGAGGGTGAAGAATGGCTGCAAAAAATAACAGAGCTTACCGGAATCGAACCCGTGAATTCTATTGTTAAAGCAGAGCCCTTCGGTCCAAAAACGCCGCTGGATTGTATGATTATCGCTCCCTTGACCGGCAATTCCATCAGCAAGTTTGCCAATGCGATGACCGATTCTCCGGTCCTGATGGCAGCGAAAGCCACGATGCGCAATCAATCTCCTGTCGTCCTCGGCATTTCTACAAATGATGGTCTCGGTTTAAATGGTGTTAATATTATGAAGCTGATGGCGGCTAAGAACATCTATTTTGTACCGTTCGGCCAGGATGACCCTGTGCACAAGCAAAATTCGCTCGTCGCGCATATGGATTACCTCCTAGAAACGGTTGAAGCGGCACTAGAGGGAAAACAGCTGCAGCCTGTCCTGCGGACGAATAGATGAGCAAATCGTTAAAAATAGCTTTCTAATAGCAGGAAGTATGTTAAAATGTGAAATAAAATGTGTATTGTTAAAATGATTCTCTCTTAAAATCAGAATGAGGGAAACCAAGATGTTTCACTTGAAGGAGAAACATTCGTGTTTCTCCTTCTGTCATGACAATGATTATGGATTAAACAAAAAAGGAGATACAGTCAAATGACTCAGAATGGATTTCATGTAGCGGTAGTCGGTGCCACGGGTGCCGTTGGACAACAAATGCTTAAAACGCTTGAAGAAAGAAACTTTCCGATTGCAAAACTATCACTTCTTGCAAGCAGCAGGTCTGCCGGCAAAACAGCAGTTTATAATGGTGAAGAAGTCATCATTCAAGAAGCGCTCCCGGAAGCCTTTGAAGGAGTTGACATCGCTCTGTTTTCAGCGGGCGGCTCTATATCTAAAGCATTGGCTCCTGAAGCAGTGAAACGCGGAGCCGTTGTCATTGACAATACCAGTGCATACCGGATGGATGAGAATGTTCCATTGGTCGTACCGGAAGTCAATGAAGAAGATATTCGCAACCATAATGGCATCATTGCCAATCCAAACTGCTCGACCATCCAGATGGTTGTTGCTTTAAAGCCGCTTCATGAGAAGTATGGCTTGAACAAAGTCATCGTATCTACTTATCAGGCAGTTTCTGGAGCAGGTGCAAAAGCGATTGAAGAATTAAAGTCGCAATCACAGGCTATCCTGGACGGTAAAGAGTTCACTCCAGAAATTATGCCGTGTGCCAGTGATGAAAAGCACTATCAGATCGCGTTTAATGCTGTGCCGCAGATTGATAAGTTTCAGGAAAATGGCTATACCTTTGAAGAAATGAAAATGATCAATGAAACGAAAAAAATTATGCATATGCCTCAACTAGAAGTAGCTGCCACTTGTGTCAGGCTCCCGGTTGAGACGGGCCACTCTGAATCGGTTTATGTTGAATTAGGGGAAAACGTATCATCACTCGAAGAGATCAAGGATCTGATGGCTTCCTCAGAAGGCGTAACGCTGCAAGACGATCCTCAAAATCAAATCTATCCTATGCCTGCTCATTGTGTAGGCAAAAATGACGTTTTTGTCGGAAGAATCAGAAGAGACTTAGACCGCAATAACGCATTCCATCTGTGGATTGTTTCTGACAACCTCTTAAAAGGAGCAGCCTGGAACTCAGTGCAGATTGCAGAAAGCCTCATTAAGCTTGAATTGCTGAACTAATCAAAGAAGGTGCTAACTTCATGAAGATAATCATACAAAAATTTGGAGGCACATCCTTAAAAGACAATACCGGCAGGGAACTTGCGGCCGAACATGTCAAAAGGGCAGTGGCTGACGGATATAAGGTCGTCTGTGTCGTATCGGCGATGGGGCGTTCAGGTGATCCGTATGCAACGGATACACTTCTAAGTCTGATAGGGGCTACTGCTCACCAAGTGGAAAGCAGAGAGTATGATCTGCTTCTTTCTTGTGGAGAAATCATCTCTTCTGTTGTATTTTCCAGCCTTTTAAAAACAAAAGAAATTTCCTCTGCTGCCCTGACAGGATCTCAGGCGGGCTTCAGGACAAATGATGAACATAAGAATGCAAGGATTACAGATATGCAATGTGACAGGCTGCGGTCCATGCTTGATTCACATGATGCTGTCGTTGTGGCTGGATTTCAAGGAGAATCTGCCTCAGGTGATGTAACAACGCTCGGACGAGGAGGCAGTGATACATCCGCATCCGCGCTTGGTGCTGCACTCGGAGCTGAATATATTGATATTTTTACTGATGTTGAAGGAGTAATGACAGCTGATCCGCGGATTGTAAAAGAAGCTGTGCCTCTTTCTGTTGTCACGTACAATGAAATTTGCAATATGGCCTATCAGGGAGCAAAGGTCATCCATCCTCGCGCGGTGGAGATCGCTATGCAGGCAAAGGTTCCATTACGGATCCGCTCGACGTATTCGGATCTTCCAGGTACCCTGGTCACCTCAGCTATATCAAAAGGAGCAGAAGGACGGGATGTTCAGGATCATGTGATCACCGGGATCGCGCATGTTCCCGGTGTTACGCAAATCAAGGTATTAGCTAAAGACTCACAATATGACCACCATACAAAGGTCTTTAAAGCCATGGCCAAAGAACAAATTTCAGTAGACTTTTTCAATATCAGCCCTAAGGGTGTAGTGTATACTGTAATGGAAAATATGGCTGAACATGCGGAGAAAGTCCTGAACGATCTCGGTTATTCTCCGGAGATCACAAGGAGCTGTGCTAAAGTTTCCGCAGTAGGAGCGGGGATGTCAGGGGTTCCCGGAGTCACGGCTAAGATCGTGGAAGCGCTGGTAGATGAAAACATTCAGATTCTGCAGTCCGCCGACTCGCATACAACCATTTGGGTGCTCGTCAGACAGGATGATATGGTTAAGGCGGTAAATGCTTTGCATAGAGCATTTGAATTAGATAAAATCCATTCCACGGGATTAAACTCCCCAAATCATTAAAAAAGAGATACTTTGTGGACATTGCAAGATTTAAGGAGCTGATCGAGATGCATTTTGGAAATATTAGTACAGCCATGGTTACCCCGTTTGACAGTAAAGGAAATATTGATTTCAGCAAAACAACAAAGCTGGTCAATTATTTAATTCAGAACGGAACAGAAAGCCTCGTTGTTGCAGGTACAACAGGGGAGTCACCGACATTATCAACTGAAGAAAAGATCGCCCTGTTCAGGCACGTCGTAAAAGTTGTTGATAAAAGGGTACCTGTCATTGCAGGTACAGGAAGCAATAATACAAAAGCGTCCATCGATCTGACAAAAAAGGCAGAACAAGCCGGAGTTGATGCCATTATGATCGTGGCACCTTATTATAATAAACCGAGCCAGGAAGGCATCATCGCCCATTTTAAAGCCATTGCAGCAGAAACCAGCCTCCCGATTTTGGTTTATAATGTTCCCGGTCGTACGGTCGTTAGTATTGCAGCTGATACTGTTATTGAGCTTTCAAAGATTTCAAACGTTGTTGCCATAAAAGATGCTGGCGGTGACTTGGGTGAGATGAGCCGGATCATTGAAGAAACATCTGAAGAATTCCTTCTTTACAGCGGCGATGACGGAATCACACTGCCTGTGCTTTCCATCGGAGGGGCAGGAATCATTTCTGTCGCTTCCCATGTGATTGGAAACGAAATGCAGGAAATGATTTCGGCTTTTAAAGAAGGCAATGTGCAGGAAGCGGCAAAGCTTCATAGAAAGCTTCTCCCGATAATGGATGAGATGTTCAAAGCGCCAAGCCCTGCTCCCGTTAAAACAGCTCTTCAGCTAAAGGGCCTCGATGTCGGAAGCGTTCGTCTTCCTTTATTGCCATTGAACCAGAAGCAGCGGGAATCGTTATCCCGTATCATGCATTCCTCATTGTAAGCAAGCGGCCAGAGTGCCGCTTGTTTTTTTTGTCTTTTTGTTGATTTTCAATCACATAGGGAGTTCCAGCGCTATTTCCCGCCGTACATAAGTGAAACATCGACCGATAAAAACATAAGCCGTGCCTTCTTTAACTTGTATTCGCTTTCGAACATAAGCTATAATGAATTCAAGTGACGTGAACGGAGAATACATAAACACATCAACTAGGAGGATTATTACATTGACAACGAAACAACAAAATAGCGAAAAGATTAAAGTTTTTGCCCTGGGCGGTATTGGCGAAATAGGCAAAAACATGTATGTGGTCGAAGCGGGTGAAGATATCTTTGTCCTGGATGCAGGATTAATGTTTCCTCAGGAGGAGATGCTTGGCATCGATATCGTGATCCCTGATATCACCTACCTTGTCCAGAATAAGGACAGGGTGAAGGGGATTTTTCTGACCCATGCACACGAAGACCACATCGGCGGCCTTCCTTTTATTTTAAAGCAGCTTCCTGTTCCTGTTTACGGAACGAAGCTTACCCTGGGGCTTGTAGAAGCAAAGCTGAAAGAAGCTGGACTTCATAAGAGCACTCAAACCCACTTAGTAAGTTCAGAATCCGTCCTTGACTTTGGAGAGTATAAAGTTACTTTCTTTGGCACAAACCACAGTATTCCTGATTCCGTCGGCATTGCCGTTCACACGCCGCAGGGAGTCATCGTGAATACAGGGGACTTTAAAATTGACCAGTCTCCGATTGATGGAAAGCATACGGATTTTGGCAAAATCGCTGAGCTGAGCAGCAAAGGTGTATTATGTTTGCTTTCTGACAGCACAAATGCGGAAAGGCCTGGAATGACCGGCTCAGAAAAATCGGTCGGTTATGAGATCGATAATGTGTTTGCTGAAGCAAACGGCCGAATCATCATTGCTTCCTTTGCATCCAATGTCCACCGGATCCAGCAGATCTTTACTGCAGCTTCCAAAACCAACAAGAAAATTGTGATTACCGGCAGAAGCATGGTAAAGGTTGTTGATATCGCTTCTGATCTAGGGTATCTGAACATCGAGAAAGACAGTGTCATTTCTATTGATCAGATGAATAACTATGCGGAAGACCGTATTGTTATTTTAACAACGGGCAGTCAAGGCGAACAGATGGCAGCTTTGTCGCGCATGGCGCATAAAGCCCATAAACAGATTGCGATCCGGCATACCGATACTGTAGTGATCGCAGCGACTCCGATTCCGGGCAACGAGCGCTCTGTAGCGCGAATTGTGGACTTATTGATGCGTACGGGCGCAGATGTAATTTTCGGGCAGCGCAAAGTCCACGTTTCCGGACATGGCAGTCAGGAAGAATTAAAATTGATGCTTAGCTGGATGAAACCGAAATATTTTATCCCTGTACATGGTGAATATAAAATGCAAAAAGCGCATCAAAATCTTGCCCTTCAAGTTGGCGTTGAAGCTGAAAATATTTTTATCCTTGAAAAAGGGGAAGTAGTTGAATTTGCGGACGGTCTTGCTAAACGCACAGGAAAAGTTCCTGCTGGGAATGTTCTTGTAGATGGTCTTGGTGTAGGAGATATCGGAAACATTGTGCTCCGTGACCGAAAGCTTTTGTCTCAGGACGGAATATTGGTTGTTGTCGTTACGATCAGCAGGGCATCCAATCAGATCATCTCAGGTCCTGAAATCATTTCCCGCGGATTCGTATACGTTCGTGAGAGTGAGGAACTGCTTAAGGAAGCCAATAAACTCGTTACAGAAGTGCTCGATAAATGCATGCAGGAGAAAGTGAAGGACTGGTCCTCATTAAAATCAAACATGCGCGACTCACTGAGTCATTATTTATTTGATAAAACACGCCGTCGGCCGATGATTATGCCGATTATTATGGAAATCTGATGCCTGCAGTCTGCAGGCATTTTTTTATGCAGAATGAAAATAACCCCAGCGTTCATACTAAAAGAAAATGCTGAACAAGCATAAGGGGGTTATTCGTATGAATCAGGAACAAGAACCAAAACAGCCGTCATTGCCTGACAACAATCCGGATCAGAACAGTCTCGTAAATAAACTGCAGTCACTCGGACAAACAAACGTTCCGCAGATGGAAGGCTCAAGTATCCACTGCCTTACGATTGTAGGCCAGATAGAAGGACATGTTCAGCTTCCGCCGAACAACAAAACAACGAAGTATGAGCATCTGATCCCTCAATTGGTTGCAATCGAGCAAAACCCGAAGATTGAAGGGCTGCTGATTATCTTAAATACGGTGGGAGGGGACGTTGAAGCAGGTCTTGCCATCTCTGAAATGATCGCCTCGCTTTCCAAGCCTTCCGTTTCACTCGTTCTTGGAGGTGGGCATTCGATTGGAGTGCCGATAGCTGTTTCAGCAAATTATTCCTTCATTGCAAAAACCGCAACGATGACAATTCATCCTGTCAGGCTAACCGGGCTGGTTATCGGGGTGCCTCAAACGTTTGAATATCTCGATAAGATGCAGGAAAGGGTCATCAATTTCGTTACCTCACATTCAGAAATAACCGAAGAAAAATTTAAAGAACTCATGTTTTCCAAAGGAAACTTAACCAGGGATATCGGAACGAATGTGATTGGAAAAGATGCTGTCAATGATGGACTAATCAATGAAGTCGGCGGTGTCGGCCAGGCGATCGCGAAGCTGAACGAACTGATGGAGCAGCACCGAGAAAAACCGGATGAAGGACTTGAGGTGATCCAATGACCTGGTATACACTCATGCCCCATGAACTTATGTTTCCTGAAGGACAGGAAGGGCAATCAGCGGAAAACAGCGTTCAATCCACCATGCTTTATAACGATATTCCGGTCCTTGTGGAGCAGATCTCCCCAATGGAATATAAAGTGGTACGGGTGATCAGCACTGATCCTGCCCATTTTATGAATGCCGACTGCTGCCCGGGCCAAATTCTAAGAGCAGGCCATTTCTAAAGCGATAGTAAACAGGCTAGGTCCTGTGATATAATAAAGAACAAAAGCAGCCCCAAGCGGCTGCTTTACTTGGTTTGTTAAGAGGTGAAAGAATGGCGAAAAGGAATAAAAAAGCTTCAAAAAAAACGTCAGCTTGGAAAGAGCAATTAAGCTATGAACTTGCCGGCCTTCTTTTGCTTGCTTTAACGATGCTTGCTTTGGCCCGAATGGGAAAAGTAGGACTGGCTTTTGTACAGTTTCTCAGATTCTTCAGCGGCGAATGGTACGGAGTGCTTCTCGTCGGAACGCTGGTTGTGTCAGTCTATTTAATCTGGAAACGCAAGACTCCGCCGGTTTGGGGAAAAAGGCTTGCGGGATTTTATTTGTTCTACATATCGATGCTCATTCTTAGCCATCTGAAATTATTTTCTCTACTTTCAAAGCAGGGGAGATGGGCAGATACGTCTGTCATCAGGAATACTTGGGAGATCTATTGGTCACAGCTGTCAGGGAACACGCCAGAGGCAGATCTCGGAGGCGGAATGATCGGATCAGTCGGTTTTGCAATGTTTCACTTTTTGTTCGGAGTACAGGGCTCTGGCGTCATTCTTGTCTTTGTTATGATTATTTCTCTGATTCTCATCACAGGAAAATCACTGTCAGGTGTCATTTCAAAAATCGTAGAGGCAGCCGGCAACTTTTTTTCTCATACATACGAATCTCTGCAGACTAAAACACAAGAATTAAAAAACAGCCAGAGGAAAAGCGAAAAACGAACATTTAAAAAAGAAGCGCCTAAAATTGATGAGCAGCAAGGAGAACATAAGCCTGCAGACGAAGATTATGAGCCGATCATTGAGGATTTTACCAGGAACTTGGACCGCGACGAGAGTTCTGCCGTACAGCTGAAATTTGGCTCAAAAGGATTTCATGAAGAGAAAAATGAGAAGACAGAAAAAGAACAAGAAGATTCTTTACCGGCAGGATTGCAAGCAAGCTTTGAACAGACAGAAGAAGAACATAATGAAAACTATGCACTTCCTTCCATGGACCTCTTAGTCCGGCCAGCTGCTACTGGCCAGCATAAAGAAAGGCAGTACGCAGCAAGTAAAAGCAATGCTAAAAAACTTGAGAAGACATTTGAGAGCTTCGGGGTAAAAGCAAGAGTGCTGAAAGTCCATCTTGGTCCTGCTGTTACGAAGTATGAAGTATATCCTGATGTGGGCGTGAAAGTCAGCAAAATCGTCAACTTGGCGGACGATATAGCCCTAGCCCTTGCTGCTAAAGACATTAGGATTGAGGCACCGATACCTGGAAAGTCAGCTGTTGGTATCGAGGTTCCCAACCAAGAAGTAGCTACTGTTACTTTAAGAGAAGTACTTGAATCCAGCCAGTATCAGAAACAAACCTCCAGACTGGCGATTGGTCTCGGGCGTGATATCTCGGGCGAGCCGATTTTCGCAGAGCTTTCGAGAATGCCCCATCTTCTTGTTGCAGGAGCAACAGGAAGCGGGAAAAGCGTATGTATCAACGGTATTATAACAAGCATCTTGATGCGGGCGAAGCCTCATGAAGTCAAGATGATGATGATCGATCCAAAGATGGTAGAACTGAACGTTTACAATGGCGTCCCTCATTTGCTGGCCCCTGTTGTTACAGAGCCGAAAAAAGCTGCACAAGCTTTAAAAAGGGTCGTAAGTGAGATGGAAAGGCGTTATGAACTGTTCTCCCATAGCGGTACACGAAACATAGAAGGGTACAACGACAGTATTAAAAGACAGAACAATGAGAGCGGGGCAAAACAGCCTTCCTTGCCTTATATCGTAGTCATTGTGGACGAGCTGGCAGATTTGATGATGGTTGCTTCAGGAGATGTCGAGGATGCGATCATCCGCCTTGCCCAGATGGCTCGTGCTGCAGGAATCCACCTGATCATTGCTACGCAGAGACCTTCTGTTGATGTTATCACAGGAATCATTAAAGCGAATATTCCTTCACGCATCGCTTTCAGTGTCTCTTCACAGACTGATTCTAGGACCATATTGGATATGGGCGGCGCTGAAAAGCTGCTGGGCCGAGGCGACATGCTCTTCCTGCCTTCAGGTGCATCCAAACCGACCAGGATTCAGGGAGCTTTTCTTTCGGATCAAGAAGTAGAAAAGATTGTCGAGTTTGTAATATCACAGCAAAAAGCGCAATACCAAAAAGAGATGATTCCAACTGAAGAAGCACAAGTTACCATGGAAGTGGAGGATGATCTGTTTCCTGAAGCCGTAAAGCTAGTCGTCGACATGCAGACAGCATCCGTTTCTATGCTGCAGAGACGCTTTCGTATCGGGTACTCTCGTGCCGCCCGGCTGGTGGATGCGATGGAGGCAAAAGGTATCATCGGGCCTTATGAGGGCAGCAAGCCGAGAGAGGTTCTGCTTACCTCACTTCCCGAACAGAATCAAGCATCAAGCTCTTAACAGAACCCTTAAAAAGGGTTCTGTTTTTTTATGCTTATTTATCTGAATAATGCGTTTATTCTTGGTTTTAAAAAAATCTCTAAAAATAGTATTTATTTCTACAGATAAAAATGATATATTTATGTCGATTATTTTAAATATTTGTCAAATAAACATTACACTGAAAAACAGTAAATTGTTATTGGTTTTGGTTGTCATAGAGGTGAATAACAACGTGTCCATTAAGACGGATCATCGTCTGCTGTATTTAAAAGTTATTGAGAAACTGAAAGCCGACATTGAGAACGGCACTTACGAAGAAGGCGAGAAACTCCCGTCAGAATTTGAGCTTTCTAAACAGCTGGGCATCAGCAGAGCTACATTAAGGGAAGCGCTCCGCATTCTTGAAGACGAAAATGTTCTGATCAGAAAACATGGAGTGGGAACCTTCGTCAGGACCAGAGCACTCTTTTCCTCTGGTATTGAAGAACTCTTCAGTGTGACGGACATGATTGAGCGAGCAGGCAAGAAGGCTTCCACCGTCTTCGTCTCCTCCGTCGTCATTCCAGCAGCTGATGACTTGAAGAATAAGTTTAATCTTGCAGAAGACCAAGAAATCAATGTTGTTGAAAGGGTAAGAACGGCTGATGGTGAACCTGTTGTTTATTGCATCGACCATATACCCGCAGTTTATATGCCATCTGAATCACAGCATAAGTACCTCTCCATGCTTGAAATGCTTGAAAAAGAAGCCGGCAAGCGTGTAATGTATGCGGTAACAAACATTGAACCCCTAGGCTTCCATGAGCGGATTTCGGAGATCCTGGAATGTCCTGAGGAAGCGGCTCTTCTCGTTTTAAAACAGATGCACTATGATCAGAATGATGAGCCTGTTCTTTATTCCTGTAATTACTTTAGAGCTGATAAATTTAACTTTACAGTCGTAAGAAAGCGCTTATAGCTGTCTATCATTTTTAGGGGGTGATGTGCAACACCGTTGTTCAATGTGTTACAAGTGTTATTCGCATAAAAAAATAGGGGGAAAAAGAATTGAAAAAGAGAACTGGAGTTTTATTAAGTCTAGCTTTAGCAGCCGGCACATTGCTTTCTGCCTGTGGTAAGGATGAAGGCGAAAAGTCAACTGGCGGCGGCAAAAAAGATGCATTTAAAGTGGCGATGGTAACAGACACTGGCGGTGTTGACGATAAGTCCTTTAACCAATCTGCTTGGGAAGGGCTTCAAAAGTTCGGTAAAGATAACGATCTTAAAAAAGGTACAGACTTCAAATATCTTCAATCATCCTCTGCAAGTGATTACGCTCCCAACCTGAATTCATTAGTTAGGGAAAAATTTGATCTTGTTTACGGAATCGGATTCTTGATGGCACAGGATATCCAAAAAGTGGCAAAGCAGCAGCCGAACGGACACCTTGCACTTGTTGATATGGTTGTTCCTGAAAAGAACGTTGCGAGCATCACTTTTAAAGAGAACGAAGGTTCATTCCTTGTCGGCCTAATTGCTGGAATGCAGACAAAAACGAACAAAGTCGGTTTTGTCGGCGGCGTGGACAGTGAATTAATCAAAAAGTTTGAAAACGGATTTAAAGCCGGAGTAAAGACGGCAAATCCAAAAGCCGAAATCTTTGTTCAATACGCTGGTGACTTTAACAAAGCTGAAAAAGGCCAAGCGATCGCTAACACGTTCTACGGAAAAGGCGCAGACATTATCTACCATGCAGCTGGCGGAACAGGTAAAGGTGTATTTACCGAAGCGAAGAACCGAGCTAAGAATGGTGAAAAAGTTTGGGTTATCGGTGTTGACCGCGATCAGCACGAAGAAGGTATGCCTGAGGATGTAACATTGACTTCAATGGTCAAGCGTGTAGACAAAGCTGTTGAACAAGTTTCAAAGGATACGATGGATGGAAAATTCCCTGGCGGAAAAGTAGTTGAATTCGGTCTTAATGAAGACGGTGTAGGAATTGCTCCTCACAAAGACAATGTAACGAAAGAAGCATTGGCAAAAGTTGATGAGTACAAAAAGAAAATCCAGGACGGAAGCCTTATGGTTCCTAAAACGGATAAAGAGTTCAAAAAGTTTGAAGCAGATATGAAAAAATAAATGGTAAAAAGTAAAGGCTGGTATTCGTTTACTGGCCTTTATTTACGCAGTGAAAGGTTAGACTTCTGACTCCCTCTGCAGGATGAAGAAACAAGATTGAAAGGTTTATAGTTTGTCATAAGGGGTGAACACAATGGAGTATGTCATTGAAATGAGGAACATCCGCAAGGAATTCCCTGGCATCGTTGCCAATGACAATGTCACATTGCAAGTAAGGAAAGGCGAGATTCATGCTCTTCTCGGTGAGAATGGTGCGGGAAAATCAACGCTCATGAATATTCTCTTCGGATTGTATCAGCCGGAAGAGGGAGAGATCCACGTTAAAGGCGAGAAGATTTCGATCTCTGATCCGAACGTTGCTAACCGTCTTGGAATCGGAATGGTGCATCAGCATTTTATGCTGGTTGAAAACTTCACCGTAACAGAAAATATTATTCTTGGCAAAGAGATAACAACAGCGGGCAGAGTGGATTTGAAAAAAGCAGCGAAAGAAGTGAAAGCCTTATCTGACCGTTATGGCTTGCGAGTAGATCCAAATGCGAAAATCGAGGATATTTCCGTCGGAATGCAGCAGCGTGTGGAAATTTTGAAAACGCTCTATCGCGGAGCTGAAATTTTAATCTTTGATGAGCCGACAGCTGTATTAACTCCTCAGGAGATTCATGAACTTATGGAGATCATGAAAAAGCTAGTGGCAGAAGGAAAATCAATTATACTGATCACCCATAAGCTGAAGGAGATCATGGAAGCTTGTGACCGCTGTACGGTTATTCGCCGAGGCCGGGGAATCGGCACGGTCGACGTTGTTGAAACCAACCCTGATAAACTGGCGGCGATGATGGTCGGGCGCGAGGTGAATTTCAAGGTTGATAAAGAAGATGCTGTGCCAAAAGGGCCTGTACTGCAGATCAATGACCTGGTCGTTGAAGATTCAAGAAAAGTGCCGGTCGTTGACGGGCTGACCCTTGAGATCAAAGCAGGAGAAATCCTCGGCATCGCCGGAGTGGACGGAAACGGACAGACTGAACTTCTCGAAGCGATCACCGGTTTAAGGAAAGCAACCAGCGGCACCATCCAGCTTAACGGCAAGGACATTACGAACCTTAAGCCGAGAAAGGTAACGGAATCCGGAGTGGGGCATATCCCTCAGGACCGACACAAACACGGCCTGGTCCTTGATTTTTCGATCGGTACGAATATGGTGCTTCAAACGTATTACCAACAGCCGTTTTCCAAACATAAAATTCTTAAATTTCCCGCAATTTTTGATAAGGCCAATAATCTTATTAAAGAATTTGATGTGAGAACACCGAGTGAACATACGCTGGCACGTGCATTATCAGGAGGCAACCAGCAGAAAGCGATCATTGCAAGGGAAGTGGACAGAAGTCCCGATTTCCTTATTGCAGCACAGCCTACACGCGGTCTTGATGTTGGTGCAATTGAGTTTATTCATTCCAAACTTATTCAGGAACGTGATAAAGGAAAGGCAGTCCTTCTTCTCTCGTTTGAACTGGATGAAGTAATGAATGTAAGCGACCGCATCGCGGTTATATATGAAGGGAAAATTGTTGCAGTCGTAGATCCAAAACAAACGACTGAACAGGAACTTGGACTGCTCATGGCGGGCGGCAAGAAACAAAAAGCAGGTGATTTGCAATGAATGTAATTAAAGGCCGTTTATTCCATATTCTTGTCCCGGCCATATCCGTGCTATTGGGACTTTTGATCGGCGGTATCATCATGCTGGTCTCAGATTATGATCCCATCAAAGCCTACTCTGCTTTAATTGAGGGCATTTTCGGAAATGGATACAATATGGGTGAAACGATCCGTGCGGCTTCACCGCTCATTCTTTCAGGATTAGCCGTGGCTTTTGCGTTTCGCACGGGACTTTTTAACATTGGTGTGGAAGGGCAGCTGCTTGTCGGCTGGCTAGCATCGGTCTATGTCGGGATCAACTTTGATCTCCCTAAGATCATCCACCTGCCGCTAGCGGTTATCGCAGGTGCTCTAGCTGGAGCAATCTGGGGAGTGCTTCCAGGTATTCTGAAAGCGCGTTTTAAAGTTCACGAAGTTATTACTACCATCATGATGAACTATATCGCGCTATATGTAACAAATGCCATTATTCGTGCATATATGCTGGCACCTGGAGAGAGGACGAAGGATATTAAAGAATCAGCATCCCTGGCTTCTCCTTGGCTTCAGCAGCTGACTGATTTTTCTCGTCTTCATTATGGAATTGTTGTAGCAATTATTGGTGCACTTATTATGTGGTTTGTATTATGGAAAACAACAACCGGCTATGAATTAAGAGCAGTCGGCTTCAACCAGCATGCTTCACAGTATGCGGGAATAAGCGTATCGAAAAATATTATCCTAGCCATGGCTATATCAGGTGCCTTTGCGGGTGCTGCGGGAACGATGGAAGGCCTTGGAACCTATCAATATATGACGATCAATAACGCGTTTACAGGGGTAGGATTCGATGGTATCGCCGTTTCCTTGCTCGGAGCCAATGGATCTGTAGGGATCATTGTCGCCGCCCTTTTGTTTGGAGGACTGAAAATCGGTGCTCTTACTATGCAGTCTACAGCAGGAGTTCCCACTGAACTCATTGGAATCGTCATCGCATTGATCATTTTCTTTGTGGCGTCCAGCTACCTTATCCGCTGGCTGACCAACCGATTTACTAAAGGGGGTAAACTTTAATGGACTTCTTCGATATCCTTGCCCTTATTGTGCCTGCTGCGATCGTTTCAGCAGCTCCCCTTATCCTTACTGCTTTGGGCGGAGTTTTCAGTGAACGTTCTGGTGTTGTTAATATTGGACTTGAAGGACTTATGATGTTCGGCGCCTTTTTAGGGGCGATCTTTACCCACTATGGTGAACAATGGGGGTTAGGCGCTGCTTCTCCATGGATGAGTTTTGCAGTAGCTATCGTTGGGGGTGCACTCTTTGCTGTTCCACATGCAGTGGCAAGCATTTCGCTGAAAGCCGATCAAGTCGTCAGCGGTGTTGCTCTTAACTTCCTTGCAGCGGGACTGTCCATCTTTTTGACGAAGAAACTTTTTGATGCAGGCCAGACTCCTGATATTCAGGAACGGATCGGCAAAGGAGATATCCCGGTGCTGTCCAAGATTCCGGTTATCGGAGACCTGTTCTTCTCCAATGCATACTCAACTTCTTTTGTAGCGATTTTCCTGGCTTTTGTGGTATGGTACATCATCTACAAAACGCCGTTCGGCCTTCGTCTTCGTTCTGTCGGTGAACATCCGATGGCTGCTGATACGATGGGGATCAATGTTAATAAAACCCGTTATATTTCTGTTATCATCGGGGGTGCGTTCGCTGGTCTAGGCGGAGCCATCTATGTGGCTTCCATCGCTGGAAACTTCACACAGTCAACGATCTCAGGACAAGGCTTCATGGCTCTTGCTGCGATGATTTTTGGAAAATGGCATCCGCTTGGAGCGATGGGAGCGGCCTTGTTCTTCGGGCTTGCTCAAAGCTTAAGCATCACAGGGGAACAGATCCCTCTTCTCAAGGATATTCCTGATGTTTATCTGCTGATCGCGCCTTATGTGCTTACGATTCTTGCACTAGCAGGATTTGTTGGCCGTGCAGATGCTCCCAAAGCATCCGGACAGCCTTACGAAAAAGGAAAACGATAATAGACAGGACCTGCTTCAGTTATTGAAGCAGGTTTTTTTGTTTAAAGCAGGAAAAGTCATGATTACTATGGAATGTGGGTACACTAGAAAGTATGATCAACAACCTATTTAAAAAGGGAGGAAGCGAAATGACACTCGTAGACCATCATGTGGCTGACTTGCCCGGTATTACCTTACATACAGTCGAAACCACTAAATATAAGACCACTTCGTTAATTCTTCAGCTGAAAAGTCCGATCGTGGAGGAGGAAGTTACTAAACGTGCCCTGCTTCCCTATGTTTTGCAGAGCGGGACAGAGAGATTTCCTAGCAGTAAAGAGCTCCGTGAAGCGCTGGACAGCCTTTATGGAGCAACCTTGGGGGCGGATCTCTCTAAAAAAGGAGAATATCAGGTTATCACCCTGAGAATTGATGTAGCGAATGAAAAATTTCTATCGGATAATACACCTTTGCTCGACAAGGCGTTTGAACTGCTCTCCGATGTACTGCTCAAGCCGGCAAAACAGGGGAATGCCTTTTTATCCGATATCGTCCAGAAAGAAAAACGGTCGTTAAAGCAGCAGATTGAATCCATATACGATGATAAGATGAGGTATGCCAACAAGCGCCTGATCGAGGAGATGTTCGAAGACGAGCCTTATCGTTTCAATGTATACGGAAGCGAAAAGGAAGTCGATTCCATTACTCCTGAGATTTTATATGATTATTATAAGAAAGTCATCCAGGAAGACGAGGTCCATTTGTATGTCGTGGGAGATGTTTCCAAAGAAATTCTCAAGGATTTTACGGCAAAGCATTTTGTGTTTCCAAATGCTAAAGCAGAGCCGAAACGAGTAGCTTCCTCAGGAAAACGAAGAGTGGATGAAGTGAAAGAGATATTTGAAGAGCAGGAAGTGCAGCAAGGAAAGCTCCATATGGGATACCGCACCTACATTACGTACTGCGATCCCGAATATCTTCCTCTTCAAGTATTCAATGGCGTCTTCGGCGGTTTTTCGCATTCCAAACTGTTCATGAACGTCCGTGAGAAAGAGAGTCTGGCCTATTATGCCGCTTCTCGTTTTGAGAGTCATAAAGGGATTATTTTTGTTATGTCAGGGATTGAAACCAATAATTATGAAAAAACAGTAAAAATCATTAATGAACAGCTAAAAGAAATTCAAAACGGCAACATTTCAGACGGTGAACTGGAGCAGACGAAAGCGATGATCCGAAACCAAATCCTTGAGACGGTGGATGATTCTACAGGTTTGGTGGAGGTACTTTATCACGAAGTAGTCTCCCGGCATAAACGGAGTATTGAGGAATGGCTCGAAGGCATCGAGAATGTTACGAAAGAGCAAGTAATCGGTGTTTCAAAAAAGATTGAACTTGATACGATCTATTTCTTAAGAGGGAGGGGCGATGAATAATATGGAACAAATTCATTTTAAGCAGCTCAAAGAGACCCTAAACTGCAAGATACTTGAAAACGGACTAAAAGTATTCATTTTAGAAAAAAAGGATTTCAATAAAACCTATGCAACGTTTACGACTAATTATGGATCCGTGGATAATCATTTTGTTCCGCTTGGAAAGAACGAACCAGTCAAGGTGCCGGATGGAATCGCCCATTTCCTGGAGCATAAGCTTTTTGAAAAAGAGCACGGTGACGTTTTTCAGGATTTCAGTAAACAGGGAGCATCGGCCAATGCTTTTACTACCTTTAAACGGACCGCTTATTTGTTTTCAACGACCGGTGATGTTGAAAAGAACCTGACGACGTTGATCGATTTCGTTCAGGCACCCTATTTTACCGAAAAGACGGTGGAGAAAGAAAAGGGAATCATTGGACAGGAGATCAGAATGTACGATGACAACCCGGACTGGCGCGTGTATTTCGGTTTGATCGCCAACATGTATCAAAACCATCCAGTGTCCATCGACATTGCGGGAACGGTTGAATCGATTGCCAAAATTACAAAAGATGATCTGTATGAATGCTATGAGACCTTCTACCATCCGAGCAACATGCTCCTCTTTATTGTAGGGCCGGTTGATGCAGAAAAGATCATGGATCTTGTCGAGAAGAACCAGGCCGGCAAGGACTATAAAGACAAGCCGCCGATCGAGCGCTTTTTTGATGAGGAACCAGCTCAGCCCGCCAAAAGAAAAGAAGTGTTGAACATGCCGGTTCAAACACCGAAGTGCTATATGGGATATAAAGAGAAACGTCCCGAAAGGCAAGGGAAAGAATTGCTTCTCCGGGAACTCTCCGTCAATTTGCTGCTGGAGATGATGTTTGGAAAGAGCACCAAAAATTACGAGAAGCTTTATAATGATGGGCTGATCGACCCTTCTTTTTCTTTTGACTATACAGAAGAGCAAGGCTACGGTTTCTCCATGATCGGAGGCGATACATCTGATCCTGATGCTTTCGCTGATACCATTTCGCGTATGGTAGAGGATTTCAAGAAAACGGATATCAACCAAGAGGACCTGGAGAGAGCAAGAAAAAAGAAAATCGGTTCTTTTTTAAGAGCGCTGAACTCGCCCGAGTTTATCGCGAATCAATTCACCAGGTATGAATTTAACGGAATGAATCTTTTTGACGTGATCCCGACGTTTGAAGATTTAACGGCTGCACACCTTGAAAAAGCGCTGAGTGACCATTTTCAGGATAGTCAGCTGACCATTTGCCAGGTTAAGAAAAAACAGTCATAATGAAGAAAAAAAACATCCCTGCTCATAAGCAGGGATGTTTTTAAGCGGGTGAAAATAATATGTCAGGCTGGGTTTTAGTAACAGGGGCAAGCGGCGGGATCGGTTCGAGCATCTGCCGGGCGCTTGCGAAAAATGGCTTCAACCTTATTCTCCATTACCATCTGAGCAGCCGGCAAGCAAGAGATATCCAGCAAGAGGTAACTGCATACGGTGTTGAAACCTTATTGGTGCAGGCAGACTTATCAGATCCTGCCGGAACTGATAAATTGCTGTCATCACTCTTTATGCCGGTTGATGCCGTTATACATAATAGTGCTGGTGCTTATTACGGACTGCTGACAGATATGGACAGCGAGACGGTGCAGAAAATGGTACAGCTGAATTTGACAAGTCCGATCTTGATCACGAAACATCTTCTGCCAGCTATGATGAAGAGAGGAAAAGGAAACATCATCGTCATCTCATCTGTGTGGGGATCAGTAGGGGCTTCGTGTGAGGTCGTTTATTCTGCCGTAAAAGGCGGCCTGAATACATTCGTCAAAGCATTAGCCAAAGAGGCAGCCCCCAACCGCATCAGGGTGAACGGCATCGCTCCCGGCGCGGTCGAGACACGGATGATGGAGGATTTTACTGAGGAAGAATTGAACTCGCTGAAAGACCAGATTCCAGAAGGCCGGCTAGGCCGGACGGAAGAAATGGCGGAAATCGTTATGTTCCTTTTGTCAGACCGCTCATCTTATATCAATGGGCATATTATTTCTGCAACAGGCGGCTGGCATAATTAATCGCAGGAAAGCGCAGAGGAAAATGTCAAATCCCATGCATAATTCATGTTCCTTCTAGAAATATTATAGTATGTACCATATTTTAAGGAGGAAATTAAATGTCAGTATTAGATAATTTTGGACAGTGGAAGAATTTTCTCTCTGACCGTCTTGAACATGCAGAAGGCCAGGGAATGGACCAATCAACCGTTTCCAATTTAGCAACTGAAATCGGAGGATATCTTGCTTCTCATGTAGATCCTAAGAATTCCGAAGAAAAAGTGCTTGCTGACCTTTGGAAGGTTGCCAGCGACGATGAAAAACACGCGATTGCCAATATGATGGTTAAATTAGTCCAGAATGACAACGCACAGTAAATATTAGGATGTTAAGGATTTTTCTTAACAGGGATGTTAAGGATTTTTCTTAACATCCCTTTATTTTTTCTTTCATAATAAATTGAAATCAGATATTATTAATTAATGAAGCGGGAAATTAATGATAAGCAACAGAAAAAGGAAGGAGAGATGAAGAATGGGCGATCAGGATTGGTATTTGGAATACGAGATAAATAAAAACCGCCCCGGACTTCTTGGTGATATTTCATCTCTTCTCGGGATGCTTGGAATAAATATCGTGACGATCAATGGAGTAGACAATGAGAGAAGAGGATTGCTGTTAATTGTCGACAAACAAGAGAAGGTAGACCGCCTTCGCTCCATTTTACAATCGATGGATAATATTACAGTCACGAAATTCCGTAAACCCAAATTACGAGATATTCTCGCCGTCCGGCATGGACGTTACATACAACGGGACGCAGACGATAAAAAAACATTCAGATTTGTAAGAGACGAACTTGGGCTTCTCGTTGACTTTTTAGCCGAACTGTATAAAGTCGAGGGCCATAAACTGATCGGCATCCGGGGTATGCCAAGGGTCGGAAAGACTGAATCGATCGTAGCATCGAGTGTTTGCGCGAGCAAAAAATGGGTATTTATATCTTCTACGCTGCTCAAGCAAACCATTCGGACACAGCTTGCGGATGATGAATACAGCACAGATAATGTTTATATTATTGACGGCATCGTGTCATCGAGGCGTTCAAATGAAAGGCACTGGCAGCTGGTCAGGGAAATCATGCGTCTTCCATCTGCGAAGGTCATCGAGCATCCAGATGTTTTCGTTCAGCAGACCGAATACAGCATTGACGATTTTGATTATATTATCGAGCTTAGAAACGATCCGAATGAAGAAATTACATATGAAGTAATAGAGACAGATGTAGGATTTTCCGCATTTGAATAACTTCAATTAGTGGAAGGTGGTAAATTTGACTGAATTAGGAAATTATTTAAGAGAAAAAAGGGAAGAAAAAGGTCTTTCTCTTGAACAGCTTCAAACCGAAACAAAAATACAAAAACGTTATCTGCAGGCGATTGAAGAAGGACGATACGAGATTCTACCAGGTTCTTTCTATGCCAGAGCGTTTATAAAAAATTACAGCGAAACAGTAGGACTCAATTTTGAAGAAGTCTTTACCCAATTTGAAAACGAAATTCCAAAAGCCGAAAAAGAACCGACAGAATTTGTTCCCCGATCAGAACGGAATAAGCAGACCCTGGATGCAAAGGACTCTGTATTATCAAGCTGGCTGCCTAAAGTACTGATTTTTGCTTTCGTTCTGGCACTTCTGATCGGCGTTTGGGCCTACCTTGCCAACAGAGGGAATGACGGCGCTGATTCAAAGGACTCAAATAAACCTGCCAGTGTTCAGCTTGATAAGAGCAAGAAGGCTGAGAATACAAACAAGGCCAAAGATAAAAAACCGGAGAAGCCCGCGAATAGTGATTCACCAAAGAAACCGGCAGAACCGAAGAAAAAAGAATTTACTCTGACCAAGCAGGCTACACAGGGAATTACCACTACATATGAGCTAAGCCAGGCGGATGACTTTAAAATCGCCTTTAAGATGGACGGGCCGGTATATCTCGAAGTGAAAACAGGCAGCAAGACATTGGCTGGCAAGATGTTTAAAAAAGGTGATACAGCCAGCTATGACTTATCAGGTGAGAAAGATGTTGAACTTAATATTGGTGCCGCCAATTTTGCAAAAATGACGATCAATGAAAAACCGTTCTCATATCCGATTCCGCCTGTTAAGAGGGGAATTCACCAAAGGATCGTCATTAAAAACACGGCTTCCGGCAAACAATAACTTACGTAGAGCGCCGTGTAATGATTGTCAAAATTGGAGGAAATAAAAATGAACTTGCCTAATAAAATTACAATTTCAAGGATCTTACTTATTCCTGTATTCATGATCGTTCTTCTTGCCCCCTTTGATTGGGGAAAGGTAACATGGCTGGATGTTGATATTCCAGTCACCCATTTGGCTGCCGCCCTGATTTTCATCATTGCATCCTGTACAGACTGGGTAGACGGATATTATGCGAGAAAGCTCAACCTTGTTACAAACTTTGGGAAGTTTTTAGACCCTCTTGCGGATAAACTGCTGGTTACCGCTGCGTTTGTTGCCCTTGTTGAAGTAGGCTATGCACCGGCATGGATGGTGATCATTATCCTGAGCAGGGAGTTCGCGGTGACTGGCATACGCCTTGTAGCAGCAGCTGAAGGTGCAGTAATTGCAGCAAGCCAGATGGGCAAACTGAAAACATGGATCCAGATCATTGCCATTTCTGCATTGCTGCTGCACAACATACCATTTGAATGGATCGGTATCCCATTCGCTCAGTTCAGCCTGTGGGCAGCTACACTCATCACTCTATATTCAGGATGGGAATATTTTATTCAAAACAAAGAAGTTATGCTAAAATCAAAATAACAGCAGGAACAGGAGAGAAGATCTCCTGTTTTTTTTATCAGAAAAATCTTCGTTTAAAAACGTACAATACGGGGGAATACGCAAATGAATGCAGAAATCATTGCCGTTGGAAGCGAGCTCTTGTTGGGACAGATTGCAAACACAAATGCTAAATTTATCTCTGCTGAATTGGCAGACTTAGGGATCAATGTTTTCTATCATTCCGTCGTGGGCGATAATCCGAAACGGCTGGAATCTGTCATAAAAACAGCACAGAGCCGTTCAAATCTTCTCATCTTTACCGGAGGTCTCGGACCGACGAAAGATGATCTCACTAAAGAAACCATCGCCACTGTTCTGGTAAAGAACCTGGTCTATGACCAAGAAGCGATGGATCATATTGAAATGTACTACAAAAGAACAGGCAGAGTCATGTCTGAGAACAATAGAAAGCAGGCACTTGTTCTTGAAGGTTCTGAGATTTTGCCGAACAAACACGGCATGGCTCCGGGAATGGCGCTGCATGAAGACGGACTGTCCTATATTCTTCTCCCGGGTCCTCCCAAAGAAATGCAGCCGATGTTCAGAAGCTTTGCGGTTCCTTATCTTTCAAGAAGACTGCCTGGAAAAGAGCCGATCGTCTCACGGGTTCTTCGTTTCTTCGGGATTGGAGAATCACTGCTTGAAGCGACACTTCAGGACATTATCGATCAGCAGAGTAATCCGACTGTGGCGCCTCTCGCTGGAAACCATGAAGTTACCCTTAGGCTCTCGGCAAAATTTCTGGACAACAAGATTGCCCAAGAGCAGCTGGACGTGCTGGAAGGAAAAATCCGTGAGCGGGTAGGAGAGTTCCTATACGGATACGGAGATGATTCCTTGCAAAAAGCAGCAGCAGAACAGCTGAAAGATAAAAAGCTGACCGTTTCTTCTGCCGAGAGTCTGACAGGCGGATGGTTTGGAAAGCAGATAACCGACATGCCGGGCAGTTCGGAAATATTCAAAGGCTCAGTTGTTTGTTATACGAATGAGATAAAAGAGCAGCTGCTCGGTGTTTCTCATGAGCTGCTTGTGTCCGAGGGAGCGGTCAGCGAGAACTGCGCGAAACAGATGGCGGAAAAGGTAAGAAACCTGACCGGCTCGGATATCGGCATCAGTTTTACCGGGGTTGCAGGACCGGGACCAAGTGAAAACAAAGAAGCCGGCACGGTCTTTATCGGACTGGCGGATGAAACAGGCACCGAGGTGTACCCGCTGGCATTATCCGGTTCGAGGACCGCTGTCAGAGAGAGGTCTGTGATGTACGGATTGTTTTACTTATTAACAAAGGTCAAAAAAGGACAATAAAAAAATCGAATAAATGTTCGCAAAAAGATTGGCAAACGGTGAAAAAAGAAGTAAAATAAAGCTATAGGAAATGACATCACAATGTACTTACATGTGCAATGATATAAATTTGAGGAGTGATTACATGAGCGACCGCAAAGCGGCATTGGAAATGGCCTTGCGCCAGATTGAAAAACAATTCGGAAAAGGATCCATCATGAAACTTGGCGAGCAGGCTGAACAGAGAGTTTCCACCATCTCCAGCGGATCTCTTGCGCTTGATATCGCACTTGGCGTAGGCGGATATCCAAGAGGGCGGATCATCGAAGTATACGGACCTGAATCATCCGGTAAGACAACAGTTGCTCTGCATGCGATTGCAGAAGTGCAGAGAAACGGCGGACAAGCTGCGTTCATTGATGCAGAACATGCGCTTGATCCTGTCTATGCCCAAAAGCTCGGCGTAAACATTGATGAGCTTCTTTTATCTCAGCCGGATACTGGCGAACAGGCTCTTGAGATCGCGGAAGCCCTTGTCCGAAGCGGAGCAGTGGATATTCTGATCATTGACTCGGTTGCGGCTTTGGTTCCTAAAGCAGAGATCGAAGGAGAAATGGGAGATTCCCACGTAGGTCTTCAGGCAAGACTGATGTCTCAGGCATTAAGAAAACTTTCCGGAGCGATCAGCAAATCAAAAACCATCGCGGTATTCATTAACCAGATCCGTGAAAAAGTCGGCGTGATGTTCGGGAACCCGGAAACTACACCTGGGGGCCGTGCATTAAAGTTCTATTCTTCCGTCCGTTTGGAAGTACGCCGTGCTGAAACATTGAAACAGGGCACGGATATGGTAGGGAACAAAACAAGAATTAAAGTGGTTAAGAATAAAGTGGCTCCTCCATTCAAGACGGCGGAAGTAGACATCATGTACGGTGAAGGGATTTCAAGAGAAGGTGAAATCCTTGATATCGGTTCCGATATTGACGTCGTTCAAAAAAGCGGTGCCTGGTATTCCTTTGAAGGAGACCGCCTTGGCCAGGGAAGAGAGAATTCCAAACAATTCCTGAAAGAGAACAAGGAAGTAGCAGAAGAGATCATTACACAGATCAGAAGCTACTATCGCCTCGGTGAAGAAGCCAACACTCCAGAACCTGCAACAAAGGAAGAAACAGAGGAGTTTGAATTATCCGAATAACATTTTAGACCGTACATACCTGCTATGTACGGTTTTTTTAGAAGGATAGGAAAGTATTAGTTTTAAAGGGATTTGTGGGATAAATAGATTGCGTAATATCTGCAAAAAAGCTGCGGTTCACGCTTGGCGGCCGCGGCCGGACAGGGGCACTGCCCTGTCTGCTCATGGTCCGATAATTTCCTTTGATTGGATATAAATAAAACTTGCCAATTTTGAAAGGAAGATTTATCATAGATAATTTGACATCTCTTGACATAACGTGCTGTCCTTTATAAAATGGAGATATACTTTGATTTCATTTGAAATTAAAAGATATAACCTGAAATGAGAATGGCATGACTTGTGCACAACACTTTGTTACACGAATGATGCTTATGACCCAGTAAAAAAAGTAGATAGCAAGAGGAGGTGGAAACATGGAAAACATTATTGTCTTCATCTCCAGTTTGCTTGTCTCAGCAGGTGTCGGTGCAGTTGTCGGATATCTTGTTAGGAAAAAAATTGCCGAAGCAAAAATTTCAAGCGCGGAAAATGCTGCTGCTCAGATCGTTGAAGAAGCAAAGCGAGATGGGGAAGCGAGCAAGAAGGAAGCCCTGCTTGAAGCAAAGGATGAAATCCATAAGCTAAGAACAGAAGCAGAGCGCGACATTCGTGAACGCAGAAATGAGCTTCAGAGACAAGAACAACGATTGGTACAAAAAGAAGAGATTCTTGACCGGAAAAGTGAGACTCTTGATAAAAAAGAGGAATCATTGGAGAAACGTGAGGAGTCTCTCACCAAAAAACAACGACAAATTGAAGAGATTGAAAGCAAAGTGGAGGAGCTGCTCAGAGAGCAGCAAAGAGAACTGGAACGTATATCCGGCTTTACGCGTGAAGAAGCCAAGCTGATCATCATGGGCGAGGTAGAAAACGAAGTTTCTCATGAAATGGCTATGATGGTGAAGGATATGGAAAATCGCGCTAAAGAAGAAGCGGATAAAAAAGCAAAAGAGATTCTTTCTCTTGCTATCCAGCGATGCGCGGCTGACCACGTTGCTGAAACGACAGTTTCTGTCGTGAACTTGCCAAATGATGAGATGAAGGGCCGAATTATCGGGCGTGAAGGACGAAATATCCGTACGCTGGAAACGCTAACAGGCATTGATTTGATTATTGATGATACGCCTGAAGCCGTCATTCTTTCTGGTTTTGACCCAATCCGCAGGGAGATTGCCCGTATGGCGCTTGACAAGCTCGTTCAAGATGGCAGAATTCATCCTGCCAGAATCGAAGAGATGGTTGAAAAATCTCGCCGTGAAGTGGATGAGTATATCAGAGAAGTAGGTGAGCAGACTACTTTTGAAGTAGGAGTTCATGGACTTCATCCTGATTTGATTAAGATCTTAGGGCGTTTGAAGTACCGTACAAGCTACGGCCAAAATGTATTGAAACATT
Source organism: Fictibacillus sp. B-59209 (assembly GCF_036216745.1). Classification (NCBI taxonomy): domain Bacteria; kingdom Bacillati; phylum Bacillota; class Bacilli; order Caryophanales; family Fictibacillaceae; genus Fictibacillus; species Fictibacillus sp. B-59209. The sequence goes on along the minus strand of NZ_JARMMC010000018.1, from coordinate 148,764 downwards.
CAATGGAAGTAGCGTACCTCGCCGGTTTGATGGCAGCAGAAATTGGAGAAGATGTTCATTTGGCCCGCCGTGCTGGTTTGCTTCATGACATTGGGAAAGCGATTGATCATGAAGTAGAAGGCAGCCATGTCGATATCGGTGTGGAATTGGCAACCAAGTATAAGGAACATCCAGTAGTTATCAATTCAATTGCTTCCCATCACGGAGATACTGAACCTACTTCAATTATCGCTACTCTTGTTGCCGCCGCTGATGCATTGTCAGCAGCAAGACCTGGAGCTAGACGTGAAACGTTGGAAACCTATATCAGACGTCTGGAAAAACTCGAAGAGATTTCCGAGTCGTTTGACGGCGTGGAAAAATCATTTGCGATCCAGGCCGGAAGAGAAATCAGAATCATGGTTAAACCAGATTTAGTCGATGATTTGGCTTCTTACCGTTTAGCACGGGATATTACGAAAAAAATTGAAAATGAACTGGATTATCCAGGACATATTAAAGTAACAGTCATTCGGGAAACAAGAGCTGTTGAGTACGCAAAATAAAGTGGTGTATACCACTTTATTTTGTTTTTATACAGAATGCAGTAAAAGGAGTTCTTCATGAAGATTTTATTTGTAGGGGACGTTGTTGGATCTCCAGGCAGAAAGATGATCGACACGTATTTGCCTAAATTAAAACGAAAATATCAGCCGCTTATTACGATTGTGAACGGAGAAAACGCTGCCCATGGCAGGGGGATTACCGGAAAGATCGTAAAGGGGATTTTTGAAGCGGGGGCACAGGCCATCACGCTCGGAAATCACGCGTGGGACAATAGAGAGATTTTTGAGATCATCGACACTACTCCCCAATTGGTTAGGCCAGCCAATTTTCCTGTTGGGACACCAGGCAACGGATCAGCTCTCATAAAGATGAACCAGCTTGAAATCGGCATCATTAATTTACAAGGACGGACATTTCTCCCTCCTCTCGACTGCCCTTTTGAAAAGGCTGAACAACTGGTTGAAGAGTTGCGGAAGCGGACGCCGATTATCTTTGTCGATTTTCATGCAGAAGCAACAAGTGAAAAGCAAGCGATGGGCTGGTTCCTCGACGGCAAAGTAACAGCGGTCGTTGGCACGCATACCCATGTCCAGACTGCGGATCAGCGAATTCTTCCACAAGGAACCGCTTACTTGACAGATGTAGGGATGACCGGCCCGTATGACGGGATATTAGGGATGGATCGGGAAGCTGTTTTGAAAAAGTTTCTTACCAGTTTACCGGTAAGGTTTGAAGTTTCTTCCGGAAGGGAACAGTTAAGTGGCGTTTTAATAGAGTGTGATCCTGCAACTGGAAAAGCGAAAACGATCAAGACCATTTTGATTAACGACGACCACCCGTTTTTTGAATAAGAGTACTTTTGGTATAACAATTTACGCTTGCCAGCATATTGTTGTAAACTTTTCCATACTGCAGGAATACGGGCTCTTACCAATGAATATAGTAGAATTGGTATCATATCTCTAAGGAGGTACAAATTAATGGAAATATTAAAAGTTTCAGCAAAATCCAACCCTAATTCTGTAGCTGGTGCACTCGCCGGAGTTCTTCGTGAAAGAGGAGGAGCTGAAATTCAAGCAATTGGGGCCGGTGCATTAAACCAAGCCGTTAAGGCAGTAGCAATCGCACGAGGATTTGTAGCGCCTAGCGGAGTTGACCTCATTTGTATTCCTGCGTTTACCGATATTTTGATTGATGGAGAAGAAAGAACTGGGATTAAGCTGATTGTCGAGCCACGTTAACTAAAAACAGTAAGCTGCCTGTTTGCCTTTTTGCGCAAACAGGTTTTTTTTGAGTGCATAAATGTGGGTGAGAGCATACTAAAATTCACTGACGCCACCTATTAATTTTTTCAATGAATACTTGCTTTTTTGTGAAGTTAGGTCTAGAATTGTAAACGTTTAGTACATATTTTTTAACAACCATCTTTATACCCATCTTAGTGATCAGCGCGCTTATTTTCTTTCGGAAAATAGCGTATTTTTATACATGGAGACTTATGTTTTCTCCAGAAAACGCAATTGGTGAGTATATAGAATGATAAGTATAGAAGGGGTGGAGTTCATGATTGATCAACTTTCCTGGAAAGTTGGCGGACAGCAAGGGGAAGGGATAGACAGTACCGGAGAAATTTTTGCAATGGCCTTAAATCGTCTTGGATACTATCTCTACAGTTATCGGCACTTTTCTTCACGTATTAAAGGCGGACATACGAACAACAAGATTCGTGTCAGCACGAAACAAACAAGGTCGATCTCGGATGATCTTGATATTTTAATCGCGTTTGACCAGGAAACCATTGATGTAAATATTCATGAGATGCGGGACGGAGGAGTCGTCATCGGCGACGCGAAGTTTAATCCAGTTGTTCCGGAAGGCTCAAAAGTAAGGCTCTTTTCAGTCCCGTTCACGGAAATAGCGAATGAGCTTGGCACTTCCTTGATGAAGAATATGGTGGCCATCGGCGCTACGAGTGCAGTGCTCGATCTGCCGGCTGAATCGTACATAGATGTGGTTGAGGAAATCTTTTCAAGAAAAGGCGCTAAAGTCGTAGAAAAGAATATGGATGCAATCCGCAAAGGCGCTGAGTTCTTTAATGAAGCAGCAGGCGGTCCGCTCGAGGGGTTCCAGCTGAATAAAGCTGACGGAAAAAAACGTATGTTTATGATCGGCAATGATGCCATCGCTCTTGGATTTGTAGCTGGCGGTGTCCGCTTCATGGCGGCTTATCCGATCACTCCGGCCTCTGAGATTATGGAATACCTCATTAAAAAACTTCCTCAGTTTGGCGGAACCGTTATCCAGACTGAAGATGAGATCGCAGCTTGTACAATGGCCATCGGCGCTAACTATGCTGGTGTACGTACTGTGACTTCTTCTGCGGGTCCTGGTTTATCCCTCATGATGGAATCCATCGGCCTTGCAGGAATGACAGAAACACCGCTCGTCGTCGTTGATACACAGCGCGGCGGTCCAAGTACAGGGCTTCCGACCAAACAGGAACAGTCGGATTTAATGGCGATGATCTACGGTACACATGGTGAGATTCCAAAGGTCGTCATGGCGCCAAGCACAGCTGAAGAAGCTTTCTATGATGCTGTAGAAGCATTGAATATTGCAGAAGAGTACCAATGCCCGGTTATTTTACTGACTGATCTTCAGCTTTCTCTAGGCAAGCAATCCGTAGAACCGCTTGATTTCAGCAAAGTTGAAATCCGCCGCGGCACCCTGGATTTGAATGCAGAGCTTCCTGAAGAAGAAGGCGGCTACTATAAACGCTATGAACTGACGGATTCCGGAGTATCTCCTCGTGTCATCCCGGGCATGAAAAACGGCATTCATCACGTGACAGGCGTCGAGCACGACGAAACGGGCAAGCCGTCAGAAGTTGCTGCAAACCGCTTGAAGCAGATGGATAAGCGTCTCCGAAAACTGAAGAACCTGAAATTCAACACGCCGGTCGTAAAATATACCCCGAATGAAGAGGCTGATCTTCTGCTTGTCGGGTTCAACTCCACAAGAGGCGTGATTGAGGAGGTTATTCCTCGTCTGGAAGCGGAAGGAATCAAAGTAAACCATGCACATCTACGTTTGATTCATCCATTCCCGGTTGAAGAGATGAAGACTTTAATTGATTCAGCGAAAAAGGTAGCGGTCATTGAGAATAATGCTACTGGACAGCTGGCCAATATCCTGAAAATGAACCTGGGTTCTCATCACAAGATTGAGAGCATCTTAAAATATGACGGTAATCCATTTCTTCCTTCTGAAATTTTCAATAAATGCAAGGAGCTGGTTTAAATGGCGACGTTTAAAGACTTCAGAAATTCAGTAAAACCGAACTGGTGCCCTGGCTGCGGCGACTTTTCCGTGCAGGCATCCATACAGCGGGCGGCAGCAAACGTCGGGCTTGAACCGAACGACCTAGCAGTGATCTCGGGGATCGGCTGTTCCGGGCGTATCTCCGGTTATATTAAATCCTATGGCTTCCATGGCATTCACGGCCGTGTTCTTCCAATCGCCCAAGGCGTGAAAATGGCCAACCGTGATCTGACAGTTATTGCCTCTGGAGGAGACGGTGATGGATTCGCTATCGGAATGGGCCATACCGTTCATGCGATCCGAAGAAATATTGACGTAACCTATATTGTAATGGACAACCAAATCTACGGATTAACGAAGGGGCAGACTTCTCCCCGCTCTGCTGAAGGGTTTAAAACGAAAAGTACGCCGGAAGGTTCTGTAGAGTCCGCTATCGGAGTGATGGAACTTGCTCTTACAGCAGGTGCAACGTTCGTTGCGCAAAGCTTTTCAAGCGACCTGAAAGAACTGACTGCGATCATACAAAAAGGGATTGAACATAAAGGCTTCTCATTGATCAATGTGTTCTCTCCCTGTGTAACCTATAATAAGGTAAACACATATGACTGGTTCAAAGAACACCTAACAAGCCTTGATACGATCGAAGGCTATGATCCTTCCAATCGGATGATGGCGATGCAGACTCTGATGGAAAACGACGGACTCGTCAAAGGCATCATCTATCAGAATACAGTAAAACCTTCCTATCAGGACCTTGCCCACGGATACAGCAAGGATGCATTATCCAAAGCGGACCTGAAGATGGATGAAGAGAAATTTAACGGCTTACTTGCCGAATTTATGTAATAAATAAAAAAGGCATCCTGAACATTCATGTTCAGGATGCCTTTTTATGATTGCGCAGCGCAAGTTCAAGTTTTTTGTTTCTGACAATGGAGACCATATTGATGAGCAGGAAAATCATCGTGATATAAAAGATATCTTTAATGTTATAGGCCGCAGCTACAAAGGTTCCCAGCAATGGGCCGAACAGGTTCCCGAGAAAACGGGCAGAAGAGCTAATTCCAAAAGCGGTAGCCTGCAGGTTTGGAGGTGCCAGTTTTTTTACGAGAACATTCAGTGAAGGTATCATTCCTCCGATAAATAGGCCTAATAAAAATCTGCCTGCTAACAGGACCTTGACATCGGTAGCCAGAACTTGAGGCAGAAAAGCAAATGCAGCCATGATCAAAGAGAAGATGAGAACTTTCCGCTGTCCATAGCGGTCGCCGATTCTTCCAAGGATCGGTGACCCGATCAGGTTAGCAATACCCGTTACGGCACTGATCAGCCCTACGACTAAAGTCAAATGGCTGCCATGGTAAATGGTCCTGGTGTAAAGGGTGATGATCGGCTGGATACTCATCATTGCCAGCTGGGTGATGGCAGCCGCGATAAATACAGGAAACAGGGGTTTAAGTGATCCCCATTCGTTTTTCTTTTTGATGCTTCTTTCCTTATTAACAGCTACATCTTCTTTAATAAAGAACATGACGACCATCCCTGCGATCAAAATAAGTCCTCCTGTGACAAAAAAGACACCTTCAAACCCAAAGATCTCAGACAGGAAGCCTCCGATTAGAGGACCGATCAGTGTGCCGACAATCTGGCCGGTCTGCAGTGTGCCGAGGGACCTTCCTGCATCTTTGTCTGGTGTGACGGAAGCCTGGAGGGAGATGGACATGGAGATAAAACCGGAGAACAGACCATTGATCAGACGCAATACGAGAAGCTGTTCCGGCTCTGTCACAAGCCCCATTAACGCTGTGACAGTTCCCATCCCTATAGCAGAACGGATGAGCATGACCTTTCGTCCATATCGGTCAGCAAGTGAGCCCCATAGCGGCTGAAATAAAAAAGAAGTGATAAACTGAGCAGAAAAAATCCAACCTGTCCAATGTTCAACACTTTGAATATTTGAAACTCCAAGTTTTTCAATATATAGTGGCAAAAAGGGGATGATCAAGCTCATTCCTGCGGCGATCAGAAAATTCGCCGGCCAAAGAATCCAAAGTGATCGTTTCCAATACATTGCAGCATCATCTCTTTCATATACGGTTTCTGCCTTTTATTTTACTCCTATCATTTAATAAAGTGAAATTTAAGTATTCTTAATTATTAAGTATTATTGATATTTTGAAGGGACACCAATCATTCCTTTTACAATCGAAGTCTGTTATAATATTGAAGTTATCAGAGAAAAACACCTCTAGAGTTTCGCTGTTTGCAAGGGAGGAAATTGCAATGAACCAACAGGGATCGAATCCTGTGAAAGATAAAAATAAAACCTCTAAGGATTACGCCAGCTATTTTCAAACTACGTACCAGCCGCCTTCCTTAAAGGACGCTAAAAAACGCGGAAAAGAAGAAATTAAGATTGTAAAAGATTTTGTAATTGATGAGGATTTACGAAGAATTGGAAATGGCAAGAAATTTTATATCAGGACCTATGGCTGCCAGATGAATGAGCATGATACGGAAATCATGGCCGGAATTCTCGGAGACATGGGCTATGAAGCTACGACAGAAGTGATGGATGCCGATCTAATCCTGCTTAATACATGTGCCATCCGAGAGAACGCCGAGAATAAGGTTTTCGGTGAACTGGGACATCTCAAGCCGCTGAAAGTGGACAAACCTGATCTATTGATCGGGGTCTGCGGCTGCATGTCTCAAGAAGAATCTGTTGTCAATAAATTGTTGAAAACCTATAATCAGGTGGATATGATATTCGGTACCCATAACATCCACAGACTTCCGCAGATCGTGAAAGAAGCTTATCTTTCAAAAGAACGAGTCGTTGAAGTATGGTCCAAAGAGGGAGATATCGTTGAGAATCTTCCGCGTGTGCGAAAAGGCAACATTCAGGGATGGGTCAACATCATGTACGGCTGCGACAAGTTCTGTACGTACTGTATCGTTCCTTATACGCGAGGGAAGGAAAGAAGCCGCCGTCCGGAAGATATCATTGAAGAAGTAAGGCACCTTGCCCGCAACGGCTATCAGGAAGTAACTCTCTTGGGGCAAAACGTGAACGCTTACGGAAAAGACTTTGAAGATATTAAATTCGGTCTCGGTGACCTGATGGATGAGATCCGTAAGATTGACATTCCGAGGATCCGCTTTACGACAAGTCATCCGCGGGATTTTGATGATCATCTGATTGAAGTACTCGCGAAGGGCGGAAACTTGGTCGAACATATCCACCTTCCTGTCCAGCACGGCAACAGTGACATTTTAAAGCTTATGGCGAGAAAGTATACGCGTGATCACTATCTTGAGCTCGTTGGAAAAATTAAGAAGGCCATTCCAAATGCCGCTTTGACGACAGATATCATCGTTGGTTTCCCGAACGAGACAGAAGAGCAGTTTGAGGAAACGCTGTCTCTCGTAAAAGAAGTCGAGTACGATGCTGCCTATACCTTTATTTATTCACCGCGGGAAGGAACACCAGCCGCCAAGATGGCTGATAATGTGCCTTTAGAAACGAAAAAAGAAAGACTGCAGCGTTTGAATTCAATCTTAAACGATATTTCGCTGAGCAAGAACCAAGCTTACCTCGACACGGTCGTTGACGTGCTCGTTGAAGGGGAAAGCAAGAAGAATCCAGATGTATTATCAGGGCATACCACAACGAATAAAGTGGTGAACTTTAAAGGGCCGAAACATCTCATCGGAAAGATTGTAAAGGTTCATATTAAAGATGCGAAAACGTGGACGTTAAGCGGGGATCTACTAGAAGAAAAGGCGGGAGTGTTAGAGGGATGACTTATACAAAAAGTGATATTTTAGACAAAGCAAAAGAGCTGGCAGAAATGATTGCACAAACAGAGGAAGTTGATTTTTTCAAAAAGGCGGAGCAGCAGATCAACGAAAACGGCACCGTTTCCTTCTTGATCGCACAGATTAAAAAGCTGCAGAAAGAAGCGGTCAACCTTCAGCATTACGGCAAGCAGGAAGCCCACAAAGAAGTTGAAGAAACGATCGATAACCTGATGAAGGAAATGGACAGTATTCCGGTAGTCCTGGAGTTCAAACAATCTCAGGCTGATGTAAACGATATTTTGCAGATGGTTTCCCATACGATTTCTAATACAGTCACCGATGAGATCATCGAGTCTACAGGCGGAGACCTATTAAAAGGAACAACAGGCTCTGCGGACGGATGTTCAACCGGAAGTTGCGGCTGTCATTAATAGGAAAGATCAGGAGAATCTAACATTCTTCTGATCTTTTTTTGTTTGAAAACCAACAGTATAAAAGAAAGTAATACAGTTAACCGTCTTTGTAATTTCACGTACCGTATTTTATTAATAAAAATTTTTAAAAATAGGTCACCATCTGGGCATCTTACATAAACTGTATTAACGGAATCATAAAAAGTTTTTTAGCACACTAGTCATTTGCCCTGCATAGGATGAAATGAAGATTGGAAGAGGAGGGATTAAGTCTATGTCAAACATAGATCAAGATCTGAATTACAGAGAGATAATTTGCAAAGCAGTATGCGGCAAGGGGCGGAAATTCTCTCAGTCAACACATACGATCACTCCAAGCCATAGACCTACGAGTATCCTTGGAAGCTGGATCATCAATCATTCATATAAAGCTTCCAGACAAAGTGATGACACGGTTGAAGTGGAAGGCCATTATGATATTAACGTCTGGTATTCATACAACAATAACACAAAGACCGAAGTTGTTACGGAAACAGTAGGGTATAAGGATTCGATCGTACTTAGTACAAGAGATGAGCATGCGACAGGAAAAGATCTTGAAATATCTGCCAGATGCATTCAGGCTCCAAACACTTTAGAAGCAACGATCTCTCCAAATGGCAGCCGCATGGTCATTCAATGTGAACGTGAATTCACCTGTGACGTAATCGGGGAGACCAAAGTATGTGTATATGTGAACCCTGACGGTGCGCTTGATGATTGGGAACAAAAAGACTGGGACTACGGACTGGATGATCAAGATGTTGAAGATATTGACCAATTCTTCATGGGTGAACTGGATGAATAACGAAACAAGGAAGAAGATATCTTCTTCCTTGCTTTTTTATGTTGAGGGGTTTTGTTTTCTTGAATCCAAATCTGCATCCTATGCTATAATGAACTATTGAAAAAAGAACTTAGAAGTTAGGTGAAAGCATGGCACAATACACACCCATGATCCAGCAATATTTAAAAATAAAATCGGCTCACCGTGACGCTTTTTTATTTTTCAGGCTCGGTGATTTTTATGAAATGTTTTTTGAGGATGCGACAAGAGCATCCCAGCTGCTTGAAATTACACTGACGAGCAGGGAAGGCGGAACTTCTGAACGCATACCGATGTGCGGGGTACCTCACCATTCCGCTGCCAATTATATTAAACAGCTCGTTGAGTCCGGCCACAAGGTGGCAATCTGCGAGCAGGTAGAAGACCCTAAATCCGCAAAAGGGGTCGTGAAGCGGGAAGTCATCCAGATCATTACTCCAGGAACCGTGATGGACCATAACCTGCTTAAAGAAACCGAGAATAATTTTATTGCAGCCGTTTCATATAACGATGAAGAATACAGCATCGTACTGAACGATCTTTCTACCGGGGAATTAAAAGGATACGTTTATAAAGGTGATACATCTATGCTCATACAGGAGCTTCAGGCCATGCATGCAAGAGAAGTCATCATGTCGTCTGAACTTTATGAACAGATTGCTGAAATTGTTCGAATGAGATATCAGATCGTCAGTTCCATTCAGGACCAGAGTGAGGTGCCAGATCCTTTTCAGCATTTAGTCCAAGAAAACGAAAGAAAGCTGCTGAAGAAAGCATGCGGACGTCTCTTTCATTATTTGCTCCATACACAAAAACGATCATTGGAGCATCTGCAGCCTTTAAGCATCCAGCATATTAACGAATTCATGAAGCTCGACAGCTTTTCCAAGCGGAATCTGGAGCTTGTTGAAACAAACCGTTCAAAAGGAAAAAAAGGATCACTTCTATGGCTCCTCGACCGGACAGTGACTGGTATGGGAAGCAGAAGACTGAAACAATGGATTGAGCAGCCTCTTCTCGTCCCTGCGCTGATTGAACAGCGGCTGAATGTTGTGGAAGAGCTGATCAAGGAATTTTTTGTGCGCGAGGAACTGCGTGACAAATTAAAAAGGGTGTATGATCTGGAAAGGCTGGCGGGTAAAGTTTCGTTTGGCAATATTACAGCCCGTGACCTCATCCAATTAAAACAGACACTGGGAAGCGTACCGGGCATCAAACAGACCCTCTCTCAGTTATCCAACCCGTACAGCAGAGATCTGGCAGACAAGATGGACAGCCATGAAGAACTGTATCACTATCTTGAGAGCTCTCTGCATGACGATCCTCCTCTTTCTATAAAAGAAGGCGGACTGATCAAGGATGGGTATCATGACGAACTTGATACATACCGGGATGCCAGTGTGAACGGTAAAGCATGGATCGCGTCGCTTGAACAAAGAGAAAGAAGCGAGACCGGCATAAAATCGTTAAAGATCGGTTATAACCGGATTTTTGGCTATTATATTGAAGTTACCCGCTCGAACCTTTCTCTGATCCCCGAGGGTCGCTATGAAAGAAAGCAGACACTGGCTAACGCCGAACGGTTTGTAACCCCTGAACTTAAAGAAAAAGAAAGGCTAATCCTAGAGGCTGAGGAAAAAATGGTCTCGCTCGAATACGAGCTGTTTTTGCAGGTAAGGGAGCATGTGAAGAGCTATATTCAATCGCTGCAGCAACTGGCTAAGCAGCTCAGCGAGATCGACGTACTTCAGGCATTTGCTGTGGTCAGTGAGGAACAAAGGTATGTGAAGCCTGTCATCTCTTCTGATAACCGCGTGGCTATTGCTAACGGCCGTCATCCCGTCGTGGAAAAGGTGATGGATGCCCAGGAGTATGTTCCAAATGATATCTATTTGAATAATGAGCGGTCGATGCTTCTGATCACAGGTCCGAACATGGCCGGTAAGAGCACATACATGCGGCAGCTTGCACTCACTTCTGTCATGATGCAGATTGGCTGTTTCGTGCCGGCAGATGATGCAGAACTTCCGCTTTTTGATCAGATCTTTACCCGAATTGGAGCCGCGGATGACCTTGTCGGCGGGCAGAGTACATTTATGGTTGAGATGCTTGAAACAAGGTATGCCTTAAATAAAGCAACGGACCAAAGTCTGATTTTGCTCGATGAAATCGGGAGGGGAACATCTACTTATGACGGAATGGCGCTCGCTCAGTCCATCGTAGAGTTTATTCATGACCATATCGGAGCAAAGACGCTCTTTTCGACGCATTATCATGAGTTAACGGTCCTGGAGACGCAGCTCAGCTCGTTGAAAAATGTTTATGTATCAGCGATTGAAGAACAAGGAAGGCTTGTGTTTCTTCATAAGGTGATCGACGGACAAGCTGACAAGAGCTTTGGGATACATGTTGCACAGCTTGCAGAGCTTCCGTCAGCAGTAATCGAGAGGGCTAAGTTCATTTTAGAGGAATTTGAATCGGACGAGCGTTCTCCAAAAAAGGCAGCGAACGAGGCCGATACCCAGCTGAGTCTATTTATAGAAGAAAATGCTGCAGACAACATATCAAAAAGGAAACATGAAAAATCGGAGGTGGAAGAGTTTCTGAAAACAATGAACCTCTTGGAAATGACACCACTGGATGCAATGAACGCTCTGTTTCATCTGCAAAAAAAAGTGAAATAAAGGAGACGATCAAGTGGGAAAGATAATCCAACTGGACGATCACCTATCCAATAAAATCGCTGCCGGCGAGGTAGTAGAACGGCCGGCCTCTGTGGTCAAGGAACTTGTTGAGAATTCGATCGATGCTCATTCCAGCCGAATCGAGATCGAGCTTGAAGAGGGGGGCCTGTCTTTAATTCGGATCATTGATAATGGAGACGGGATCGAACCTGATGATTGTCAATTGGCATTCAGCCGGCATGCAACGAGTAAAATAAAAGAAGAGCAGGATCTGTTTCAAATCCGAACAATGGGTTTTCGGGGGGAGGCGCTCCCCTCGATCGCTTCGGTTTCCCAGATGGAAATGAAAACAGGGACAGGCTCAGGCCCGGGTACTGCTCTGACGATCATGAACGGGCAGATTCAATCCGTATCTTCAACAAATTCCAGAAAAGGCACCGATATCACAGTCCGCCACCTGTTTTACAATACACCTGCAAGATTGAAGCACATGAAGACGATCAACACCGAGCTCGGCAATATAACTGACGTCATCAACCGGCTGGCACTGGGCCATCCTGAAATCTCTTTCCGGCTCAGGCATAATGGACGGGATCTATTAAACACAAACGGAAGCGGAAACGTGCTCAATGTCATCGCTGCTGTGTATGGAATGAGTGTGGCAAGGAATATGGTTCCTGTAACTGCCAGGTCCCTCGATTATGAAATTGAAGGATACATCTCAAAGCCTGAGATTACGAGAGCATCAAGAAATTACGTTTCATTGTTCATGAACGGAAGATATATCAAGAATTACGCGGTCCAGCGTGCCGTTCAGCAGGCGTTCCATACGCTTCTTCCCATCGGCAGATACCCGCTTGTCGTCCTGTCGATCACGATGGATCCATCTATCATCGATGTGAATGTCCATCCATCAAAACTGGAAGCAAGGCTGAGCAAGGAGCCGGAACTCAACTCTTTAGTGGAAGAAGAAGTAAGGAACGTGCTGCGGAAGCTGAGGCTGATTCCCGAACCTTCGTCTTCACTTGCTGTAAGGAAACTGGAGAAAGACCGTTCAGAACAAAGTACCTTCACGTTTGATCATGGAACGCAGCCATCACAGCGTACTGAGAAGAAAGCTATGGAAAATGTGATGGATGATCATAAGAAGATAATGCCTCCAACTGAAAAAATCTCTGCGGAACCTATGTTTACTGAGAGGATTTTAGAGGAGGAAACAGAGCTTCCAGATCAAATAAAAGAGAACCAGCATCTTATGGAGGATGAGCCGTTTTCTCTGAATCCGGCGCTTGCTCCCGAAAGTAAGGAACTCCCGGAAGAGGATTCCAGCAAAGTACCTGTAATGTATCCGATCGGCCAGATGCATGGCACATATATCATCGCTCAAAATGAAGAGGGCATGTATTTGATCGATCAGCATGCAGCACAGGAACGAATTAAATACGAATTCTTCAGAGAAAAGGTAGGACAGGTAGCTTCAGAGCTTCAGGAGCTGTTTGTTCCTATTACATTCCAGTTTACAAATAAGGAAGCCTTAATCATTAATGAAAATCTTGAAGTACTGGAAAAGGTAGGGGTCTTTCTCGAGCCGTTCGGCCAAACAACGTATATCGTGAAAGCACATCCTCAATGGTTTCCAGCAGGGCATGAGAAAGAAAGCATCGAAGAAATCATAGAACAGGTATTGGCAGAAAAGCAGGCTGATATCAAAAAGTTAAGAGAAAAAGCCGCCATTATGATGTCGTGCAAAGGATCGATTAAAGCTAACCATCATTTGCGCAGCGATGAGATCTTCATGCTGCTTGAAACACTTAGAAAAAGCGAAGATCCTTACACCTGCCCCCATGGCCGGCCGATCATCGTCCATTTTTCGACGTATGAGATGGAAAAGATGTTTAAAAGAGTTATGTGATCGTAAAAACGGTGTCCTTTTAGAAGGCCGCCGTTTTTTATTCCTTCCCTTTTTGGATTTTTCCTCATGTTCGCGTTATGATAAAGATATCAATTGAAAAATAAAACAAACGGTATGATAGGAGTTTTTATGAAAGAAAGATTATTCGTGATTGTCGGTCCGACGGCTGTCGGCAAAACGAAAACAGGTATCGAACTCGCCAAAGCGTTTGATGGTGAGATCATCAGCGGTGATTCCATGCAGATCTATCGCAGTATGGACATAGGCACAGCAAAAATCTCAAAAGAGGAAATGGAAGGAATTCCTCATCATCTGATTGATATTAAAGATCCTTGTGATTCATTTTCAGCAGCTGAGTTTCAGGAGCTGGCCAGGACAAGCATTTCTGATATTAACAAAAGAGGAAAAGTACCGATTATCGTTGGCGGTACCGGATTATATATCCGTTCGGTCACACATCAGTATGAATTCTCATCGGCTCCCGGGGATGAAGGCTACCGCCAGGAACTGGAGGAGCTTGCAAGGGAGAAAGGCGAGGTGCATGTTCATGCTCTCCTCGAAAAGAACGACCCTAAAAGTGCAGAAAAAATTCACCCTAATAATATAAGAAGAGTGATCCGGGCTCTTGAAATCTATCATAGCACTGGCAAGACGATGTCTGATACGCTCGCCGAACAGCAAACACACGAGGAATCACCGTACGAACTTGTTTTGATTGGATTATCGATGGATCGTGAACTTCTGTATGAGCGGATCAATCAGAGGGTGGATGAGATGGTAGCATCAGGATTGGTGGAAGAGGCCCATCGTTTATATTCAGAGGGAGTGCGTGATTGCCAATCCGTCCAAGCCATCGGGTATAAAGAAATTTACGAGTATCTTGAGGGCAGGCTGACGTTGGATGAAGCGGTCGAACTACTTAAGCGGAACTCCAGGCGATATGCCAAGCGGCAGTATACCTGGTTCAGAAATCAGATGGACATCGAATGGTTTGATATGTCCTCACAAAACTTTTATGATAATTTTAAAGAAATCAGATTATTTGTAGAAGGAAAATTAAAGAACCTGTCGAATGATTATTCTAATGGCTAATGAGGAGGACTGTATACATGAAGCAAGCGATCAATATCCAGGATCAGTATTTAAACCAATTACGACGTGAAAACATCTATGTGACTGTATATTTACTGAATGGCTTTCAACTAAAAGGACTGGTGAAAGGGTTCGATAATTTTACGGTCATCCTGGAATCAGATGGGAAGCAGCACTTAATATACAAGCATGCCATCTCAACTTTTACGCCTCATCGTCCGGTCGAGCTGCCGGCTGAAAATTAATACATAGGTTTGTTGGGAAGTAAAAGAAAAACCTTGCTGGGTTCACTCAGCAAGGTTTTTCTCTTTTGTCTTCGAAACGGATTGCAGATATTTATAATAACGTTCGAGGCTTAAAGAGGACTTGAACCCAAATTTTTCTTTGATCTGTTCGGGTTCTTTCTCCGTTTGAAGTTCACGAAGGATGCAAGTTCGTCTCATGTGCTGTGCGGAGATGCCTTTTCGCAACCCAGACCTTTTGACTTCGAGACGGATCATTTTTTGTACAGCGATCTCAGTCAGCGGTTTGGGTGAATTGGTCTTGTAGACCCAGCGGTAGGTTCCACGCTGGTAATCAAAGGCGGCAAAGAACGAATCATTGGAATACCAGGCAGGACGAACTGCAGCAGGGATCGTTTCGTAATAAGAATAAAGAAACGCTTGATCCTCTCGTTCTATCTTTATTTTTCGGGGGAGGCTCGTTTCAGAAGGTACTTGTATGATTCCCTTTGTAAAATTGATGTGTCTCATCTTCAAGGATGTCAATTCAAGTAATGTCAGGCCATAACGAGAAAGAAGAATGACGATGGAAAGGTTGCGGCTGATCAGAAGATGCCGGTATTTTTGTTGGTTCTCCGTCAGTCCTTCATACGATTTAATGACCTCAAAGAGTTTGTCCAATTCCTCGGAAGAAATAAAGTCATCATCTGTAAATTCAGTTTCCTCCCCAATCCCAAGATCCACTCCGTTTACCGGATTGTAGGCAAGTTTGCCTATCGTAATCTGAAACTGTACAAGCTGTTTTAACACCGTCAATACCCGGCGCAATGTTCGAAGCGAATAATTTCTTTCATGTATCAAAAAGTCAAAATAGGACTGATAGTCTTCTGTTCGCAGAGATTGGAATACAGAAAAGCTGTCCTCCTCTTTAACGACTCTCATCCACGCTAAAAAGTCGTTCAGATCGTAAAAATAGCGCCTGATGGTACTTTCCTGTCTGCCTTTCTTCTCCAAGGTCTCTAAATACACTGCCGAATAGCTGGGCAAGGAATCGATTAGCGGGAACATGGGTTACCTCCGTTTGGCGTTTTTGTTTAATTATACCAACTTCCACGTAGTGAAGCACTTTTAAATCCAAATGAATATTTGGACCGTTAAGTTTGAACACTAACCTTATCGATGATAAAAAGAGAGGGTTATTTCCATGAAACGATATGTACTGGCTGCAGCGGCTGTACTTTGGATATCCGGCTGTTCGCAGAACGAACTGGATCTCGATAAAGATAAGAGCTATAAAGCTCCTACGAAAGTCAACATGAAGAACTTGCCCAACTCCCAGAATGATGCCCCGAACGTAAATGAAAAAAATTATGAATCAAAAAATGCGAAAGAAATTTCGGATTTGGCAGAGACGGTACCTGGGGTCAAAAATGCAGATGTAATTGTGAGCGGGATTTATACGTTGGTAGGCATCACACCGGATCATCACCTTACAAAGGGAAAAAGTGATCATCTGAGGTTGAGGGTTTATCAAACCATTAAAGGAAATGAACATGGAAAGAACGCAGCCATCACGACCGCCCCTTCCTTGATCAGGGAAATGAGGGCGATTCAAAGAAAGATCGACGCAGGTGACAATCTTAATACGGATGATGTTTATAATAAATTAGGAATACTGATTGGTAAAATTACACCAGTTTCAAATCAGGCGAAACGGAATTATCAGAAAGACCTCGACCGGACGAAGCAAAATAATATGGGCAGGCAGATCTACGAATAGATTATTTCCCGGATAAGCGCAGGAACTGACAAAAAACCGCTTGATTATTGGATATCTGCAGATCGTTCGAAAACACAGAACCTAAAAAAACCACCCATTATCGAATGAGTGGTTTTTTGCGTTATTTATGCCTGAGCTTCGAGCGTCAGATCGTTTTCATCATTATTTTTCGTTACTTGCGGTTTGAACTTGCCGGCAAGGTAACTTGCGATCGTGATTGTAACGATGGAGTAGAGTGCATGTACAAAGCCGACCATTAAGGTTGCAGAAATAACAATAATAAAGTCGGTCAGAAATAATGTTTTCCCGCGGTTGATTGAAAGATGCTGATCCATATAGACAGCCAAAATGTGAATGCCGCCAAGTGATGCACCATTGTTTAACACGAGCACGACTCCTGTTCCGATAATCAGTCCTGATGCAATCGCAATGAGAAGAGGATGCATTCCAGGCGAGGGAGCAATCTTAAGAAATTCATTGATCAATGAAATCAGCGAGATACAGAGAAGTGTATACACCGAAAAGGAAATCCCCAGCCTTTTTACAGATAAAATAAAGAAAGGGAGATTGATCACGAAAAACCAGACACCCCATGAAATACCGGTCGAGAAGGTCAGCAGGGTGGAAATCCCTGCTGTTCCACCAAATGTCAGGTGGGAAACGGTAAGAAGTTTAGTTCCGAGAGCAGTTAAGAACAGCCCCATAAGAACTAAAAGGGCTTTTTTCAAAAAATACATATTCATCGTTCCTTTTTTATGCAGCTATTTTCAAGAATAAGGCAGCAAGAAAAAATAGTCAATACATAATTTTGATTAAATATACATTTAATATTCTGAAAATATGATTTATTAGACGATTTAGATAACTTAATTTGAATAAATATTCATATAGATTAATGAAGATTAATATTTCAACCCGAGAGTAAGCCCGTATAATTGAAACTTTCGAGAATACATTAGAATGAGGGCTAAACGATAGGCATTTGTCACCATAAATAATGTCATGAGTATAATAATCCTAGACAGCTAAAGAGAGGTGAATCTCTTGCATGATTCCATGACATTTAAAAAGAAGACGCAAATTAATATTATTCTGAACCAAAATAATGAAAGAGATCGTGTTGAAGTAGAAGCGAGTCCTTCTGCGAAAGAAAGACAGCTTGAAAAGCACCTTCCATTAAAGAAGATGGAGCAGGAAATGTCATCGCTCGTTGGAATGGAAGAGTTAAAAGGCTTTATTAAAGAAATTTATGCCTGGCTTTATGTGAATAAATGCAGAGCGGAACAAGGACTGAAAGTGGAAAAACAAGTACTTCATATGATGTTTAAAGGAAATCCAGGCACCGGGAAAACGACGGTTGCACGGATGCTCGGAAACCTTTTTCATGAGATGAATGTTTTGTCAAAAGGACATCTGATTGAAGTAGAGCGAGCGGATCTTGTGGGGGAATATATCGGCCACACTGCGCAAAAAACACGAGAGCTCCTAAAGAAGGCTATGGGGGGCATCCTTTTTATTGATGAAGCCTATTCACTGGCACGCGGCGGAGAAAAAGATTTTGGGAAAGAAGCCATTGATACGCTTGTAAAAGCAATGGAGGATCAGCAGCATGATTTTATTCTTATCCTTGCGGGGTATTCGGGGGAAATGGACCGTTTTCTTAAATTGAATCCAGGTCTGCCGTCAAGATTTCCCATTATGGTTTCCTTTCCCGACTATTCCGTCGATGAACTTATGGAAATCTCAAGAAAGATGGTAGCTGAGCGGCAATATATCATGGCGAAAGATTCAGAATGGAAGCTCCGGCAGCATCTTCAGCGGGTATGTGCAGCTGGAGAGAAATCCTTCAGCAACGGCAGATATATCCGGAACATCATTGAAAAAGCCGTCAGGAAACAATCAGTCCGTTTACTGAGAGAAGAGAGGACAGATAAGAAATCATTGATGAGTCTGAACGCTGATGACCTTCATCTGGAAGAAAAACATGGAATTTGATATGATAGCTATATAATGAATAGGAAAGCAGGTAGGTTATTTGGAAGAAATCAAGCATTCTCATCTAGAGAAAGCCATCCTCGTTGGCTGCCAGTTACCAGGGCAAACCGACGAGCGATTTTTTTATTCAATGGAAGAGCTGGAGTCGCTGACAAAAACGGCTCAGGGACAAGCTATCGTTTCTGTCACCCAGAAGCGGGAGCGGTATGATTCTGCTACATTTATAGGCAAAGGTAAAATTGAAGAGATACTGGCACTCGTAGAGGAATTGGAGCCGGATCTGATTATTTTTAATGACGAACTGACACCTGCACAGAACAGAAATCTCTCCCGCTTTTTTGACGCAAGGATCATTGACCGAACTCAGCTCATCCTTGATATTTTTGCAACACGCGCACGGTCAAGAGAAGGAAAACTTCAGGTTGAACTTGCACAGCTGCAATATATTCTTCCTAGGCTGGCGGGTATCGGGGTTTCTTTGTCACGACTTGGTGCAGGTATTGGTACAAGAGGCCCAGGGGAAACCAAACTTGAAAAAGACAGAAGGCACATCCGTTCCAGGATCACTGAGATTAAACGCCAGCTCGAAGATATCGTCAGCCATCGTGGACGGTACAGAGAAAGAAGAAAAGAAAATCAGGTGATCCAGGCAGCGCTGGTCGGCTATACGAATGCAGGCAAGTCTACCATTTTCAATGGGCTAACCTCTGCAGACAGCTATGAAGAAAATTTACTGTTTGCCACATTGGATCCGCTGACAAGAAAAATGAGGCTGCCAGCAGGTCTCCAGGTGCTTGTGACAGATACGGTCGGCTTTATTCAAGACCTTCCCACATCCCTGATTGCCGCATTTCGATCAACGCTTGAAGAGGTAAAGGAAGCAGACGTTCTCATCCATGTCATTGACGGCTCAAGCGAAGACCGTGATCAGCATGAATCCACAGTGCTTTCCATTTTGAAGGATCTTGACGCTGCCTCCATCCCGATGATTACAGTCTACAATAAAAAAGATCAGTTTAAAGAAGGTTTCATACCCGCAACAGCTTCCTTCTCCATCTCGGCTTTTCAACAAGAGGATCTGCTTCTTTTAAAAGATGTGATTGAAACCGAAGTGAAGAAGCAGCTGGAATACTATCATATTTTTGTTCCGGCAGCAGAAGGAAGAAAGCTGTCGATGCTGAAAAACAGCACCATCCTGCTGGAACAGGTTTTCATTGAAGATACACAAAGCTACGAATGCAGAGGCTATTCCCTGCCGTCCATGAAATTACAATAAAAGGAGCACCTTATGTTTTCACAGTTTCAAAACGGAGATCGACTACAAAAATTAGCACAAGAGACGGAGAAAAAGATCCGGTCCCAGCATGACAGCATTCAACAGAGAGCTGAATTTAATCAGTTAAAAGTATTAAAAAGCTTTCGTGATCATCAGGTAAGTGATTTTCATTTTACCCCGTCAACAGGGTATGGCTATGATGATGCCGGCCGCGAAACCCTCGAAAAGGTGTATGCTCAAGTGTTTGGCGCGGAAGCAGCCCTCGTAAGGCCGCAGATCATTTCAGGAACACATGCCATTTCTCTTTCATTGTTCGGTGTGCTTCTTCCTGGTGACGAGCTGCTGTACATCACAGGAAAACCATACGATACACTTGAAGAAATCGTAGGGATACGCGGAAAAGGGACAGGGTCGCTTAAAGAGTATGGCATTACCTATTCCCATACAGACCTTTCCCCAGCGGGAAGGCCTGATTTCAACAACATCTCAAAGGCCATCAACAGCAAAACGAAAATGATCGGCATTCAGCGCTCAAAAGGTTACGCAGACAGGCCGTCATTTACTATAGAAGAAATCGGTGAAATGATTTCTTATGTGAAGGAGATCAAACAAGATGTCATCGTGTTTGTTGATAATTGCTATGGTGAATTTGTAGAAGAAAAAGAACCATGCGAAGTCGGGGCTGATCTGATCGCAGGTTCACTCATTAAAAACCCTGGAGGCGGACTCGCCAAAACAGGCGGGTATATCGCCGGCAAGAAAGAACTCGTCGAAAGGTGTTCCTATCGTTTAACTTCGCCTGGCATCGGTGCAGAAGCAGGTGCTTCCCTTTACAGTCTTCTCGAAATGTACCAAGGATTCTTTTTAGCACCTCACGTTACAGCACAGGCCTTAAAAGGTGCGGTGTTTACAGCTGCTTTTCTTGAAAGCCTGGGAATGTCAACCAATCCCTCATGGGATGCAAAACGCACAGACCTGATCCAATCCGTCAAATTAGAAGATAAAAAACGGATGATCGCTTTTTGCCAGGCGATTCAGCTCGTTTCTCCTGTGAATGCCCATGCTGTTCCTTATCCGGCATACATGCCGGGCTATGAGGATGATGTCATCATGGCAGCTGGTACATTTATACAGGGAGCAAGCATTGAACTGACAGCTGACGGACCGATCCGTCCGCCATATATTGCTTTTGTGCAGGGCGGACTGACATACGAACATGTCAAGATTGCTATACTAACCGCTGCAGACCATTTGATACAGGAGAATTTAATCTAATTTTAAAGGTGAAAATAACCGGTAGACGAATGCCGGATGTTTTTTATGTTATTTTTTCTGACATAAGGTTGACATGTGAGGTTTTGTAACATAAGATAAAAGTAGTTGGAAGGAGGGCTTATGATGATGAATGATGATACGAGAAGGAATCAACCTTTATTTCCGATCAGTATTGTTATGAAACTGACTGAATTATCTGCCCGGCAAATTCGATATTACGAAGAACATGAATTGATTCATCCGGCCCGTACCGACGGAAACCGGAGAATGTTTTCTTTCAACGATGTGGATATACTGCTGGAGATCAAAACTCTGATCGAACAGGGAGTTAACCTGGCTGGCATCAAACGAGTTTTTGAACTCAACCGACAAGCCGTTAACATACTGAAAGATGAGGTTAAGAACGAGCAAATGTCTGAAGCAGCACTGCATCGCCGTTTAAAACGGGAGCTTATGCATGCAGGGCGTCTTGGCAAAACTTCATTGATCCAAGGGGAATTATCCCGCTTTTTCCACTAATCTTAAAAAAGAATGCTGTATTCAATTACTAAGGAGGAGTAACAAGTGGCTAAATTTACTAAAGAAAACATCATGCAAATCGCTAAAGATGAAAACGTACGTTTCATTCGCCTTCAGTTTACCGATCTATTAGGTGTCATTAAAAACGTTGAAATTCCTGTAGGACAATTGGAAAAAGCATTAGACAATAAGATGATGTTTGACGGTTCTTCCATTGAAGGATTTGTTCGTATCGAAGAATCAGATATGCTTTTATATCCTGATCTAGATACATGGGTTGTTTTCCCTTGGACATCTGAAAAAGGGAAAGTAGCACGTATGATCTGTGACATCTACAATCCAGATGGCACTCCATTTTCCGGAGACCCTCGCGGAATCCTTAAAAAAGTATTAAAAGAAATGGAAGACCTTGGTTTCACTGACTTTAACATTGGGCCAGAACCGGAATTCTTCCTCTTTAAAAACGATGAAAAGGGCGAGCCTACACTTGAGCTAAACGATAAAGGCGGATATTTTGACCTTGCGCCGACTGACCTTGGCGAAAACTGCCGCCGTGACATCGTTCTAGAGCTAGAAGACATGGGCTTTGAAATCGAAGCTTCCCACCATGAAGTAGCTCCAGGACAACATGAAATCGACTTTAAATATGCAGATGCGATCACTACTTGTGATAACATCCAGACGTTTAAACTCGTTGTTAAAACCATTGCACGCAAACACGGCCTTCATGCGACGTTTATGGCAAAACCGCTATTCGGCGTGAACGGTTCCGGTATGCATGCGAACATGTCCTTGTTTAAGGATGGAGACAATTCGTTCTTTAATCCGTCCAATGAAACAGGACTAAGTGAAACAGCGATGCAGTTCCTGGCAGGGATTTTAAAGCACGCACAAGATTTTACAGCGATCACAAACCCGACAGTTAACTCATATAAGCGGTTAGTTCCTGGATATGAAGCTCCTTGTTATGTAGCGTGGTCTATGCAAAACCGCAGCCCGCTTATCCGAATTCCGGCTTCCCGCGGACTAAGCACACGTGTAGAAGTCCGTAGTGTAGACCCTACAGCAAACCCATACCTTGCGATGGCCGTATTGCTGGCTTCTGGTCTTGACGGAATCAAAAACAAGCTGCAAACTCCAGAACCGGTTGACCGCAACATCTATGTGATGGATAAAGAAGAGCGCGAAGCAGAAGGAATTAAAGATCTTCCTGCTACATTAAAAGAAGCAGTTGACCGCTTAAAGAAAAGCGAAGTGCTGATTAAAGCCCTTGGCGAACATGCGGCTGAGCACTTTGTTGAAGCGAAAGAAATCGAATGGGATATGTTCCGCACGCAGGTTCACCCTTGGGAACGCGAACAATACATGAGCATGTATTAAAACCGAAAGCCCTTGATACTATTGGTATCAGGGGTTTTTATTTTTTTGGTCCAAATAGTTATTTTTAGTATCAATTGCTCTCGACCAAAATCCGACCAAAAAATATTTCATTTTATTATATTTTTTATATACTCTTCATATTTATCCATAGTGTCTCTTTCAATCTTTTTAGAGATATGGGCATAAACATCTGATGTAATTTGAATGCTTCCATGTCCTAAACGCTCCTGAACATATTTCATATCAGCACCAGCTTCCAAAAGCAAAACAGCATGTGTATGACGTAACGAATGGATGGGTACCTTTGAAAGATCTGCGCGTTTTAAAATACGTTCAAAGGCATTGAATAAAGTTGACTTTGGCATAAAATCTCCATCATTCCGACACAACACTGAATTAAGATCATGATGGTAGATATCATTCAGGGCAATTTTATTTTGATTTTGATACTTGATGTGAAAATAAAAGTCATTTATTAAGCTATTGCTAATTGTGATGGTTCGTTTGGAATTATAAGTTTTAGGGTCACCAAATAGTTCTGAATGGTTATCTACATTAAAATCAAGAGTTTTATTAATAGAGATTAATCCCTCTTTTAAATCCAAGTCCGACCACTTCAAAGCAGCCGCTTCTCCTTTTCGCATGCCTGTTTCAATAAGCACCTTAAAAAATATCCAATATATATAGTCATATTTATAGGCTTCTTGGAGAAAACGATATATATATTCGGTCTCAATAAATCGTAAACCGGGTTCTTTTTTATAACAATCATCACAGATCAGTGGAATCGAAAAAAGATGACCCCTGTTTAATACGAGGGCACTGAAAAACTTAAGTTTTTAATTAATTATGTCACTTCATAAAAAAATAGGCACCTTCTTGAACGTTTTCGTCCTAAGAAAGTGCCTATTTTCATTTACTTTTACTATTATTTTTCTTTTAGGCTCTGTTAAAGTTTAATGTTGATAGTTAGTTCAATAAGCCCAATACACAAGATTAGAACTTCCATAAAATTGGAAGTTCTATTTTTCTGTGTAATGCCCCCGTTCGTATAAGTACATTTTATAAGGAACCTAGTGAATCCTATTCACTAAAACAGAAATACATACAATAGAGGTAAAAAAATTGGAGAATAAGGAAAAAAGATTAATATGATAGATGTCGGAGATTAGATATTTTTGTTAAAAGGGTATTGAAATATTCTGATTATTGTTTATAATGAGTTTAGTGAATCAGATTCACCAAAGAAGAAATAAATAGAAGGGAGGTTGTAAATTGGAAACGAAAAAAAATTCTCAAAGTTCATATGGCAATGTTGCGCATGCTTTAGATATATTGCTGGCGTTTAAAAATAAAAGTGAATTTACGTTAGCGGATTTGTCCGAATTTTTAAGCATTAGGAAAAGTTACTTGTTAAAAATTATGGAAAATTTAAAAGAAAAACAATTTGTTTCTCAGGATCCAAGTACAGGGAAATACCAGTTAGGTCTTGCTTGCCTTGAATTAGGCAATGCATTTGAAAATCGTTTGGATATTCGGAAAGTTACCCATTCTTCACTTGTGCAATTGTCTGAATCCACTAATGAACTCGTACACCTCGGCGTATTGGATGCGAATGTTGTAGTTCTAATGGATCGTGTGATGGCCAACGATTCCGACCTGCGATTACAATTCCATTTATCATTAACATCACCGCCCTATTCAACTTCACTAGGAAAGGTTTTATTGGCTTTCAGTGATAAAAGTAAAGTTGAGCGATACCTTTCCACCGCAGAGCTTGAACCTTATACTGCCCACACTAACGTCGATCTAGATATGTTTCGGCTGGAGTTAGCTCAAATCCGAACAAAGGGCTACTATCTATCATATGAAACCTTTGAAACTGGCATTTCATGCATTGCTGCTCCGGTATTTTCTAAAAATGGAATGATTGCCGCGGCTATTAGTATTTGTGCGCCTACTATTCGCATTATGTCAAA
Source organism: Fictibacillus sp. B-59209 (assembly GCF_036216745.1). Lineage (NCBI taxonomy): Bacteria > Bacillati > Bacillota > Bacilli > Caryophanales > Fictibacillaceae > Fictibacillus > Fictibacillus sp. B-59209. Next base: position 123,702 of record NZ_JARMMC010000018.1, on the reverse strand, counting down.
AGAAAAAGAGCTAGTTAAACAGCTTCTCGAAACTACTTCTACAGTATCCAAAAAATTAGGATATAACAGTCAACTCGAGCATAGAACCGTAAATTAAAAGAGACGCCTTTTCGTTTCATTGTAAGCGACCAAACTCACCTAACGAAAAGAGCGACCCATAACTTAAGTTTAACACATGATAAAAATTAACCCAACACATCCACCATGATGCACCTCGTAAAGACAAAAGATTTCTTCATACCTTTCCAAAAGCTGTTACAAGTTAGTACAGATTTTTCTTTCTAATAAAAACAGCATCTCCTGCTTCTAAGCTTTTCTACATGATGAAAAATCAAACAAGCTTTGATTCCAATTCGACCTACTCAAAATATATAGATGATAACCCAATCGTTAAAGTAATTTTTTTCGCCCATTACCAATTAATTTATCAATTGGTTAAAAGGAGGAAGGGAATATGCCTCAGGCTCAATCCGTAGTTGAAGAGGCTCAAAAACCACAAATGGCCGTCTCCAAGAAAAAAGCAAACAGGGCATTATTAGCAAGTATGATCGGCAGTTCTATTGAGTGGTTTGATTTTTTTCTATATGGATCATTGGCGTCACTTGTATTTAATAAATTGTTCTTTCCAAGCACAGATCCCAATGTCGGGTTAATGCTTTCCTATCTCTCATTCGGTCTTTCGTTTTTCATACGCCCTTTAGGAGGCATTATTTTTAGTCATATAGGTGATAAAATCGGTCGAAAAAAAACGCTGGTATTAACCTTAATGGTGATGGGTATAGCAACATTTTTGATTGGTTTGTTGCCTGATTACAACGCGATTGGTATATGGGCGCCTATTTTATTAATTACGCTTCGTTTATTCCAGGGTATTGGTATCGGTGGAGAATGGGGCGGCTCAGTATTATTAGCTGTAGAGTATTCATCAAAGAAGAACCGGGGTTTTTTTGGGAGTATTCCACAATTGGGTGTGCCCATTGGAATGCTGCTCGGAACAGTAGTTATTTCTCTGCTTAGCAACTTACCAGAGGAGCAATTTCTAACATGGGGCTGGCGTCTGCCTTTCATCTTAAGCGCGGTGTTGGTTTTAATAGGGCTCTGGATTCGAAACGGCATTGATGAAACACCTGCATTTAAAGAAGCAAAAGAAAGTGGAAGCATTGCCAAGCTTCCGATTGTTGAAACTTTTCGTTACCATAAAAGATCTATATTCATTACCATGGGTGCTAAATTTGTTGAAACAGGGCCGTATTATATATTTGCAACATTTGTAATCGCTTACACGACAGGGTACCTTGGCTATGAAACGATCACCGTTCTAAACGCGGTAGCAATTGCTAATCTAGTGACTGTCATCATGATTCCGTGCATGGGGAAACTTTCAGATAAAATCGGAAGAAAGCCTTTATACATAGGTGGAACCATCGCCATGATGATATATGCTTTTCCGTATTTTTATCTATTATCCCTTAAATCCGCATTTTGGTTAACGGTAGCAACAATTATCGCCATAGGAATCATATGGCCACCAATAGAGGCCATAATGGGAACTTTGTTTTCAGAAATCTTTAGTACGAATGTTCGTTATACGGGTGTTTCTGTAGGCAATCAATTAGGTGCTGCATTATTTGGTGGTACTGCACCTTTAATAGCGGTCGCATTACTTAATGCCTTTAATTCTTGGGTTCCTATTGCCATTTATATTATTTTCGCATGCATCGTTTCTCTTATAGCGCTTACAGTCATCCGTGAAACGAAGGATATAGACATTTAATCAAACAAACCTTGGCTTGTTAAATAAAAACATAGGCCAAAAAGGAGTGAACATCGTGTCGGGTATATTTTTACCTATTAGAATTGAATTTGGCAAGGATAGTAGTTTGAAAGTTGGTAGTGAATTTAGTTCACTAAAGTGTAAGAAAGTAATGATTGTTTCTGATAAAGGTGTTATTAATTCAGGATTGATTGAGAGAATTACAAAAAGTATTACTGAAGCCCATATACAAGCCGTTATATTCGATGGAGTCGAGCCAGACCCGAACATTAAGTGTATGGAAACAGCAAGGGATTTTTACATTTCGGAGAATTGCGACGGAATATTGGCAGTGGGTGGCGGAAGTTCTATTGATACTGCTAAAGGAGCTGCAGTTTTAGTTACAAATTCAGAACCCATCGTTAGCATGGCTGGAGTGGACAAAGTTAATAACCCGCTTCCCCCTTTAATAGCTATTCCGACAACATGTGGGACGGGATCCGAAGTCACGAATGTAACGGTAGTCACAGATAACGATCATTTTAAAATGCCGATTGTATCAACCCATTTAATTCCGAAAGTAGCTATGTTAGATCCGAATTTACTGGTCAGTCTTCCGTCTAAATTAATTTCTTCTACAGGTTTAGATGCATTGACTCACGCCATTGAAGCTTTGACTAACAATACTCAAAATTGGTATGCGGATTCATGTGCTTTACACGCCATTCGTCTTATTGGAATCCACTTATGTCAGGCTACGAATAATAGGGATATTGAAAATCTTAGCCAAATGTTATATGCCAGCACGTTGGCAGGTGTTGCCTTTACGTTATCCCGTTTAGGTTTAGTTCATGCTATGTCTCATCCCGTCAGTGGCCTGGCTGGAGTTCCGCATGGTGTCGCTAATGCCGTCCTATTGCCTTATGTTATGTCCTTTAATTCTATTGGTAATCCAGGTGGCTATGCACTGGTCGCAAGTGCATTGGGAATCGAGCCACAGGAAAACGACATTGCTACCGCATTGGCTGGAGTAAAGGAAGTTATTAAATTAAATAAGCAGCTCGATATCCCCAAATCTTTTAGAGAATTAGGAGTGAACGAGGCTTTAATTCCGCACATGGTAGAAGATACCTTTAAAAGCGGAAATATCGCCATAAATCCAAGACACGTTTCAAAATTTGATGTTGAACAAATATACAAATTATCATTTTCTGGAGAGAGCCCTATCGCACTTTTTGACAGTGAGACGATCACAAAAAACTAAACTAAGAGGTTTGTTATTAGGAGAAAGGAGCTAATTTAATGGAAACCGTTTTAATAAAAGAAACTTTAATGAAGGAAGCTTATAATCAGATTCTTGAAGGTATGAAGATCACGGCAAACAACACGGACTCCCAATTTCCACATTATGCTGATGGAGAATCGGGAGAATGGGTGTATTCCCCATATGGTGATTGGACGGGGGGATATTGGAATGGCATGAATTGGTTGGCGGCTTATGGAACAAACGACGAATCTTTTCTTAACTGGGCGAGGAAGTGGACTACACTGTTGGAAAGGCGAATTGATTCAAAAACAGTGTTCCGGGGATTTCTTTTCTATTATGGTGCGGCTCTAGGCAGTATTCTGAAAGGAGACCCAATGGCAAAGGACATTGCCATACGCGCAGCGATATCCGTGTCCTCTCAATATAACGAAAAAGCAGGTCTTATTCCTCTCGGTGATGAGGCAGAAGAAGCAAGCAGTGTGGGAATTACTGACACAAATATCGATGGTTTAAGTGCCACTCCATTATTGATTTGGGCCTCTAGAGAAACAGGAGATCGTTCCTTGGAGGAAGTTGCGATTAATCATGCCCTGAAGCATGTTGATTTATGTGTTAGGAATGATGGATCGGTTTGTCAGTCTGCCACTTTTGATGAGTTTGGCAACTTGCATAATCAATATACACATAAAGGATACAGTGATCAAAGTACATGGGCACGTGCGCAAGCCTGGGCAATGATCCATTACACGGCAGCTTATCAATGGGCTCCAAAGGAAAAGAAATTAGTAGAAGCAGCAATTCGTGTTTCAGATTGGTGGATTCGCCATCTTCCAAATGACGGGGTAGCTTATTGGGATTTCGATGACCCCGCAATTCCTGAAACGAATCGTGATACTTCTGCCACAGCCATTGCTGCTTCAGCGTTATTAAAATTAAGTCAATTGGTGCAAGACGAAGAACGGCGCAAGACGTACAGGTCCATCGCACTTAAATCCGTTCATCAGTTAATTTCGAATTACGTTACACCAACATCATCAGCAGATAATAGACGTCCAGGCATGTTATTAGGAGGATGTTTCAATAAGAAACTAGGAGTTGCGGTTGAGAGTGAACTAATTTGGGGCGACTATTATTTATTGGAATGTTTGAGCGGGTTGCTGGGGTATACGAAGCCAAATACTTTTTAGAATGACTGCTTTATTAATTTTCGGGTTGGGTAAAAAAAGATGAAAAAAAAATAGGAGGGACAGCTTTGAGATACTTAAATTATATTGACGGCCAATGGAAAGAACCGTGGGCAGGCGAGTATAAAGTAAATTCAAGTCCACATAATCAGGACAACTTGGGTGAGTTTCCGTCGAGTACGGTAGAAGATGTACGTGCAGCAGCGCTGGCAGCTAAAAATGCTTTCCCTATCTGGAGGGAGCTTTCCTTTCATCAAAGAGCAGATTACCTTATGAAAGCTGCTGCTATCTTAAAAAATAAAGTGGAGGAAGTCGGAAGAGACCTTGCACTTGAAGAAGGAAAAACCCTTGCTGAAGGCATTGGTGAGTCAAGTCGTGCTATTAGTATTATTGAGTTTTACGCCGCTGAAGCAAAGCAGGCGATCGGTGAAGTGATTCCGTCAGCCAATGCAGAGACATTCCTTTATACAACACGGGTTCCTGTGGGGCCAATCGGATTAATCACTCCATGGAATTTTCCGATTGCAATTCCCATTTGGAAAATGGCCCCCGCACTCATTTACGGAAATACGGTGGTGATTAAGCCGGCAGATGTAACCCCAAAATGTGTGTACCACATAATGAGTGCATTTGATGAAGCTGGAATACCTGCGGGAACTGTAAACTGTGTTTTCGGAAAGGGCTCTATCATAGGGGCCGAATTGATAGAAAACAACAATATTAAAGCCATCTCATTTACTGGCTCAAATCAAGTCGGACTTCAAATTCAGAACCAGGCTACTGCAAAAGGCAAAAAAGTTCAGTTGGAGATGGGAGGAAAAAATCCGCTAATTGTCCTTTCTGACGCTGATATCGACAAAGCCGTTGAATTAGCGGTTAGCGGGGCATTCAAATCGACTGGCCAGAAGTGTACTGCAACAAGCCGCGTGATCGTTGAGGAAGATGTTTATAATATTTTCCGTGAACGCCTGATCGAGCGCACAAAGGAGATTAAAGTAGGGAACCCTTTGGACCCCGACACATTTATGGGACCAGTGATCTCAAAACAGCAGCTAGACGGAATTAATGAAATGATCGACTCAGGAAAAGAAGAAGCTACAATCTTGGTTGGAGGTGAACCTCTTGCGGACGAATCTCTTTCAGAGGGGTTCTATATACGACCGACTATTTTTGAGAATGTTCCCCGTAATGCCCGTATTTCGCGTGAAGAAATTTTTGGGCCGGTCATCGCGCTTTTCAAGGTTAATAATTACGAAGAAGCAATTGAGATCGCAAACGATACTGAATTTGGGTTAAGTGCATCCATTTGCACCAACAACCTGACTCTTGCAGATCGTTTTGTTACGGATATAGATGCAGGTATTGTGCATGTGAATTCTGAAACAGCTGGAGCCGAGCCACAAGTCCCATTTGGCGGCTGCAAACAATCCAGTACAGGCTCTCGTGAACAGGGCAAAACCGCGATCGAATTTTATACTCAAGTAAAGACCGTCTATAGGGACCGGATGTAGTGACACTATTAATACACATTTAACTACTACTGAAAAAACAGGGAGGTGCATGTTGTGAAAATATTAGAAGGAATTACAATACTCGATTTGACCGGGCTTGTCCCCGGTCCTTTTACAAGTATGCTTTTTGCAGATTATGGAGCAGAAGTCATTAAAATTGAACGACCCGGTCTGGGTGAAACGGGAAGGCATTTGGAACCTTTGGTAGATGGATCTGGCCGGATGTTTGAAATGCTCAACCGCAATAAAAAAAGCATAACTCTTAATTTGAAATCCTCCGAAGGGAAGGAGATTTTCAGAAAGCTGGCACAACAAGCAGATGTTATCATTGAAGGTTTTCGGCCAGGTGTAATGGACCGACTTGGTTTGGGGTACGAAGACATTTCAGTTATTAATGAACGTGTGATTTACTGCTCTCTTAGCGGTTTCGGTCAAACCGGCAGTTTGAAAAATTTAGCGGCCCATGACATTAATTACGCAAGTTACTCGGGTTTCCTTGGTACGAACGTTACAGCAGACGGAACCATTTCTATGCCAGGTTCATTGCTGGGTGACATTGCTGGTGGTTATATGCCGGCCACTATTGGTATCTTGTTAGCCATACTCGGAAGAGAACGCACTGGCATTGGGCAATATGTGGACATTTCAATCGTAGATGGTCTGTTTTCACTTCTTTTGCCAACGTTAGCTGAGTTTTTGGATCAAGAGAAGAATTTTAATCCTTCAAAAACGTGGTTTACAGGGGCATGGGCCTGCTATAACGTGTACCAGTCTAAAGATGGAAAGTATATAACGATCGGACCGCTCGAGGAGAAGTTTTGGCATTCATTTTGTCAATTGATTGAACGCCCCGACTTTATTGATATTCAATTTGAGCCAGAAAAACAAGAAGATATGAGATCTGAAATAGCAGCTTATTTTAAACAAAAAAATAGAGATGTAGCTATTGATGAAATGATACAAATGGATATTCCGGCTGCTCCTGTTCAAACCATTGACGATGTAATTAATAGTGAATGGGTAAAAGAACGGAATCTATTATTTGAAAGAGAGGGTAAAGATGGGGGACGAATCATTGAGCTTGGTTCACCATTCAAATTAAGTAACTCACCCGCAGAATACAAAACGCTGCCACCCGAACTGGGACAGCACAATGACGAAATATTGTCACGTATAGGGTTCGTATCTTCGGATATCTCAGAGCTTCGAGAGCAAGGGGTGATCTAATTAAAATTTCCTAAAATTCGAAAACGGTTACAATACTTGTCCGCAATCTATTAGTTTACCTATGAAACTAATCCAAATGTAAATTTGAGAGGGGATTTATTATGTTATTAGAATTAGCACAAGAACAAAAAATGCTGCAAAAAGTGATACGTGATTATGCGACAGAGAAAATTTTACCCGAAATTGATGAATATGTTCAGAGCAGTACTTTTCCTACAGAGATGATTAAAGGTTTGGCTGAAATTGGGGTGATGGGAATTCCTTATCCTGAAGAATATGGCGGGTTAGGAGAAGGAATGGTTACCTTTGCTTTGGCACTCGAGGAAATATCACGTGTAGATGCTTCGGTTTCTGCTATTGTCATGGCGAACAGTTCACCTGCTACCCTAATTAATTTATTTGGAAACGAAGACCAAAAACATAGATGGTTAACCCCTATGATTACTGGGCAGTTTATTGGAGCTATCGGCTTAACTGAAGCAAGCGGCGGATCAGATACAGCAGCCATAAAAACCAGAGCGGAAAAAGTGGATCAAGGGTGGGTAGTTAACGGAAGTAAGTTGTTTATCACTAATTCAGGCAATGAACTTAATGGAGTCGCAGTTATTGCTGCACAAACAGGTGAAAAGAATGGTAAAAAGCTGACAAGCAGTTTTATTGTTCCCCGACATACAGAGGGATACATTGTCGGACCGAAAATTCATACGATTGGATGGCAGGCGGCAGACAGCCGTGAATTAACATTTGAAGATGTGTATCTTCCAGATGATTGTTTACTTGGTGAAGAAGGTTCTGGAATAAGGCAACTCCTTACTTCTATATCGTACGGGCGAATAAGCATAGCAGCCTGTGCACTTGGAGTAGCACAGGGGGCTTATGAGGAAGCTTTGGAATACGCAAAGATAAGACAAGCATTCGGACATCAAATATCGAAATACCAGGGTGTTTCCTTTAAGTTGGCGGATATGGCCACACAGATCGATGCAGCAAGACTTATGGTACAAAGAGCAGCAAAACTGGCAGATATGAAAAAAGATTTCAGGAAAGAAGCTTCTATGGCAAAATTATTTGCAACGGAAATGGCTATGAATGTTGTACATCAGTCCATTCAAATTCATGGCGGGATCGGTTTATCGAAAGAACACCGGATTTCCAAGATGTTGGGAGATGCCAAGCTTCTGGAAATCGTTGAAGGTACATCTGAAATCCAAAGAATGTACATTGCACGTCTTTTAGGTTGTTAAATTAACTGAATATTCATCCTAATATGCTGTCTAGGAGGTGTTAAATGGAGTATTCTACTCTATCGTTTGAAGTGCGGGATTTTGTCGCGTATATAACGTTTCGCCGCTCGAATGCTGCAAACTCGATTAATCTTGAAATGGCTAAAGAACTGATGCGCATTACGTCACATTGCAGCGAAGATCCTGATATTAAGGTTGTCGTGATCACCGGGAGCGGCAATGTATTTTGTCCGGGTGGTGATTTGAAAAGTTTTGTAAGAAATGAGGGTTCCTTATCGTATCATTTAAAGGAGCTGTTGATGTATTTAAATACTAGCATTTCGTATTTAACGACTATGGAAAAGGTTGTAATTGCAGCTGTTAATGGAGTAGCGGCAGGATCCGGAATGAGTATTGTTTGTGCTAGTGATCTTGTCATAGCATCAGAATCTGCTAGATTTACTACCGCTTATACAAAAGCAGGATTGTCGCCTGATGCATCTTTAACGTATTTTTTGCCCCGCATTGTGGGTTCGCGTCGGGCTCTTGAAATGGCTATCACCAATCGTACACTTTCAGCAAATGATGCTTACGATTGGGGTTTAGTTAATCTGGTTTTTCCTCATGACGAATTATCCTATGAGACAACAAAATACGCAACACAGATTGCATCGGGAGCAATTAAAGCTTATGGAGCAACCAAGAGGTTACTCCTTTCGGGATGGAATACCACCTTAAACACCCAAATGGAAAAAGAAACGAAAGTGATCTCTGATCTTTCTCGATACGAGGAGTCTAAGGAAGGGATGATGGCCTTTATAGAAAAACGCTCTCCTAAATTCACTTATTGATATGGAATAAATAATTTCCTGGTTTAATAATCAACTGGAATTAATGGGACGAAAGGGGATCTTGGATGAATAAAGTCAATTCTATGGAAGAAGCTATCAGAAAATATATTAATGATGGTGACCTCGTCTATTTTAGTGGCTGGCAAGGAAGTGTGCCCTATGCTGCTGCTCATGAGATTATCAGACAAAATAAACGAAACTTAAGATTGATAGCAGGGGCAAGCTGCGAAGTGGGAGATCATCTCATAGCTGCGGGGTGTGTGAATGAGGCATATGTTAGTTGGATTGGAAATGATGTTACTAAAGGAAGCCATGCCATACGCAGAGCCTGGCAGGAAGGTGTTCCACAAAAACTAGTAATCCATGATTTTAATAATATGGGTATTGTAGCGCTGTTATTAGGCGGGTGCTACAATCTTCCGTTTATCCCCATTAAAGGCATGACCGGGTCCGATTTAGCTGAAAACAATTCTATTATTCGCTATACAAAGGATCCTTTTTCCGCTGATGGCAACTCAGAAGTACCGATTGTTCCTGGTCTTCAGCCGGATGTTGCCATATTGCATGTCCAACGTTCGGATGCCAAGGGTAATTCTCATCGATGGGGAGCCTTATCGCTGGATCAACTAGCGGGCATGGCAGCCAAAAAAGTAATCATTACATGTGAAGAATTGGTTTCAACAGACCTGATCCAGCACGATCCGAACAGAACGCTACTACCAAATGTTAAAGTTGCAGCGGTTATTCATGAGCCTTGGGGAGCCCATCCTTCACATGTCCCTGGTTATTATGAAGCGGATTGGAATTACCGCAAGAACGTTTCAGGAAAAGCCTGCAGAACATTGGAAACCCATGAAACCTATCTGAATGAATGGGTTTATGAAGTGGGGAACAGGAAGGAATACCTTGAACATTATGTCAATCAGTACGGCTATAGTCAGCTGGAAAATTTACGGTTGAAAGATCCGATTCTCAGTCAATCCGTTAATTATGGTTGGAGGTAATAGTATGACAACTGAAACAAAGCAAGCATTTTCGTTAAATGAGCTAATGTGTGTCATCGCTTCAAGGGAACTTCAGAACGGAGATGTAGTATTTGCAGGGTATGGTTTGCCTTTAGTCGCCACTTATTTAGCTCAGTGTACCCACGCGGCAGAACTTGTATTTATTACAGAAACGGGAAATGTCAGGACAACCCCGCCATCTTCATTGCCAAGATCTGTGGATGACCTTTCTTTAAGCGCAAATTCAGATATGGCTACAGGTCTACCAGAAGTAACCGCCATGCTGGCCCGTGGAGAAATTAAGGTAGGGTTTCTCGGTGGCGCACAGGTCGACCGTTTTGGGAATCTAAATTCCACGGTTATCGGGTCTTATCAAAATCCGAAAGTTCGATTAATGGGAAGTGGGGGAGCAAACGATATAGCGACATTTGCTCAAAGGACAATATTGATATTAAACCAGGAGCGGCCTGGCCGATTTGTCGATAGAGTCGATTATATTACTTCACCAGGTTACTTGACGGGTCCAGGTGCGAGAGAAAAAGCAGGTTTTACCGAAAATTCAGGACCATCCAGTGTCGTAACGAATAAAGGAGTATACCATTTTGACGATGATAGTAAAGAAATGTATCTTGCTTCATACCATCCAGGGGTAACCATTGACGAAATCAAAGAATTGGTATCATGGGATTTGAAAATAGCTGTTGATGTACATGAAACACCTATACCTACTATCGAAGAAATAGATTTGTTAAGAAATAAAATAGATCCGAATCGATTCTATATTTAATGACCGTCCGCAGAGGATTTAAATTCTCGGGATGGTCTCAATAATAGGGGGAATGTTATTTATGGAAAACCAACAACTATCTAAAAAAACAGCAACAAAGGCATTGGTTGCAAGTTTAATAGGCAGTTCCATCGAATGGTACGATTACTTTCTCTATGGCACACTTGCTGCACTAGTATTCAGTAAATTGTTTTTTCCGACAACAGATCCAGTGGTCGGACTTATGCTGGCTTATGCATCATTTGCTATTCCGTTTTTTATCCGCCCATTAGGGGGAGTCATTTTCAGTCATATCGGGGACAAAATCGGAAGAAAAAAAACTCTTGTCCTTACACTGTCATTAATGGGAACGGCTACAGTTCTAATCGGACTGCTTCCATCGTATGAAAGTATTGGAATTTGGGCTCCCGTTTTGCTTATTTCCTTAAGGCTTGTACAAGGCCTCGGAATTGGAGGGGAATGGGGCGGAGCTTTATTGCTTGCGGTAGAATATGCACCGAAAGAACGGAGAGGATTCTTCGGCAGTATACCGCAAACGGGTGTTACCATCGGAATGCTCCTCGGTACATTATCCATTTCTCTATTGACTGGCATTTCTGAAGAGAAATTTTTGGCCTGGGGCTGGCGCATCCCTTTTATATTAAGTGCTGTTCTCGTATTTATTGGTTTATGGATACGTAATGGAATCGATGAAACGCCTGCATTTCAAGAAGCTAAGAACAAAGGGAATATTGCAAAGGTACCAATTGTTGACACACTTAAATACCATTGGAAATCAGTATTAATTGCTGTTGGTGCAAAAGTTGTAGAAACAGCTCCATTTTATATTTTCTCCACGTTCATTATTTCATATGCTACGGGGAACCTTGGATTTAAAAATACAGCAGTGCTTAATGCAGTAACAATTGCAACACTAGTTACAACCATTGCCATACCATTCATGGGTGCTCTATCTGACAAAGTAGGAAGAAAACCATTATATATAGGCGGTACGGTAGCCATCATGTTATTTGCATTTCCATACTTTTATCTACTTCAACTAGGGTCTACCCTATGGCTGACTATTGCTACTATTATTGGGCTGGGTCTATTGTGGGCACCGGTTACAGCAGTCCTTGGAACCATGTTTTCGGAAATATTTAGTACGAATGTCCGCTACACGGGTGTAACGCTTGGTTATCAGCTCGGTGCAGCACTGGCTGGTGGAACAGCCCCGTTAATTGCAACCACATTACTGAATATTTATAACAATTCATGGGTACCTGTTGCCATTTATATCATTTTTACCGGTATAATTTCTCTCATTGCCATCTTTAGTGTTCGCGAAACGAAAAATGTTGATTATGATAAGGAAAATTCCACATCACCCAAAACTATAACTGGGTAAGTTTTTTAATCAAAATTCTAATTAATACCATCTCGTTTCATACGGAAAGGAGTTGAGAAACCATATGGAAACTGTATTGCCAAAGGTTCTTGCAAAACAAGCTGAGAAATATCGGGATCGATTATTTATCCAAATGGAGGAAGACGAAAAGGAAACGTATGGCCAATGTTACGAAAGCTCTATGAAAGTTGCTTCAGGGTTGTCAGGGTTAGGCATAGGCAAAGGTGATAATGTTGTAATTATGGCACCTGTCTCTCTTCAATATCTCCATTCCTGGTTTGCCGTTCATTCATTAGGAGCTGTAGAAGTTTCCATTAACACCGCTTATCGGGCCCAAAGTTTAATTCACGTATTAAATAATTCAAAGGCCCGTTTAATTATTATTGACTTAAAGTTCATTGAAGTCCTACATGAAGTCGAGGATCGGCTTGAATATCTAGAGCAGGCTGTTTTTCTAGAGAGTTCTGAAACCGGTCGTTTCCCTGATTTTCATAAAATTCGACTCATTCCCTTTAAAGACATTGAATTTGCCAACAATGGCTTTGAACCGGTAGATATTACTGTTAAGGATACAGCTTCTATTATTTACACATCAGGTACGACTGGCCCGGCCAAAGGAGTTATGATGCCTCATGGACAAATATCCCTTTTGGCAAAAAACGCACTTGACGGTTTCCGCTTAACCGAAAATGATGTGTACCACATTTTTCTGCCCTTGTTCCACATGGCTGGAAAATTCATGATGTTATATGCTGCCATGATGGCGGGTTGTAAGATCGTGCTTGACCGGAAATTTATAGCGGAAGAATGGTTAACACGTGTTCGGAAATATGGTGCTACCATCTCAGGTGGACATGGGCCATTCCTTGAAATGATATACCGCCAGCCTGAACAGGAAGATGACCACGATAACGGACTGCGGGCTGTTTTTGCAGCCCCTTTTCCCGCGAAAATAGCGGAGGGATTTGAAAAACGATTTGGAGTTAAAGGTATAGAATTATGGGGAATGACCGAGGTTAATTGTCCGAGCTACAGGCCATATGATGAGCCACTAAGAGTAGGATCTTGTGGCAAGATTTTAAATGAGTGGTATGATGTTCGGTTAGTCGACCCTAATACAGATGAGAAGATCTGTGTAGGTGAAGTTGGAGAAATAGTCGTCCGGCCTAGATATCCTTGGACAACTATGCAAGGTTACTTTGGCATGCCGGAAAAAACAGTAGAATCATGGAGAAATCTATGGTTCCATACAGGCGATATGGCGTATTTCGATCGTGATGGTTACCTTTATTTCGTTGATCGAGTTAAAGATAGAATACGCAGAAGGGCTGAGAACATATCATCATCTGAGATTGAAGCAGCTGTCAATTCACATCCATTTATTGAAGAATCTGCTGCAGTGGGTGTACCATCAGAGTTTGATTCCGATGACGACATCAAAGTATACATTGTAGTAACCAAGGGTAGCAGTTTAAAACCGGCAGAACTAATCAGATATTTGGTGTCAAAGTTGCCGCATTATATGGTGCCTCGCTACATCCAATATATAGATAAGCTCCCGAGAACCATTACCAACAAAGTCCAAAAGGCTCAACTTAGCCAATTAGGCAAAACGGACGCCACTTGGGATCGCAAAGTTGAGGGTGTATCCATAAGAAATTTAATCGAGGAATTACGCCAACACGTTTGATAAGAAATGGATTTTAGCTATCAAAGGACGCATTTAAAGAAATATGAAAGCAGGGGATTTAGTTGCGTGTTATAACAGAACAGGACGTGCGGAGTATATACACCATGGACCAATGCATGGAATCAGTAGAGAAAGCATTAAAACTGCAACAATGTGGAAATGTAACTGCACCTGTAAGAACAGCGATAAATGTTGAAAAAGGTACAATGTTGTACATGCCCTCTTATGTTGAAGACATAAACTACTTAGGAATAAAAATCGTAAGTGTTTTTCCTGAAAATAAAAAAATTGGTGGAAAAACAATTCAAGGGATTTTTTTGTTAACCAATGCAGAATCAGGTGAGCATTTATCGTTGATTGATGCTTCGTGGTTAACCGTCATGAGAACTGGCGCATTAAGTGGAATTGCTACGAAATATTTAGCTCGAGATAATGCCAATACATGTCTTGTAATTGGGTGTGGACTGCAAGCAATAGGCCAAATTCAAGCTGTGTTGAAAGTTCGTCCGATTAAGAAAATTTTATTATATAACCAAACTAAAGCAAAAGCAGTAAAACTAAAAAACTATATAAAGGAGAATTTCAAATGGATAGGAGACATCGGAATTTTAGAAGATCCGAATGAAGGTGTACCCTATGCGGATGTAATTATTTGCAGTACTAATTCTTTTACTCCTGTTTTTGATGGTACGTTATTGCAGGCAGGGACTCATATTAATGGTATTGGCTCTTTTCAACCAAATATGCAGGAAGTTGATACGGTTGCCTTATTAAAAAGTGATAAAGTGGTTGTCGATACAATAGAAGGCGCCCTGCACGAAGCTGGTGACCTTTTAATTCCGACCGAACAAAATAAATGGTCTTTTAATCAACTGCATGGGGAACTAGGTGAAATCACTTTAGGAAATCTTGCGGGTAGAGAAAGAGAAGAGGAGATTACTTTTTTTAAATCGGTTGGATTTTCAATGTTGGATATTGTTTGTGCGGCTTCTATTTATGAAGAAGCATTACATACCGATGTTGGATTGGATATATCTACCCAAGCATATTCTATAGAAAGTAGGTAATCCAAGGAATTGAAAACTACGTCGGGAAAGAGTCTAGAAAAGTTTCATATCCATCGTTTTCCCCCATTTCTTTAGCTGAAAGGCTATTCAAATCTTTTAAAAAAGTTGAATAAAGTGCTATTTCCGAATCTAATTATTGTGCTGATACACTAAGTTGAATGTGGTAAATTGGGTCCTTTGGGGGAGATATTCCCCCAGGGCTTTTTTGTTGCTTGATGCTGTTGTGAGCGGTATGGCGAAATGACGTGTTTTGCAAGTAAATCTGGATATATGCACTCTCGACCGTTCTAATATGGATTACAGGCCATTAAATAGAGTCCTTTTGAATTATTTATATGAATTGGAGTCACCAAAAGGGGAGGTGGTTTCGTGTTCGTAGCACCTTATCATAATTATGGTGTTGTTGCTATTTAGTTGCTATTTAGCAGTAGATGATACTTTTGATAACCTTTTTGACTGTTAATAATTAGGACAAACTGAATAGCCTTAGTGAATCATAAGCTAACCGTCTGGAAAAGTACACTTTTACGGATAGTAGATTAACAACAATAAAATAATAAATAAAAGCGTTCAGAAAACTATAATAAAGTTTATGAACGTTTATTTGTTTTAACCCCATTTTACGAACGTTTCTGTTATAATTAAGGAAAAATGTACCAAAGTGGAGGTTTCTATGAAAGTTCGAAAATTTGGATACATTCGAGTGAGTAGTAAAGATCAAAATGAAGATCGACAATTGAAGTTAATCAAAAGCCTTGATATCGATGAACGGGATATTTTCGTCGAAAAGCAAAGCGGAAAAAATTTCCAACGCGAACAATATCAATTGCTTAAAAGAATCTTAAGACAAGGAGATATATTGTACATTCATTCTTTAGATAGGTTCGGTAGAAATAAAGAAGATATCTTAAATGAATGGAATGATATTACAAAAAAAATCCAAGCTGATATTATAGTTTTGGATATGCCTTTGTTAGATACAACTAAATATAAGGATAGTTTAGGTACCTTCATCGCAGATTTAGTTCTACAGATACTATCTTGGATGGCTGAAGAAGAACGTGAGCGTATTCGAAAACGGCAGCGAGAAGGTATAGATGTTGCTATAAAAAAGGGAGTATCTTTTGGGCGTCCAAAAGTTCAAATTTCGTCGGAGTTCGAACAAATATATTACCGTTGGAAAAAAGGAGAGTTAAGTGCCGTGAATGCAATGCAGGAAATAGGGTTGAAAAAGACAACCTTTTACAAACTGGTCAGAGAATATGAGAAAAACTTAAAATGATTAATGAATATCGCTTAGATCTAAACTACATAAACGAGGAGAAATAATATGTCTACAGCAAATATAGGTTTTGAAGAAAAATTATGGTTAATGGCAGATAAGTTAAGAGGGAGCATGGATGCTTCAGAATATAAAAATGTAGTTTTAGGACTGTTATTCTTAAAGTACGTATCTGATGCATTTGAAGAAAAGTATAACGTGTTATCTAGTGATGAATGGGCTGACCCTGAGGACCAAGATGAATATTTAGCAGAGAACATATTTTGGGTCTCTAAAGAAGCGCGTTGGTCTTATATCAACGAGAACGCGAAAAAACCTGAGATCGGTCAAATCATAGATGCAGCGATGATTGCGATTGAAAAAGAAAATGAATCTTTACGAGGAGTATTACCAAAGGATTACGCACGCCCTGCACTAGATAAAACTCGCTTAGGGGAAACAATCGATTTATTTTCCTTTAAAGTGGGAGATAAAGAAAGCCGTGGAAAAGATATTCTAGGTCGTGTGTACGAATATTTTTTAAGTAAGTTTGCTAGTGCTGAAGGAAAGAACGGCGGGGAGTTCTATACGCCTACATCAATCGTAAAGCTGTTAGTCGAAATGATTGAACCTTATAAAGGACGTGTGTATGATCCTTGCTGTGGTTCAGGTGGAATGTTTGTTCAAAGTGAAAAGTTTGTGGAGGAGCATCAAGGTCGCCTTGGTGATATTGCGGTTTATGGCCAAGAATCTAATCCGACAACGTGGCGTTTGTGTAAGATGAACCTTGCTATTCGAGGAATTGATGGAAATATAGGGGAACATAACGCTGATACTTTCCATTATGATCTCCACAAGGGGTTGAAAGCTGATTATATATTGGCAAATCCTCCATTTAATATTAGTGACTGGGGAGGCGAAAAGCTGCGCGATGATGTTCGGTGGCAGTATGGTGTTCCACCTGTAGGAAATGCAAACTATGCATGGATCGAGCATATTGTTTCCAAACTTGCACCATCAGGTACAGCCGGGTTTGTACTGGCAAATGGTTCGATGTCTACTAGTACATCAGGTGAACATGAAATTCGCAAAAATTTAATTGATAACGATTTGGTAGAATGTATAGTTACATTACCAGGACAACTGTTTTATTCGACCCAAATCCCAGTTTGTTTATGGTTTATAACTCGAAATAAAGCTGCAAAAGGGCAAAGAGACCGCAAGGGAGAAATCCTTTTTATAGATGCTCGTAAAATTGGTTATATGGCGGATCGAACACATAAGGAGTTTTCGACAGAGGATATAAACAAAATTACTTATGCTTATCATTCGTGGAGAGGTACAAATGAGCAAATTTATGAGGATGTTGTAGGCTTTTGTAAAGCAGCAACATTAGATGAAGTTCGTGACCACGAATATATATTAACTCCTGGACGATATGTGGGACTAGAAGACCTGGAAGAAGATAGTGAGGCATTTGAAGAGAAGATGGCACGTCTGACAACGGAGTTATCTGAACAATTTATAAAATCAAAGTCACTTGAAGAAGATATCCGTCTTGCCTTAAAGGGGATTGGGTATGAGATCTAAGTGGCAAGAAGTTAAAATAGAAGAATTACTAGCTGATAAAAAGAATGCTATTGCGATGGGACCATTTGGTTCTAGAATTAAGACAGAAAACTTTGTCGAAACAGGAATACCTATTATTAAAGGGAAAAATTTAACAAGTGGATGGTTAAATGAAGATGAATTTAGTTATTTAACAGAAGAAAAAGCTAATGAACTAAAAAGTAGCTCAGTCGAGAGAGGAGATCTTGTTTTTACTCATAGAGGCACTTTAGGGCAAGTAGGCTATATTCATGAAACTTCTAAGTTCCCTTTTTACATTGTATCTCAAAGTCAAATGAAACTTAGTGTAGATAAAACTAAAGTAAATCCATTGTTTTTATATTATTTTTTTAAATCAGATATTGGTCAACATAGATTGTTGTTAAATACCTCACAAACAGGTGTACCTGCAATAGCTAGACCTACCAATACATTAAAAAGTATTAAAGTACCATTACCATCCTTAGAAATACAAAGGAACATTTTAAATATATTATTGAAATTAGATAAAAAAATTAATATTAATAATTCTATTATCTCCAATCTTGATCAACTAGCAAAAACACTCTTTAAGCACTGGTTCCTAGATTTTGAATTTTTGAATAAAAATGGAAAACCGTATAAATCGAATGGTGGAGAAATGGTTGAAAGTGACTTAGGACTTTTGCCAAAGGGCTGGAATGTTCAAAGTATGCCGGAAATATGTGAAATAATAGACTGCTTGCATTCAAAGAAACCAACCAGGTTGAATGAATCAAATGATTTTACACTATTACAAGTTACTAATATTTTGAATAATGGCCTTCTGGATTTATCTGATAGATATTATATAAAAGAAGAAGATTATGAAAAATGGACTTCTAAAATTGAATTATTACCTGGGGATTGCGTACTCACAAATGTAGGTAGAGTAGGTGCTCCTGCACAAATACCTTTTTATTTCAAAGGCGCAACAGGTAGGAATATGACAGCATTAAGGGTTAAAAACAAATTAACTTCTACTTATCTAATAAACTATTTACTTTCATCTGAAATGCGTACAGAAATTAACCGTCAGACTGATTCAGGTACTATTTTAGAAAGTTTGAATGTAAAAGGAATTAAAAAATTAAGAGTTATTACTCCACCTGAAGAAATAATAAAAAATACTGATCCTATATTTAAATCTATTAGAGATCAAATAGAACAATTACATTTTTCTAATAATACCTTAATAAATATAAGAGACAGTATTCTTCCAAAAATTCTTTCTGGTGAAATTGAAATTCTGCTAGAAAGCGAGGAACTGGAGCATGTATAGCTTTAATGAAGATGAATTAGAACATGCCACTCTTGATTGGCTTGAGGAACTTGGTTATGAGGTAGCATGTGGCCCAGATTTAGCACCTGAAGGTGTTTCCCCAGAGCGAATAGATTATACGAACGTTTATTTAAAAGGGCGTTTAACAGACGCCCTTTCTCGTATAAACAAAAATGTAAAAATTGCGGAAATAGAAGAAGCTGTCAGAAAAATAATAATTCCTCAACATCCTAATATTTTGATAAATAATCGTTCGTTTCATAAGCTTATTACAGATGGAGTGGATATCGAGGTTAGAGAAGATGATGGTCGCAATACTACAAAAAAACTATGGTTGTTTGATTTTAAACATCCAGAAAAAAATGACTTTCTAGCAGTTAATCAGTTTACTATTATAGAAGGTTCGTCCAATAAACGACCAGATGTCATTTTATTTGTAAACGGATTACCGTTAGTAGTATTTGAGTTGAAAAGTTCTATAGATGAAAAGATTGGTATCTCTCAAGGCTATAATCAGCTGCAAACTTACAAGAAAACTATTCCATCTTTATTTCAATATAATGCTTTTATGGTAACTAGCGATGGAATCAATGCTCGAGCAGGTACCATAACCTCAAACGAAGAACGATTTATGATGTGGCGAACTATCGATGGGGAAACAATTGCTCCAAATACTATTCCACAATTAGAAGTATTAATTAAAGGTATGTGTCAGCCGACCGTTTTACTTGATCTGATCCGCCATTTCATTTTGTTTCAAACAGACGGGGAAGAATCTTTTAAAATTCTAGCAGCATACCATCAATATCATGCAGTGAATAAAGCTGTTGACGAAGCGAAAAGAGCAGCAAGTGAACATGGAGATCGGAAGATTGGAGTCATCTGGCATACACAAGGATCGGGGAAAAGTTTATCAATGGTTTTTTATACTGGGAAACTTGTCCTCGAAATGAATAATCCTACTGTAGTTGTTTTAACGGATCGAAATGATTTGGATGATCAGCTTTTTGCTACGTTTAGTCAGTCTAGTGACCTACTTAGACAGTCTCCTAAACAAGCTGACAAAAGAAGTGATTTGAAAGAACTTTTGTCCGTAGAATCAGGGGGAATTATTTTTACAACGATGCAAAAGTTTGCTCCCGAAGAAAATTCAAACACAATGGATACTCTGACTGACCGTCGAAATGTAATTGTGATGGCAGATGAAGCACACCGTTCACAATATGGTTTCCAAGCTCAAATGCAGCGTATTTCTTCAGAAGCTCATATGAAGTATGGATTTGCTAAACATCTTCGTGATGCCTTGCCAAACGCATCATATGTTGGTTTTACAGGCACACCGGTAGAAGCAACCGATAAAAATACTCCCGCTGTATTTGGAAATTACATTGATATTTATGATATGACCCAAGCAGTAGAAGACGGTGCGACCGTTAAAATTTTTTACGAAAGTCGGATTGTGAAGTTGGATCTCCCGGAAGGTCTTGAAATTGATGGAGAATACGATGAAATCACCGAATACCAAGAAATCGATGAACGAGAAAAACTAAAGACAAAATGGTCACGGTTAGAAGCGCTTGCAGGAGCACATGAACGTTTAAAACGAGTGGCAAGCGACATTGTTAATCATTTTGAAACACGCCAAGAAGCGATTTTTGGTAAGGGCATGGTAGTCGTAATGTCTCGGCGGATTGCAATTGATTTGTACAAAGAAATTGTCAAACTGCGACCGAAATGGCATTCCGATGATGATGATAAAGGTGTTATTAAAATTGTAATGACGGGTTCATCAAGTGACCCAGAGGATTGGCAAGGATTTATTGGAAACAAACGTCGTCGGGAATATCTAGCAAAGCGGATGAAAGATACAAGTGATGAATTAAAAATCGTCCTAGTGAGAGATATGTGGCTTACAGGCTTTGATGTACCGTCTATGCATACCATGTATATAGACAAGCCGATGAAAGGTCATAATTTAATGCAGGCCATCGCACGGGTGAATCGGGTTTTTAGGGACAAGCCTGGCGGACTGATTGTTGACTATATAGGAATTGCGGATAGTTTAAAAGAAGCCTTAAAACAATATACCGAAAGCGATCGGGATAATACAGGTGTAGATACTTCTACTGCGCTGGATCTTATGCTCGAGAAATATGAACTGATTCAAAGTATGCTCTATCAGCATGATTACAGTCATTTTGACTCAGAGCGTCCGACAGAACGAATGAAAGCTATTATTGAAACGGTTGATTTTGTAATTGGTCTTGGAGAGGAACAGAAAAAATTATTCTTACGCTTGGTTACAGAACTGGCCAAAGCCTTCGCCCTTTGCTCCACGGAGGAAGATGCCCAAGAGCTAAATGCCGAAATTGGATTCTTCAAAGCAGTAAAATCAGGCATCATCAAGTTATTACCGGATGAAGCGAAAAAGAAAACGTCCTCGCAGCTGGATGCTCAGATTAACCAGTTAATTTCAAAGTCCGTCATTTCTGATGAAGTTGTAGATATCTATAGCTCATTAGGACTTGAAAATCCTGATATTTCAATACTTTCTGATCAATTCCTTTCGGATGTACGAGCTTTGCCTCATAAAAATCTGGCTGTTGAACTGCTAAATCGTTTACTACAGGGAAAAGTGAAAAGTGTGCAACGTACCAATATAGCTCAAGCCAAAAAGTTTTCAGATTTATTGACGAATGCTATTAATAAGTACAATAAACGGACAATAGAAACTTCAAAAGTCATAGAAGAGCTAATTAAACTGGCGAAGGAAATGAATGAGTCCATTAAAAGAGGAGAGGAAACCGGGCTTATAAAGGAAGAGATTGCTTTTTACGATGCACTTGCGTCTCATGAGACAGCAGAAGAGGTAATGGGGGATGACGTCCTTAAGGCTATCGCTCATGAACTATCGAAAGCAATTAAAGAAAATATGAGTATTGATTGGAATCTCCGTGAATCAGCCAGGGCCAAAATGAGGATTACCGTAAGAAGACTGTTAAAGAAATATGGGTATCCACCTGATCTTCAAAAGCTAGCTGTCGAGACTGTCGTGAAGCAGGCGGAGTTGATGGCTGGTAATCTTGAATTTAAAAATTAATTATGGATGAAGACAGGTGATAAGTATGAAAACGTTTATCATTTTTGATACAAATGTTTTGTTTCTACGTAATTATAATAGTTATGCAACATTTGAATTTAATAAGATTTATGAAGATATTCAAGGGAAAATTGAAAGACACGATGTAACCGAAAAATTTGAACTTTTAGTTCCAGAAGTTACATTATCTGAGCTGTTTCAAAAACAATTACAGTCTTACGATGAAGAATATAAGAAAATCAATAAAATATATACAATGTTTGATGGATTATATGAAATAGAATTAAATGTTGATGAGACATTTGATTACGAATCGTTTTTAAATAATAAAAAGAATGAATACTTATTGAGAAAACAAATAAAAATTTTACCGATTTGTGGAGAAAGTCGTTTTACTAAAATTGTCGCCCGAGCTCTTGGTAAAAAGGCACCTTTTGAAGGAATTGATAAGCAATCTGATAAAGGATTTAAAGATGCGCTTATATGGGAATCTATACTTGAGTTCGCAGAAAAAAATGATGGGAATTTCCTCCTGTTTACTGGGGATAAAAGATTTAAGGGAGAATTAGAAGAAGAATTTGAACAGTTGATAGGAAATACAATAATAATATATAACAAGGATGAAACGAGACAACTAGATAGTTATATTGAAGAATATTCTTCTGAAAAGACTTTAAAATTACGGTTAAATGAGGTCAAAAATAACTTAGAATTTATTTTAAAAGATTTTTTAGAAGATATAAGAGTAAAAATGAACGCTGATATATCTGTAAATGGTATTAAAGTGACTGTGACTAGTTTGGATTTATTTACAGATATTATTAATTTAAATGAGTCAGGAGATACTTCTTATAAATTTAAATTAAAAGGTAAATTGATTGCTGAACAACCGGGTATACATTATGAATTATTAATTACCTTAGATTTTCAAGTAGAAGTCCTAAGTATCGATGACACAAATATTTCTTCAATTAAACTTGAAAATATTGAAGCGATAACATCAATTGGTGTTCCGGTAGGTATAGAGAATATTGAATATGAGTACCTTCCTTTAAAAAATTATGATTGGGACGACTTTGAGGAAGAAAGCAACTTTGAAGAAGAAAGCGAGTTTGAAAAAACAAGGGTTAAAGGAGATGTACCTAAATTAGAGAAAAAAGATGAAGTTAATATTTATTTCGATGAAGAATTTAAGTTAATTTACGATGTACTAAATACCATAAAATCAGAACTATCGGATCATAAAGTACATGTGTTAGCTACTGAGATAGCATTAGCAATTAAAAATAATATGGGTACGGATTGGATGGAAAGGGAGCCAATTCGTGCTAAAATGCGTGTAGATGCTCGAAAATTATTGAAAAAACATGAGTTCTCTAATGAAAAATCAGATATTATTGTAGATGAAATTATAAAAAAAGTTGAATTAATGACTCGAGAGAAGAGTTACGTTTAACTTGCTTAGTGTAGGAAAATTTAGGGCTTTATGATGATTTTAAATGAACGGATAACTCTCGGGACTGCGTAAGATATTCGGTGAAGACTGGGATAGGTTAGACACATAAAAGATTTATTTTCAATTGAACAATTAAGGAGAATAGTTTTTATGAGTAATGGATATGTATATGTTCTTATTAATGAGAGTTACAAAGGTTTGGTTAAAGTCGGAATTACATCATTAGATCCTAATGAAAGAGCAAGAATGTTATCTCGAAATACCGGGGTACCTACCCCTTTTAAGGTTGCTTATGAGATTTTTGTGGAAAACTGTGAAGAAGTAGAAAGAAAAATCCATAAAGAATTAGAAGAATATAGAATTAATCCAAGAAGAGAGTTCTTTAATTATCCATTAAATAAAACAATTAATTTAGTTCAAACTTTCTCTAAGATAGAATCAAATAAACCAGGAGAAAGTTATGAGTCAATAGATATCTTAGATGAATTAAAAGAAAATTACGGTAGTTTTATAGAGCAAAATGTGACATCTGTGAAAATTTATCAAACTGAGGAGAGAGTTTCTCTTGAAGTAACTACGGATAATACATTAGGTGGGTATTTATTAGATCAAGTAATTAGGCGAACAGATTTAGGATTTATTTCTGATGGTTACAATATGAATAGCTTTTTTAACCCTAATGATTCAATCCAGGTGAATGTTGATAAATTCTTAAATTGTAGCCCAGCTACACACGTTGTAAGTCAAGACTCTTTATTTACTAAAGAAGGTGCAAAAGTTCTTTATAATAGCGAAAGTAATAATAAGTAAAACAGTTATAATACTGTTTAATGAAATTTGACCACTAATCTGAGCGCATTTAGACCAATTAGCTTAACTTTAATTTTTCTATTTCTATCGGTTCTAGGTATTCTCGCGTGCCGTGATTTGAAGAACCATAATGTGCAAAAATAAGGTTGAATGATTGACCAAAATATTGGCCAAAAAATGACCAAAATAATTTGAAAAGATAAGAATTATCTTAAAAAGCTATAAATTGAAAAAGCTGATATTACAGCATTTTAGATATATTTTGAAAAGAAAAAAAAGGGTGAGATATGTTCCGCACACAAGTTCACCCTTGGGAACGCGAACAATATATGTCCATGTATTAAGATTCAAAACCCTTGACACCATTGGTGTTAAGGGTTTTTTGTTTGTGGTTTTAGTGATCAGTTTTATTTGTCGGAATAATCATTGACCACATTTTGACCACCAAATTTTAAGAGATTTAAGTTTTTTAAATTGATTATTTGAATTTATTCACGGGTTACTTTCTAAATAATCCGTCCCCTATATGCTCGTACCGTTAAGGACAACATCGGGTCACTCAAGGTTTTGGAGAGATATGGATTTACAATCTCGGGTGATGATAGCGGGTTTTCCAACGCACGTGGCGAGAACGTAAAAGAGTTTGTTCTTACCCTCCTAGTGTAATAGTTTAATACGATTATTTTCCTTACTCTATTAAGGGTACTTTAATGGAGTAACGAAAAAAAGCCCAATTTCTTAAGATTAATGCTAAGAAATTGGGTTTTTTTTAATATTGTAATTTCCTTAACTTTGTAAATATGCGGTTCCTGACGCTACCACAAAATGATCGTATATTTAGATATCATTTTTTGTTAGTCATTAGTTTTATAAAATAGGGTTTTTCTTCCTTTAAATTTGCAACAATTATGCTGCAGAGATTGCATTAGCTGGGGCACTTCTAGGAACAATCCTTCGTTAGACTAAAGCAACAGCCGGAACATGCACCAGATGATGAAACAAAAGACGCGAATGCAGCAATGATGGCAGGACATTAAAAAGAAATCGGATGATCTTTTCTATATAATAAGTTGATCTTTCGTAATCGGGCGCTTTAATGGAATAAGGAACACAGCAGTGGCTAAAGATACTGACCGGGATTACTTTATGAGTGCTGAAGAGGCTAAAGAGTATGGGATTATAGATGAAATCATTTTTCCGAAATGATGTTTCAAGAGGGAGACTGCTCAAGCAGTCTCTTTCATTGTCGGAATATGATGAAGTTAATTCATTTTTTATGTTATATTATGAGTAAAACTAATATAAAGAGGGATGAATTTGTCGATAGGCAAATATGAAATATTTCATACAGTGGTAGAACTTGGCAGCTTAACAAAAGCAAGTGAATCGTTAAATATTTCCCAATCAGGGGTAAGTCATGCCATTTCCAGCTTGGAAAAAGAGCTGGGGTTTTCCTTATTAACCCGTAATAAAGCAGGCATCAGGCTAACCGTAAACGGTGAGCGAATGTTGTTATATATTAGGGAGATTCTATATTTAAATGAAAAATTGCTTCAGGAGGCTGGGGAAATAAGAGGACTAGAAATAGGGACTGTTAGGATTGGCACATTTTCATCTATTTCTGCTGTATGGCTTCCTGGAATATTGAAAAAATTCATGGATCAATATCCTCATATAAAAGTAGACATTATGGAGGGGAAACAGGAGGAAATCTCTCTGTGGATTTCACAGGGGATTGTAGATTTCGGTTTTTTAATGCTGCCTGCTGCCGATCTGGAGGTTCTCCATTTAAAGCGAGAAGCGTTTTGCTGTGTTGTTCCGGAAAACCACCATCTTGGTGCTGAAAATTCTATAAAGACAAATGCACTGAATGAAGAGAAGCTGATTGTCCAAAATTCTACCCTTAAAATCATCCATAACATTTTGAAATCAAATAAACTTTCTCCTGAAATTGCTTTTCATTTAGACGATGAACATGCTGTTATCTCGATGGTAAAAAACTCCCTTGGTGTAGCTATCCTGCCAGACATCGCTTTACATAATCTTCCTGATGGTGTAAAAAAAATACCCCTTTCAGATGATCGAGCAATTTCCTCCATCGGCATTGGTTCAATATCCTTCAAAAATCTTCCGCCAGCTGCCGAAAAATTTATAGCAGCATCGACCTTATGGTTAAACGAACATTTCACATGATTCTCGTAATTATGCCATTTTCTTATGATGCACATCTAAAGTAAATTTGATATTTATTGGAACCGGGGGAGGAAGTACGCTTATTTTTCATATGAAAATAAGCGTAGCATGTAAATGTAAGGGTAAACAAAGCTAAGCTTAACTCCCGGAAAAGTGAATTATGCTTTGGGATACGGAGATATAAAGGGAGCAAGCCTTGACGTTCATTTAATGAAGGGAAAACATGGAGGAAAGCAAGGCTTGTTCAAAACGGTGATCACTGGATTGCGAACATTAAATAAAATTACCTATTGAGTATGAACGATTTGCTCAACTTAATAGAATGGAAGAAATATATAACCATGATTTTTTAAAGACTAATTGAAACATGGCTAAAAAAAGGGGCTGTCCTAGAAGTCTGTAAGCTGTTGATTTCCGTTCCAGGCTGCTCGCTTTCCGCGGGGCGTGCG